>JAIROZ010000046.1 GCA_031257255.1 Spirochaetaceae bacterium | reverse complement strand
TAAGGAAGCACTGATTAAATCCAATCGAGGATTTAATCAGTGCTGCCCTAACGATTTACTGTAAGATTTAGTTCATCAAGTTGTTTTTTTTCGGCGGGTGAGGGGCTGCCATCCATTAGCCCTTGCGCAAAACTATTTTTTGGAAATGCTATTACTTCTTTAATCGACTTTTCGTCCGCCATAAGCATTACAAGCCTATCAAGCCCCGGCGCTATGCCGCCATGGGGGGGCGCTCCGTAACGGAATGCTCCTGTCAAAAATCCAAAACGCCGTTCCGCTTCTTCTTCGCTAAAGCCTGCTATGGCAAATACTCGTTTTTGCAATTCTGGGTCATGTATACGGATAGAGCCTGAAGCAAGTTCGTAACCGTTTAGAACGAGATCGTAGAGATCGCCTAGTACCGCGCCGGGGTCTGATTCGAGCGCCGCATGATAGCGTTCCTGCGGATAACTAAAAAGATGATGAGCCGCCTCCCAGCGCCCTTCGTCCTCATTCCACTCAAAAAGAGGAAAGTCCAAGACCCAGACAAACTCAAAGCGCTGCTGTCCGTCTGCGAGTGTATCTGTCAGCCCCAAATCTTTGCCGAGTTTTGAGCGCACAGCCCCAAGACTTATGCAGGCTGTTTTGGAACGGGCATCTGCGCATATAAGAATAAGGCTGCCTGCTTTTGCGTCTAGCGCCGCGCATATTTCCGCAGTCTTACTCTCAAAAAATTTAGACACGCCGCCTTCAAGTTTAACCGAACCCTCAACGCCTGCAACCTTCATCCATGCTAGTCCTTTTGCCTTGTATATTTTTGCGCAAGATTCAAGTTCTTCAATTTGTTTGCGGGAATAAACCGCAGCATCCGGTACCACAAGCGCCTTGACGGCTCCGCCTTCTTCGAGCGCAGAGGTAAAAGCACGAAATCCACTTGCGGCGGCAAAGGTGGAAAAGTCCTGTAACGGAAGAGCGAAGCGCAGGTCGGGTTTGTCGGTGCCGTAGGTCTCGATAGCCTCCGCGTAAGTAATGCGGCGGAATTTGGCTGGAAGTTCCAGCCTGAGCGTCTTGTTGAAAATATGCGCCATTAGACGCTCTGTTAGGTTGAGCACATCCTCGCGGCTTACAAAACTCATCTCAATATCAATTTGAGTGAATTCAGGCTGGCGGTCGCCGCGTGCATCCTCATCACGGTAACAACGGGCAATTTGAAAGTATTTGTCAAAACCAGCCGCCATAAGCAATTGTTTGTAAAGTTGAGGCGATTGCGGCAGCGCATAAAAATTACCCGCATGAAGGCGGGACGGCACAAGATAGTCCCGCGCCCCTTCCGGTGTGGATTTTATTAGCGTTGGGGTTTCAATTTCGTAAAAGTTCTCGCTTTGCATAAATTCACGCGCAGCAAAACTCACATCATTCCTAAGTTTGATAAGCCGCTGAGGTTTGGCGCGCCGTAGGTCGAGGTAACGGTACTTCAGGCGCAATTCTTCTTTTGCCGGAGCGTCATCGTCAAGTTGAAAAGGAAGAACATCACAGCGATTCAATACCGCAAGTTGAGATGCGTGTACTTCTATGCCGCCTGTGGGAATTCCGGCATTCCGCATACCTTCGGGGCGTTCGCGTACCGTCCCCTGAACGGCAATGCAATATTCGTTTCTTAGCGTTTCCGCAACGGAACGCGCCGCGCTTCCAGAGTCCTCATCTACCACAATCTGAGTTATCCCATATCTGTCCCGCAGGTCGATAAAAAAGATACCGCCCAGATTGCGGAGTTTGCCAACCCAGCCGTTCAGCGTTACCGCCTTGCCGGAATTTTCCGCGTTAAGTTCTCCGCAGGTATGGTCGCGTTTGTATTGTTCCATATTGAAGGGTTATTCTCCCTTTTGTTCCAGCGTAATGATGCGGCTATGCGCCAATTTTGTCCACTCTTCTTCTTTTTCGTACTTTTCGATGAGCAGACGGTAAGCGGCGAGCGCCTCGTCTGTTTTGCCTTCCGCATCGAAAGTACGCGATAGCGAAAATTGAGCGCGGGCAGCAAGCGGAAAGTCCGCGTAAGACAGGCTTTTTGTCCAATAGGCGCGGGCATCGTCAGTTTTACCTGCTTCTTCCGCGCAGACAGCCGCGTTAAAGTAAGATACAGGCGCAAGGAATGTTTTACCGGCTTTTTTTGCCGAATTGAGGTAGGCTTCTTCTGCCGCAGCCCAGTCCTTTCTGGCGGCATAGATGCTGCCTGCCATGGAATAGGCGCTCGCCGGCATATACCCTGATGATTTGCCGGCAAAGGCAAGCAAGTCTTCAAGCAACTTTTCTACTTGCGCTTTTTTGTCATCTGCAGCGCTTGCTGCGGCGGCTGTATCCTCCGCGTCCGTAGCGCCGGCAACAGTATCATCTGCGGCGTTTGTTGTAGCGGCAGTATCTGTCGTGTCTGTACTGCCGGCGGCGTCAAATGAGGGCTTTAGTTCCTTGTAGTGGGTAATAAGGTTTTCAAGATTGAATGCTGCTTTTTTTTCCAGCGCATCCCGTATAAGCAAAAACGCCGATATACCTATTACAACGGCGGCAAGCGCGGCAACTGTTCCCAAAATAAACCCGCGCCGCTCCTGCAAGAAATCTCCTATAGTCTTTTGTTCATTTTCCATGTGGGAATTCTATCAGATTGAAAAGGGAATGGGGAGTGGGCGACCCCCACTCCCGCAAAAGCAATTTAAGGTGTTGCGTATGTCAATTCGGCAGAATAGTCCGCCGCCGCAATGGTGTCTATTTCTTTATTAAAGACTTTTAATTCTTCAAGCAAAGAAGCAAGTTCTGGCTCGGACAATGATTTAAAATGCTGAATCAAGGCAACACGCTCAGTATCGGAGAAGGAGTTTATTCTTTGTATAGAAGAAATAATTTCAGTTTCGGGCAAAGATACATAAGCTTTAAATAAAGAAGACCGTTCCACTTCGGACAAGACGCTAATTCTTTCTATTAAAGAATCTTGTTCTGCTTTAGATATTGAATTCGCAATACGCCTTAGAGTGGTAAGTTCCGCTTCCGGCAAAGAGTATAATTTGTTTACTAAAGAAAGATACTCCGGGTTGGATGCAACTTTATTCTCCAGATTAGCCATGAATGTTTGCGATTCCATTTCGGTGGAATTATCGCCAATTATCAGAACTATTGCTAACGCAATCAACGAAAAAGGAAGAGTAACGATATCAATAATTGCAAAACCTACTCTTGCCGGTGTGCTTGACGAACGGTACACATACGACAAACAACTTGTAGAACTCCAAGCGAGCATGACGACAACCATTGCCATAGCAATGGTTCCTGAAAATTTTTTCACAGAAAACTCCTTTGCTACCCGCCTTTATATGGGTAACAATAAAAAATATAAAGCCGCAAACGGCTGGATTTATTGTATTCTACACTAAAAAATTTTCACAAGTCTCGCTAAAGGCTAATACTAAAGGGAATTCAAAAAATTTAACATTGAAAACTCGCTCACAGGTAACAGTCAAAGCATTTGTCCGGCTTTTGGCATTTGTCTGTGAACGGTTTAGGGGCAACTTTGCCGCAGGCTAAAGCCCTGATGGACTTTAACCGGCAGCGGCGGGACTTATGCCGCCTCTTTTTCTTTGATGCCAAGCACATTCTGCGGACAGTTCTTGGCGCAAATTCCGCAGGCAATACACTTGCTGGGGATTTTGCTGTCTTTGGAAAGAACCATTACATGGAAGGGACATTCATCCACGCATTTGCCGCACTGCTTACACTTTTCCTTATCGATAGTGTAAACACCCGCTTTGTTCTGCGCGATGGCACCCGCTTCGCAGACCTTGGCACACTTGCCGCACTGGGCGCAAGTAACAATCTTGAGTTTGCCGTCTTTGGTTGTTACATGCAGACAGGTCAAATTCTCTTCGATAGGGTTGCCTTTTTTGTAGAATGCCTTAGCACAGACAATTTCGCAGGTAAGACAGTTCATACAGGCATTTAAATCATTAGCCACAAGTTTCTTCATTTGAAACCTCCTTTCACTATTATACAGTGTAGAATGTCATTTTGCAAGCAAATTGTTGACCTTGAATATAAGGTCAAGGTATGTGTTTTTTTCCGCATACAAAACCCCGAATATCCTGCGTTATCTCTGCCACGGAATAGCAGAGCATAATGAACGCCGATACAGGAATGCAGGAATACATCACCTTTTTGGGAATTTGGAAAACAGTTGAAAGTTCCGTGGCGCGAGCGACGAGGCGGCAGCCAAAATAAAACAGCACCGCAAAGAAAATGGCGCACATAAGCATTACAAACATTTTGTAAACAGCACATGATTTTTCGCCGGGCAAGCGTTTGCTAAGCCAGTCTCCGGCGGAAAAATGCCCTTTTACCGCCCAAAGCGATGCCGCCCCGTAAAAAACAAGGGCGGAAAAACATAATTCGACAATTTCATCAAACCAATGGAACGAAGTATGGGGCAGTATCTTTGTAATAAATGCCGCCGCGCCGCCTAATCCTTTTCCGGTCAAAAATTGCGTAAGACTTCCGGCAAGCCTTAAAAAAACATTAACAAGCAGCAAAACGCCCAGCGCGGCAAACAGCAAGGCGCATAGTATACGCAAAATCAAGCGCGTTGCAGCATCGAGCGATTGTATGGCTTTCAGCATTACCCCCCCCCCCCCCCCATTATCTTATTTGGCAAATACAATGTAATTTCCGGCGCAAACGCGATAATTATCGTAACGATAAGAATCACCACAAGGTATGGCAAAATCTTTTTGCCGAGTTTAATAACGCCCACTTTTGCGAAAGAGTCTACAGCAAAAAGACACATCCCCACTGGCGGCGTAAGGTTGCCAATCATTATTAAAAGCGTCATAACAACGCCAAAATTTATCACATTTATGTTAAACATCGTTATGATGGGCATAAAAATAGGCAGTGTTATCATAAAAATCGCGTTGCCTTCGAGAAAACAGCCCATTATCAGCACAATACCGATGATAATCCACTGAACAGCATTTTGTGTTAGCCCAAAACCGGTAAGGCTCTGAATAATGTTGTCCGGCAATTTCCTATAGAGAATGAGCCAGCCAAAGAAGTTCGCCGCCGCCATAATAAAGAGCAGTCCCGATGCCTGGTTTATCGTCGAAGTTATGATGCCGGGCAAGTCTTTTACCTTGAGGTCTTTGTATGCAAAGCCCAAAATCAACGCATAGAATGTTACCACAACGGACGCTTCAGTTGGGGTAAAAAAGCCGGACATAATGCCGCCTATAATAATCACCGGAGCCATAAGCGCCCAAAATGCCCGCCTAAAAGCCGCCCAAATAACGCTTATACGTTCCATGTGAGGGGCGCTCGGATAATGATAAATTTTTGCCATTACCGCTAAGGCTATCATCATCCCTATGCCCAAAACGATGCCGGGTAAAAAGCCCGCTATAAAAAGCCGCGCCACCGATACGCCGGTTATCGCGCCGTACAGCACAAATGGGATGCTGGGCGGAATGATAGGACCAATAACAGACGAAGCGGCAACGAGCGATGCGGAAACTGCGGGTTCATAGCCATCGTCTACCATCGCCTTATGTTCAATCTGCCCCAAACCCGCTGCGTCTGCCACCGCCGACCCGGACATACCGGAAAAGATGATGCTTGCCATAATATTTACTTGACCAAGCCCGCCGGGTATATGCCCTGTTAGCGCCTTGGCAAAGGCAAAAATACGGGCTGTAATACCGCCCCTGTTCATAAGGTTGCCGGCAAAAATGAAAAATGGAATAGCCAGCAGTGTAAACCCTGTAGTGCCGTAATACATACGGTGCGGGAGCATAGCGAGGAATTGAATGCCGCCGGAACATACAAGAAAAATAACGGCAGAAAGCCCCAGTGCCGTAAAAACCGGTATGTTCAGCAAGAGAAAGATAAGCAAGGTTCCAAAAATAGCAAAGGTTAGCATACCGTCTCTAAGGAGCGCCTACCAGAGAAATTTCTACGGCTTCCGGCGGCGCGTAAAGCGCCGCCATATTCATCCATTTATCGAAGTTATCCGCTCCGGTATTGGCGCGAATTTTTTCGTACGCGGGCTGCATTTTACCGGCAAAAGGCTTTAGGTCGGGTGAGTCTACCTGTATGCCATAATTCCGCATTTCCGTAATCTGATATGCTTCGTTGTCGCGTATAATCTGCCGCATAAGAAGCCGGGCGGCATCGGACTCTTCCTGAAAAATCGTTTTCTGTTCGTCTGTAAGTTTATTCCACGCATCCTTACTAATAGAATGAACCAGCGAACTATACAAGTAGTTAATCATGGTAATATATTTTTGCGATTCGTACAGTTTTAGGTTATATATCGTGCTGATAGGATTTTCCTGTCCATCGACAACACCTTGCCGCATTGCCATTGACAATTCACCGAAGGATATTGTCTGCACATTAGCGCCGAGCGCTTGCATTGCCGCCTGTTGCGCCATCGCCGGCGGCGTCCGTATCTTTAGACCCGCAATATCTTCCGGCTTGAGCACAGGACGTTTTGAATTGGTAATTTGACGAAAACCCCATTCCCAATTGGAGAGCATGATGACATTCATTTTTTCGAGTTCCGGTTTTGCCCAGTCCTTGAATGGACCATCCAGTACTTTGTCCGCGTGTTCATAACTAATCAGGGAAAACGGAATAGAAACCGTGTCAAAAAGAGGAATATGTTTGGCAAACTGGTCATGACCCGACAGCGTCATGTCCACAGTGCCGAGGAAAAGTTGCTCAAGGATTTCCGGCGGGCTGCCAAGCGTATTGTTGGCGTAAATGATGATTTTTACCGCTCCGTCCGTGCGCCGTTCAACATTGGCGGCGAATTGCTTTGCCGCAGTCTGAGCCTCGCTGTCTTCCGCGCCGTAATGCGCGAACTTTAATTCCAACTGTGCGGATGTCTTTTTATCGCACCCGGCAAACACCATTACAAGCGCAGCCATAAACAGCGCATAAGTACACTTCATTTAACTACCCCTCCATTTAGTAGATATGCTCATTTAGCCGTTGATTCACGGACTATAATTTCTGTTTCGTAAAATATGCCTTGCGAAGCGGGCACGGTATTTTTACCGCAGGCTATACGCTCTGCCAGCAGTTCACAAGCCGAGACACCCAGTCTTTCGCATGGCTGATTTATGGTGGTTATGGACGGACTTGTCATCCACGAAATTGGTACATTATCAAAGCCGACTACCATTAGGTCGCCGGGGACGGATATATGTTCGCGGAATGCCGCCTTGATAACAGCCGCCGCAAATACATCCGAAGCGCAAAAAATTGCTTCGGGACGCGCTCCGCTCCGAAACAAAGCAGACACGGCAGAGACAGCGAGGTTGTAACTTATCTCCGGCAGATTCATAACAAATGCGGGGGTTTCTTCTATGCCGGCGGCATCGAGCGATTCGCGATAGCCCTGCAGCCTTTCCCGTGCATATTTGTATCGTATTGGTCCATTCAAAAAAGCGATTTGTTTGCAGCCCAGCGAAAAAAGAAACTGCATTGCGCTCCGCGCCGCCTGCGCATCGTCTATCGAAACAAAGGGCATATCAAAATTTTTGTCGTATTCACAGCACTGAACAGTCGAAATCGCATCGTTTATGCGGCGCAAAAAACAAGGCGCAACATGATTGGTGAGGATAAGTCCCGCCGCTTGCGTTTTTTTGAGCATTGCCAAAAATCCGTTGATGGTACTTTCGTTTATATGTTCTTCGTTTATCAGCATTTGGTAGCCGCGCTGGACGGCGGCGGCTTTTGCGCCGGATATAATTTCCGCGTAAAAGGGATTTTCCAGAGTGGGCAAATTAAAAATGATGATGCCGCGTGACTGCTTTTTACTGCGGGCTGCAAAGTCGGCAGTCTCATAACCCAAATCCGCAATTTTTTCGAGCAATGCCTGCCGCGTCTCGCCGCGTACACTATCCGCCCCGCTCAGTACCCGCGAAATTGTAGCCGGCGAAAAGCCGGTTTTATCCGCCAGGTTCTGGTATGTCATCTTTTCTAAACCCATGATTTTTTTAATTGTATATTATATTCACTCTCTTTGTTAATGTAGTTTGCGGACAACCTGCCCGCAAACTACATTAAGGTAACGCACAGCGTTATCCTAATGCTTCCATTACCGACATCATTTCGAGGGCGGAAAGGACGGCGTCAAAGCCTTTGTTGCCTGACTTTGTTCCGGCGCGTTCTACCGCCTGTTCGATGGTTTCGGTGGTAAGGACGCCGAAAATCACGGGGACGCCGGTAGAAAGGGCGGTTTGCGCCACGCCTTTTGCTGCCTCCGCCGCGACCAAATCGAAATGAGCCGTAGCCCCGCGAATCACCGCGCCAAGGCAGACAACCGCCCCGTACTTGCCGCTTTTGGCAAGGCGCGATGCGGCAAGCGGAATTTCAAACGAGCCGGGTACACGGACTACCGTTACATCTTCGTCCGCGCCGCCATGCCGCCGCCAGCAGTCCATTGCGCCGTCCAAAAGCCGCGCCGTAATAAAATCATTAAAACGGCTCGCCACAATTGCCATTTTCCGCCCGCCGGCTTCCAAATTTCCGTTAATTTCTTTGTACATAAAAACTCCTCAATATAAAATTTTTCGGGGTAGATATTAGACCAATGCTAATTTATGCCCCAATTTGTGCTTTTTAACGGCAAGATAGGCGCGGTTTTCGGAGTGAGGCTCCAATTCCAGCGCTTCCCTGCCGTGTACCGTAAGTCCGGCGCTTTGGAGGGCGGCGGCTTTCGCGGGATTGTTTGTAAGAAGCCGCAGCCCCGTAATGCCCAGTCCGCGCAGAATAGCCGCCGCTTCTTCGTAGCAGCGTTCATCCGCGTTATAGCCCAATTGCAGGTTTGCCTCAACAGTATCGGAACCTGAATCCTGCAGCGCGTAGGCGCGAATTTTTTCGGTAAGCCCGATTCCGCGCCCCTCCTGTCTTAGGTAGACGACAACGCCGCCTTCTTCCGCAACGCGCCGCATCGCTTGTTCAAGTTGACCGCCGCAATCGCACCGGAGAGAGGCAAGCACATCGCCGGTAAAACATTCAGAATGAACACGAACAAGCGCGTTGTCCGGCGCGAAGGCTTTTTGCGAAACAAGCGCGATGTGCGGCATGGCGGCGTTTTCTTTGTTCGGGTATGCCGAAATACGAAAAGCGCCCCAGCGTGTTGGAAGCAGCGCTCCGGCGGCGGGGCAGGCGTTCTCCTCCGGTGTATCGGTGTAGCCGCTGTCGTGAGCCTCCCGCCATTTAACAAGGCTTTCTACGGTAAGAATTTTGAGTCCATGCTCGCGGGCTATTTCCGTTAAGCGCGGAAGCCGCGCCATACTGCCGTCCGTGTCGAGGATTTCGCAAAGGATGCCGGAGGGGGCAAGCCCCGCGAGGCGCGGCAGGTCGCAGGCTGCTTCGGTGTGCCCTTGCCGTTCAAGGACGCCGCCGGGACGCGCAATAAGCGGAAAGATGTGACCGGGGCGGCGCAGGTCGCCGGGACGGGTTTCCGGGTTTATGAGCGCCTGAATTAGGGCGGCGCGGTCGGCGCAGGATATACCTGTGGATGCCCCGCGCCGCAGGTCTACGCTCACGGTGAAGGCGGTTGCGTGAAGGGCGGTGTTCGTTTCTACCATGAGCGGCAATTCCAGTTCGCGGGCGCGGCTTGTCGTGATGGACTGGCAAAGCAGCCCGCGCCCGTAGAGCGTTACAAAATTGACATCTTGCGGCGTTACGAATTGCGCCGCCATTACAAAGTCGCCTTCATTTTCGCGCCCTTCGTCATCCGTTACGATGAGCATACGCCCGCGCCGGATTTCTTCCAGCGCTTCTTCTACGCCAGCAAAAATTGTTTCCATATCTTCTCCTTAGATTGATGAGACGGATAATCGTCTTCTTGATGATTTTTTGCGCCGCCTTGAACAAAGCGTTCAATGTAACGCGCCACAATATCCGTTTCGAGGTTCATCAGGCTGCCCGCGTTTTTGAAGCGGAGCGCCGTTTTTTCAAAAGTTGCCGGAATGATGTTTATTGTTACCAAGCGCCGTTCCATACGCGCTATGGTAAGGCTCATTCCGTCCAGCGCGATGGAACCTTCCGGCACACAGTAGCGTTCATAAGGGGGCGGAATTTCGACAGTCAGGTAAACATTGCTCCCTTCTGTCCGCAGTTCCCTTATGGGAGCGGCGCAATGGATATGTCCTTGAACGATATGTCCGCCGAGTCTGCCGCAGGGAAGCGCGGTACCGGGCAGTCCGCCGGAGCCGCCGGAAAGGGCAAGCGCCGGAAGCGCCCGTTCCAAATTGACATGAGCGCCCGCCCGCAGCGAGCCGAGTGTGGTTTTCCGCAGAGTTTCCGCCTGTACATCAAAGTCGAACGAAGTGCTGTGGATGGCGGTTACCGTCTGGCACACGCCGTCTATGTTGATAGAGTCGCCTTCCGCCGAGCCTTCCAGCGCTTTTTGCGCCCGGACGCTAAGATGCGCCTGTTCTCCGCGCCGTTCCAGCGCGATAACTTCGCCTACTTCTTCAACAATTCCTGTAAACATAATTACTCCTCCCGGTTTGCTTCTAACAGCACATCGCCGCCAACCCGCTTTATCCTCATGTTCGCCGGATGAAGCGCGTCCCGCGCGGACAGCGGCGCGTAACCCGTTACGGCGGGGATGCCTTCGCCCAGTACCAGCGGCGCGATATACACCGACAGCCTGTCCCACAAGCCTTCTCTAAAAAATGAGCCGAATACCGCCGCGCCGCCTTCCACCAGCACGGAGCGGACGCCCCGTTCTCCCAGAACATCAAGCGCTTGCCGCAAAGAAAGCCCTTCAGTCTCCCGCGTTAGCGGAATTACGGTAACGCCGCGTTCCCGCAGGGCTGCCATGCGGGCGGCGTCCGCCGTGACGGCGCAAAAAACGAGCGTTTTGGCGGCTTCTTCGGGGCTGTCTCCCAGAATGAGGGCGTTTTTTTCTACCGTCAGGTTTGAATCGAGCAGCACACGGAGCGGGTTTCTGCCCCGTGTATGGCGGACGGTAAGGCGCGGGTCATCGGCGGCAAGGCAGCCGCGCCCGACAAGCACCGCGTCATAAAATGCCCGCAATGCGTGAACCTGCCGCCGCGCCGCCGCGCCGGTAATAGTCTCCGCCGTTTTTTTGCCGCCGCTCCCCTTTGAGGCGATGCGCCCGTCCATGCTGGCGGCAATTTTGAGGTGAACGAAAGGGCGTCCCAGTCTTTGGTATGTCCTAAAGCCGCGGTTCAATTCTTCGTCCATTTCCGCGAAAAGCCCTGTTTCCACAACGATGCCCGCCCGCCTTAGCGCCGCTATGCCGCCGCCGGAAACACGAGGATTCGGGTCTTCCGCCGCGATAACCGCCCGTGTTATCCCATTTTTGATGATAAGTTCCGCGCAAGGCGGACGTTTTTTATCCGGCGCGGTATAACAGCACGGTTCCAAAGTGCAGTACAAGGTCGCGCCTTGCGCGGTTCCGGCGGCGGACAAGGCGCGGCCGCCGCCATCCGCGCCGCCGCCGCAAGCCTGAACAATGGCTTCTTCCTCGGCATGAGCCGCGCCCGCCCGCCGGTGCCAGCCGCGTCCTATAATGTTCCCGTCTTTGGCAAGCACAGCGCCGACCATTGGATTAGGCGAGGTACACCCGGCGGCGCGGCGGGCAAGGGCAAAAGCGTTTTTCATACAGGCACGGTCAAAATCGTTAAACATATTACTTTGGGGCGGGTTGGCGGCAAAAAAAGCCCTTGAGGAAATTCCCCAAGGGCTTTTATACAAGAAGGAGCGTTACCTATACAAAGGCGGCGATCTTCTCTCATCCGGACTATACCGTCGGTACCGGAATTTCACCGGTTCAGCCAAAGTATGTATACGAAACACATACTCCGGGTCGCGGACTATTACCGCCGGTCGGGAATTACGTCTTGCTAACCAAGCCGCTCACCCCGCCCTGAAAATCTGCCATCAGCTTAACAGATGAAAGCAAAAAGTGTCAAGTGGGCGTGACCCGCCTTGTTGCGCCCACGGTCTTTCTGTGGTATAATAGGGACAAAGAATTGACCATTGATTATGGACTGCGTTGCTATAAAAAATTATCTGCTTGAAAATTGCCTTTCACTTTTCCCGTCCGGCATGGAACTTTCCGTAACAGAAATAGGCAGGAACGAAACAGACGGCGATGGTTATGTAAACTACATTTACCGCATTGCCGTTCAAAATCCTGATGGCAGCATCTCATCTTTTATACTGAAGCATGCCAAGCCGTACATAAAATTTTTCGGCAAAGATGCCCCTCTCCCCCCTGAGCGCAACGAGGCGGAGGTTGACATCAACCTGCTCCGCGCCGCCATTGTCCCTCAGTATGTACCCCGAATTCTCTGGACGGATAAAGCCCGTCATCTTTACATAACCGAGGACTGGGTTTGCGGCAACAGTTGCCTTACCATTATGCGTTTCGGGCTGGGGCGCGGCGCTCGCTACCCGTACTTTGCCGCGATGATGGGCGAGTACATTGCCAAATGCAACTTTTATACTTCGGAACTTTACCTTGACCAGGGCATCCACAAAGAACTGGGGCGGCGTTTTACCGCGCCGGAAATGTCGCGTATTATGGAAAAGATTCTTTTTACCCGCGAAACTTTTGGCGGCGGCGCGTCCGGCGCTCCTGTGCCGGAATTTAACGGCGCGCCCTATGACGCGGTACACAAACAACTTGCCGATAGTTTTTGGGAAAAACGCGATGCGCGGCTAAAATTGCTTTGTCTGCGCGACATCTATATGAAAAAAACCGAGTGCCTTGTTCACGGCGACCTGCATACTTCAAACACGCTTATTTCCGGTTCCGAAATGAAGATTATCGACATGGAGTATACCCATTTGGGTCCATTTTCGGCGGACTTAGGCTATCTTTTGGGCAACCTTGTCTACTCGTATGCGGCGTGGTTTTTTCATACCGAAGTGGACGCGCAAGAGCGGGCGGCATTCCGCGCCGAAATGCTTAGGATGATAGAAGGCGTACTCCGCGAATACTGCCGTATCTTCCGAGAATGTTGGGAGCGGGATGTCAAGCCGCTGTTCCGTCCTTACCCTGAATATCTGGAGAGTTTGCTTGCCTGCTGTCTCCGCGAGACGGCGCAATTTATGGGTTCGCAAATTGTCTCTCGTATCTGCGCGATGGCGGAAACCTTTGACTTTGATGTACTCCCCTCCCGTGATGACCGCAACGAAGCCCGCGCAATCTGTATCGCCTGCGGGTATGCCCTCCTTATGCAAGGCGAGAATGTTCAAACGCCGGAAGACATTACGCGGATTATTAAAGCCTGCGCGAGCGCATATTTTAACGCCGATACCATCCCCGCGATTCCTTTCAGGTAAAAGCGGAGAATTATGGAGGAAGCGCTAATCCAGTTCCCAGAGCGGCGTACTCAAGTAGTGCGAGCCGGAGTCCGCCAGTATGGCGACAATCCGTTTGCCTTTATTTTCGGGACGTTTTGCTAAGGCTATCGAGGCGAAAAGCGCAGCGCCGGACGAACTGCCTACCATAATGCCTTCCAACTTGGCGGCGGCGCGGGCGGCTTGGTAAGCATCCGGCGCTTCCACATCAATCACTTCGTCATAAAATTTGCCGCCGCGAAGGAGCGGAGGAATTTCGAGCGGGTGAACGCCCAAAATTTCCGGCATAGAGAAGTCGCCGGTTTCTACCGGACGTGAATGGACGCCGGGCTGGTAGGCGACAATTTTTATGTCCGGGTTTTTCTCTTTTAGGTATGCACCCGTGCCGACAAGCGTTCCGCCGGTTCCCGCGCCGGAAACAAAAATGTCAATTTTACCTTCGGTATCTTCCCAGATTTCCGGTCCCGTTGTTGCGCGGTGCGCCGCCGGATTATCTAGATTTTCAACCTGATTCGGCGTGTAGACATTTTGCGCCTTTGCCGCGTCCGCCAAAAGTTCGTGAATAGCCTGTATAAAATCGAGTTTTTCTTCCATTGCCTTTTTAATGATAGGCTGGCTAAAAAGCGGCTCGATTTCCGCCCCAAATGCGCGGATAATCCGCAGGTTATCCTTGCTTGCCGTATCCTGAACAATGGCGCGGAATTTGTAACCCTTTGCCGCCGCGACAGCCGCCATCCCAATGGCGGTATTACCACTGCTCATTTCCACGATAGTGTCGCCTTTTTTAAGAGCGCCGGTTTTTTCCGCCGCCTCTATCATAAAAAGAGCGATACGCTCTTTGACATTCTGATTCGGATTAAACAACTCCAACTTGGCAACGATTTCCGCGTTCAAGTTGTACTCATTCTCAAGCCTGTGCAGTCGCAGCAACGGCGTTTTTCCAATCAATTCGGTAATCGAATGATGAATTCCACTCATAATAAACTCCTTCGGTTTGAATTTTGACAGCGATGACCACCATCTTTTATAGTATTCCTATAGAAATACTAGGATATTATAGATAGGGAAATAAATTTTGTCAATAGGGCATAAAAAGGATGTGTGCAATCACTGGGCATCTTTATGGCGATGCAGCTACTGAGAGGGGACTTGCGCTTTTTTCCCGCCTTGTGTAGACTATTCCCGTTATGAAGAAAGTAGAGTTCCTGAGCGGCTATACAACCTACATACCTTACATACAAAAAAACGCTAAAGTTTTAGCGCATTCTGCCGACTCTCTCTCTCTCTCTCTCTCTCTCTCTCTCTCTCTCTCTCTCTCTCTCTCTCTCTCTCATAGTATTGAATTCGCTATTCGCCTCTGGGGACTGGGAGCAAGGGATAGGTCTGTTTATTGG
>JAIROZ010000203.1 GCA_031257255.1 Spirochaetaceae bacterium | reverse complement strand
TGTGGCGGCATGGGGCATAGGCATCGACCGCATGGCGCTTATGGCGCTGGGGCTTTCGGACTTGCGGGAACTGTTTAGTTACGATATTGACGCCGTGCGTGAACGGAGGGCGGTGTAAGAGGAAGTGTCAACCAACTATCTGTGCCGGATCTCTTCCCGGTGAGGTATTCAGGTCGCCCCCAGGTGTGTACCGTTTTGCCACTGAAATGCAATACTCCGGCCACGCCTCAACGTTGCGCTAATGCTACTTTTACCGCTATGGCGACGGATTCTCCGACAGTCTGTTTAATTTCGCTTACAATGTCCCGCCTGAGTTGTTCCATTGCTTCTTCTGGAGAAGGCGGGACGGCAAAAAGTTGATAAGTTTTGATATTTAAGGCTCCGGCTATCCGCTCCAGCACATCCGGGGTTGGAAATTTGCGGGAAACCTCTATCATAGCAACGAAAGGCGTGGAAATTCCGGCTTTCTCCGCTAATTTTTCTTGCGAAAACCCACATTTCTTCCGGTTTTCTTTTATATTACTTGCCAGTATATCTCGAATATTTTGCTCCTCTATCCTCATATCCTATAAAGAAATAATAAATGCTTTTAAGGTATTGACTAGTATCATAAAGTATAATATAAGTATCTTTACGGTTCTTATTTGTAGTTCATCTCCATTCTGGCTGGTGGATTGCGGAAAAGCCGGCACTGCCTGTACAGGCGGTGTAAAAATGACCCATAGAGGGCAAATTTGATACATATTTTTATTGTTTTGGAGGTTTTGCGGCAATGGACTTAAAAACATTGGTTATTAAAAGGAAAGAAGAATTGTACGGCAATAAGTTTTATGAAGCGCAATGGCAGGGAAGCCTAACAAGCACGGAAATCATTTTACCGCTTGTTCTAGATGTCATAAGGGGTATACATTCCGCTGTTGATTTTGGCTGCGGAACCGGTGTCTGGCTGTCGGTATTAAAAGAATTAGGCGTAAATGAAATTAAAGGCTATGACGGAGCATGGGTAGATAAAGAATTATTAAAAATACCGAAAGAAAATTTTACGGCTATGGAATTGGATAAACAAATAGATATTAAAAAGAAATATGATATTGCTATATCCGTAGAAGTTGCTGAACATTTACCGGCGGAATCAGCGAGAACATTTGTGGAAACACTTACAAAATCCTCAGATATCGTGCTGTTTTCTGCGGCGATTCCATCACAAGGCGGATTAAATCATATAAACGAACAATGGCCTAGTTATTGGTATAATATATTCATGGAATACGGATATATAGGTGTTGATTTTTTACGAAAAAATATATGGACGAAAAAGGATGTGGAAGTTTGGTATAGGCAAAATATTATTTTATATGTAAAAAAAGAAAGACTCGAAACTATGAATATTCCTCAGGAATATTATAAAAATAATAAGCAGATAGATATAGTACATCCTGAATTATTTATAACAAAGACAAAATGGCTGGAACAAAATAATGCCTATAATATGCCGTTATGGAATTTATATAAAACAGTGTTAAAACGCACAATAAAGAAATTAGTGGGTATTAGAATTTATAAATTGTTAAGAAAGATAGCCTACGATACATGAGTAGACTATAATCAACAACTGTCCACCTACCCCTCGGGCTGATATCCATAGCAGGGATTATCTGCCTTCCTTAAGCGGCAACTTCATGGCAAATGGCAGTCCGTTTCCGCGAACCGCCCACAGGCTTGTCATCGAAAGTACCATTGTGAACAGGGCTACTGTCTCACATAGACCGCCTACGGTTATGTACTACACCTCTTGCCTGTTTCAGCCTGAGCATCGCAGCTATAGCGCCGGCTTGTCCCTGCGCTATAGCCGAAAAAGCGATAGCCAACCCGGAACCAATGACAAAGCCGAAGTACAGTCCCGCATTCCCGGCATTTACACAAGTCGGCGTTTTCATCTGCTGCATCAGGATGAAGCCCTAAAATGTTTGGGTGAACGGAGGGCGGTGTAACAGCGATATATATCCGTTATTGGGGCAAAATACTTTGGTGAATGGCTATGCCGTTCAGCGCATAACCGGGCGGACTTTGAGTTGGGACAACTGAGCCGAGTACTTCGAGCGGCGTTTCAGCGCTTACTTCGACAGCCTTCGTGAAAGAGACGGGAACGGTGGCTTCGAGCCGGGCGCGTGTATCATACCCGACCAGCAAATCAAAACTGGTGCGTGAACCTTCATTTGTTATATTAGCCGCCATACCGCGCCAAAGCACGGTGCAATTCCTGTAGAGAGAAGGATTACCGGCAACTTGCGCAGAGGAAAAACGGTCTCGAAGGGTGTTAAAAGCTGAATTCTCCAACAATCCGTCTAATTGCCGCATTTTGTTTTTTATACTCTCAGAAGCGTTAGAATTCAGTATTCTGTTAATTTCCACACGCGCCGCGTCATCACGCTGTTCGTTAAAAAGCGTTCTCGCTTTTTCATAATAATGGCGGACTTCCTTTTCGGTGAGTACATATTCCCATGCTCCTTCCATATCAATCAACTTTTCTTTGCCGTTCTGTTCCATAGCGCTTTCGACAAAGCCTGCCCGCATTTTCTGAGGCCCCTGCGTCCACCGTGCGGTGATACCGGTTTTCCATGCAACAAACGCGCCGCATCCTATGACGGCAAAGGCAATAACCGGAATGACGGCGCTTCGTTTTGCGGGAACAGGCGGATAGGGCGGATAGAGCGTTTTAATTTTGCCGGATTCTATCCATTCGTTCAAACGTTCAGAACCGCCGTGTTTTTTTAGGATAGCAAGGCCGCGCAATGCGATTTTATTGCCGGCATCTGTTTCCAAAATGCGTAGATAGTACTGTATCGCGCGGCCTGTTTCACTCCGCTTGATGTTGAGCGCAGCCAAAAGGAGCAGCACCTGCGTTTGAGCATTGCTTATATCATAAGCGCTTTTACTATACTCTCGCGCAGCGCCGGCATCGCCTACATACAATGACGCAAGAGCAAGCGTATAGTAAAAAATCCAATTATCGCGGTAGTTATAAATCTGCGGCACAAGCAACCCGACGGCTTTGCTATGCTTGCCGCTTCGCGCTGCGCAAATAGCCTGATTTAATACCGACCGGGTTTTCATCCGCCGTCCTGTTTTATTTTCCCTGTTCCTTCCGGCGTTTTTCTTCGTAGTCCTTGATGAGGGCTTCGCTTACGCTTTGCGGCGCTTTGCCGTACTTTTCAAACTCCATAGTGAATTCGGCTTTGCCCTGCGTCATACTGCGGAGGACGGTCGAGTAGCCGAACATTTCGGAAAGCGGCACCTCGGCATCCACGCGGCTAAACGCGCCGTCTTCTGTGGATGAGTTGATGATGCCGCGGCGCTGGTTCAAACTGGCGAAGATGTTCCCCTGAAATTCAGTCGGTCCCTCCACGGACACCTTCATTATCGGCTCAAGGATGCAGGGCTTGGCTTTGTTATACGCCTCGCGGAACGCGCCGAG
>JAIROZ010000194.1 GCA_031257255.1 Spirochaetaceae bacterium | reverse complement strand
TCCGCCAATACAGCGCGAGTATTTGGTTAGTCCGGTTGTAATAGATGACAATGTATGGATTGGAGAAGGTGTTGTGATTTTACCAGGAATTACGATTGGAAAGGGGGCTATAGTAGGAGCTAATTCTGTCGTAACAAAAAATGTTTCAGCGTATACAATTGTTGTCGGTGCACCCGCAAAAGTCATAAAAAAATATAATTTCAACACAAAACATTGGGAGAGGATAATAGAATGAAGCATATTCTAATAACTGGCAGAGACAGTTTTATCGGCTCAAGTTATCCCTTAAAAAGAGAATTGTCCAACAGGATGACTGCCTGTGTCTAACGAGCGAATTATATCAGCGTCTATTGTCCTCTATAATTCTGATATGGAACAGATAAAATGTGTCATAAATTCATATAGTCCTTCTAATAATCGATTATTGTATCTTATTGATAATTCTCCGGTAAAGACTGATATTGATTCAATTCTCACAATTTATAAAAATATACATTATTATTTCACGGGGGAAAATAAAGGCTATGGAGCGGGACACAACATCGCATTGCGCGAGGCGGTTGATAGCGGTGCGGAATTTCATATTGTGATGAATCCCGATATACGCTTTTCTCCTGACATAATTCCAGTATTGGCATCGTATATGTATTTACATGATGATGTTGCTTATATTTTGCCAAAGGTTGTTTATCCTGATGGGTCGATCCAGTATCTTTGTAAACTTTTACCGACACCCTTTGATTTGATATTTCGCCGCTTTGTTCCTAACCTGAAATTCGTACAAAAACTGAATGATAAATATGTCCTGCGAAACAATGGATATAATCAGATTATCAATCCGCCGTGTTTGTCCGGGTGTTTTATGTTTTTGCGGGCAAGCGCCATTAAAGAACACAACCTGTTTTTTGACGAGCGCTTTTTTATGTATTGCGAAGATTTCGATTTAATTCGTCGTATTCATTGTGTAGGTAAAACTATTTATTATCCCAATGTGTCAATAGTTCATGATCATGCAAGGGAATCGCATAAATCAAATAAAATGTTATTTGAACATATAAAATCAGCGATCAAATATTTTAATAAATGGGGATGGTTTATAGACAAGGAAAGGAAATATTTTAATCATAATATATTGAGAGAATTGGGCTATATTAGCGGATGATTTAGGCGGGATAAATAAAGTATATTATCTCATCTTTAAGACACTGGCTACTATCGTTAGTAGGGTAGGGGTGTGAGGATGAATCAGATTTTAATAAATAAGGAATAAACAAAATGAAAAAAGCTCTCATTACCGGTGTAACCGGTCAAGACGGCGCGTATCTTTCGGAGTTCCTGCTGAATAAAGGCTACGAAGTACACGGCATTAAGCGGCGCTCGTCAAGTTTTAACACTCAGCGCATAGACCATCTGTATCAAGACCCGCATGTGGAAGGCAAGCGTTTCATTCTCCATTATGGGGATTTAACGGACACTTCAAACCTAGCGCGTATCATTCAGCAAATACAACCGGATGAGATATATAATCTAGGCGCTCAGAGTCATGTGCAGGTATCGTTTGAGGTGCCGGAATACACGGCAGACAGCGATGCTTTAGGAACATTACGCATATTGGAAGCAATCAGAATTCTCGGCATGGAAAAGAAAACGCGGTTTTATCAGGCGTCCACTTCGGAATTGTTCGGCAAGGTACAGGAAATACCGCAGAAAGAGACAACTCCTTTTTATCCGCGCAGTCCTTATGCGGCGGCAAAATTGTATGCTTACTGGATAACGGTAAACTACCGCGAGAGTTATGGTATGTTTGCATGTAATGGAATTTTATTCAATCACGAAAGTCCGCTGCGCGGCGAGACATTTGTAACGCGCAAAGTTACACGAGCAGCCGCTAGAATCTGTCTTGGTTTGCAGGATAAATTATATATGGGAAACATTGACGCCAAGCGGGACTGGGGTTTTGCAGGCGACTATGTTGAATTGATGTGGCTGATGCTGCAGCAAGATGAGCCTGATGATTATGTTATGGCAACCGGCGTTACAACAACAGTGCGCGAGTTTATTACAATGGCATTTAATGAAGTGGGCATTAAACTTGTCTGGGAAGGCAAAGGCGCGGCGGAACACGGCATAAACAGCGCAAACGGGAAGACGCTCGTTGAGATAGACCCCCGGTATTTCCGCCCTGCCGAAGTTGATATATTGATAGGCGACCCGTCCAAAGCAAAATCAAAACTCGGCTGGGAGCCTAAAATAAAACTGCCGGAACTTGTTAAAATGATGGTAGAAAATGATATAAAACTTGCCAAAAGGGAAGCGCACTTAAAAGACGGCGGTTATACCACGGAAAATTATTTTGAATAACAGGTGGGTGTAAAGGCTGAAGGTATTGCGCGTATTGGCATAAGGAGTTGTAATATGGAACAAAACGCAAAAATATATGTCGCGGGACACCGAGGACTTGTAGGCGGAGCGATACTACGCAAATTACGGGACGAAGGGTATAGCAATCTTATAGTCCGCTCGCATGCGGAATTGGATTTGCTCAGGCAAGACGAAGTTGATGCTTTCTTTGAAAAAGAAAAATGCGAATATGTTTTTTTAGCGGCGGCTAAAGTCGGAGGCATTGGGGCAAATTCGGAATTCCCAGCGGATTTTATTTATCAAAATACAATGATAGGCTTTAATGTTGTCAATGCCGCCTATAAAAACGGCGTTAAAAAACTTATCAATTTAGGCTCATCATGTATATATCCAAAACTTGCGCCTCAGCCATTGAAGGAAGAATATCTTTTAACAGGTTCTCTTGAAATTACAAACGAGGCTTACGCGGCGGCAAAAATCAGCGTAATTAAATTGTGCGCCTACTATAATAAACAGTATGGAACCAATTTTCTTTCTGTAATGCCGACCAATCTTTACGGCACGGGCGATAATTACGAAAAAGATACTTCTCATGTTATACCGGCGCTTATCCGCAAGTTTCACGAGGCAAAAATTTCCGGCGCGGATAATGTAACGCTTTGGGGAGACGGCTCTCCACGCCGTGAATTCCTGTACAGTGATGACTTAGCGGATGCTTTGCTTCTGCTTATGCGTAAATATAACGCCAAGGATTTATCTTCGTCCGCCGGAGATTTTGTAAATATCGGCTGTGGAAAAGATTTGACAATAAAAGAACTGGCGCTTATTATACGCGATATTGTCTACGAAGATACGGCGGGGCGTGTTTGCCGTATTGAATGGGATAAGTCAAAACCCAACGGTACTCCGCGCAAACTGCTTGATGTATCAAAAATTACCGCGTTAGGCTATAAGCCCAAAACTGATTTAGAGCGCGGCATCAAACTGGCATATCAGGATTTTGTTAAGAAAAATGGCATTAACTCAAACAACAAAATTTTATGATTGTACAAACAATGCCTTATATCTCTTTTTTTGCCTCAATAACTTATTTTAATGATTATTCTGTCTACCAATCTGCTGTTTTCTTGTCTTGTTTATTCAAAGTTTTAGACAATAAAAATTAGAGTCAATGCGGACTTTTGCAAAGCAAAGCCCAAAATCAGCGTTGTTTTAGACCTTATCTTGGATTTTTACACCCCCCTTGCGCAAAATTTTCACCTCCGGTAAGATAGGATCAAGAGGTTAATGATGTACGCATTGGTGGAGTTCAAAGGCAAACAGTACAAGATTGAAAAAGGCATGGTGTTCAAATCCGAATTGGTGAACGCCGAGCCGGGGTCGAAACTGGAAATCGACTCGGTTTTGCTCGTTTCGGACGAAGATGTAAAAATTGGAGCGCCTTATGTAAGTGGCGCGAAGGTATCCCTGTCGGTGCTGGCGCACAAACGCGCAAAAAAGATTATTGTGTTCAAATACCGCCCCAAAAAGGACTACCGGCGCACCAAAGGGCACCGGCAATGGTTTACTGTTCTAAAGGTTGAAGACATATCCGCATAGGAAAACATACCTTTGGGGCTTTAGGAGCGTTACTTAGCATAAAGTTAATTAGCGCTGCCCTACACGGTCCTATAGACTAGTTGGTTAGGTCACGGCCCTTTCAAGGCCGTAGGACGGGTTCGAGTCCCGTTAGGACTAAAGAATGATAGAAATTGATGCGGCGCTTGACGAGTCGGGAATTATACGCTCGTTGAGAGCGCAAGGTCATGCTGGTGCCGGAGCGCGGGGCAGCGACCTTGTATGCGCCGCAGTTTCCGTTCTTGTGCGCTCTTTTTTACGGGTTACTGAAGGACGGAACGGCATAGAAGTGCGGGCGGACGCAAAAAACGAAGGCTTTGCCGCCTTTGAGGCGAGAGCGGACACGGATGCCGGACGGGATTTTTTGTTTGCGGCGGGAGAATTTCTTGTTGAGGGGCTTCGCTCTGTGGCGGAGGAATTCCCTCAGAATTGCAGGATAAAAATAAAAAACGCTAAATTGTAACGCGCCGGCAATGATTTGCGGGCTGCGATGGCGTTTATTTTAGGAGTTAATAGTATGGCACGGAAACGGGGCGGGAGCGGCGCAAAAAATGGGCGCGATTCAAACCCGCAATATCTTGGTGTTAAAGAATTTGGCGGCGCAAATGTAAAGGCGGGCGCTATCATAGTCCGGCAGCGGGGTACGCGAATACACCCCGGCGAAAATGTCGGGCTCGGCGGCGATTATACGCTCTTTGCGCTAAAAAATGGAAAGGTGTCTTTTGGACAACGGCGCGGGCGCAAAATTGTTTCGATTATTGAAGGGTGAACAGGTTTGCCGACGAAGCGGTAATTGAAGTCTCATCCGGGAAAGGCGGAAACGGCTGTATAGCCTTTCGCCGTGAAAAATTTGTTCCAAAAGGCGGTCCCGCCGGAGGAGACGGCGGCAAAGGCGGTGATGTTATATTCACCGTGCGGCGCAATCTCCGCACACTCTATCATTTACGTTACAAGCGGACATTTAAGGCTGAAAATGGTCATGACGGCGAGGGACGTGGGCGCTTTGGCAGAGCAGGCGGCGATGTAATTATTCCGGTGCCGCCGGGCTCTGTGTTATTTGACGGAGAAACCGATGAGCGCATCCGCGACTTTGCCAAAGATACCGGCGACTTTTGCCTCTTGCGCGGCGGAAACGGCGGCTGGGGTAACATTCATTTTAAGAGCGCCACTAACCAAGCGCCCCGCATCGCCTACGGCGGACAAGACGGCGGACGGCGTATTGTCCGTGTCGAATTGCAAATAATTGCCGATATAGGTTTTGCGGGCTTCCCAAACGCCGGCAAGTCCAGTCTGCTGAACGCATACACAAATGCCCGTCCCAAAATTGCCCCTTACCCTTTTACCACCAAGGTACCAAACCTCGGCGTTCTGAATCTTGACGCATGGGGGCTGGATGATGACGGCAGTTTTCCCGTCCTTGTACTTGCCGACATACCCGGTCTCATCGAAGGAGCAAGCGAAGGTGCCGGCTTGGGCTTTCAATTTCTAAAGCATATCAACCGCACAAGCGGGCTCGCCTTCATTATCGACCTATCTGATGACAACTACCTTACAGCCTTTGATGCGCTTAGCGCGGAACTCAGGAAGTACGACCCTACCCTACTCTCAAAAAAGCGCGTCATTGTGGGCACAAAACTTGACTTAGACGGCACGGCGGAACATCTTGAGGAACTTAGAGCGCGTTTCCCGGAAGAAAAAGTATTCGGTATTTCGGTATTTTCGCGTACCGGGCTCGCCGGGTTAGC
>JAIROZ010000186.1 GCA_031257255.1 Spirochaetaceae bacterium | reverse complement strand
CAAAACTGAGGTTGTTTGCGGCATGAAAAAAAGCCAGAAATATGTTATATTATCTTTATAATCGGGAGGAAACGCGATGATAGCGGTAAAAGGCATTTACGAAGGCGGTAATACCGTTAAGATTGATGATTCGGAATTCACGGCTGCCGAACCGTGTGAGGTCGTTATCACTTTTTTGCATGATGCAAAAAATGCAGAGAACAAGCGGCTTGAAGAAGAAAAAAAACGCAAGGCGTTTGCAAGTTTGATGAAGTATCATAAAACACTCCGCGCTGATTTTGACTACAAAAAAGAATTAGCGGAATGGAGGGATGAGCGATATGGTAGTGCTGATTGACACAAATATAATTATTGATTTTCTCACCTCTCGTGAACCATTCACAGAATATGCCCGTGCCGTCATGAATCTGTGTTCTGAAAATAAAATACAAGGGTTTTTTGCGGCGCATACTCTTCCTGATATTTATTTCATCTTACGTAAAGATTACGCAACAAAAGAACGGCGAAAAATGCTGCTTTATGTCTGTGAAATTTTATCGGTTGCGGGTTTCAGTAAGAATCAGCTCATTTCCGCGCTGGACAATGAAAATTTCGATGATTTTGAAGACTGTCTGCAAAGCGAATGTGCGCTTGCTGTTGGCGCACAGTATATTGTAACACGCAATACCGGGGATTTTTCCGCATCACCGGTTCCAGCGGTTTTGCCGGAAGCCCTGCTGACGATATGCACGGAGGCACCATGAAAGAAAAATCCGTCGAGACGCTTCCCCTGGGCTGGAAATTTGTGAGATTGGGAGAAGTATGCGAAATTATCGCTGGTCAGTCTCCAGATAGCAGTACTTACAATACTGAACATAATGGATTACCGTTTTATCAAGGTAAGGCTGATTTTGGACTTGTATCACCTGTTCCACGAGTTTGGTGTTCTGAACCATTACGAATTGCAATAAAAGGTGATATATTGCTTTCGGTAAGAGCGCCCGTCGGTCCTACAAATATGGCTAATGAAAACTGCTGTATCGGTAGAGGATTATGTGCAATTCGCGCAGATAATATAAACGTTGACAGAGGTTATCTTATCGCGTTCTTCAAACATTATGAAACAAAAATTACTGAAATGGGCAGTGGGAGTACATTTCAAGCAATAACAATTGAAGATGTTAAAAACATTCCTATCCCTCTCCCACCGCTTGCCGAACAAAAACGCATTGCAGGTATTATTCAAACAAAATTTGAAGCAATAAGAAATCTAAACACATTATTAAAAACGCAGTTAGCGTTTACCAGCGCTTTGTCGCCTTCTTTTTTACGTCAGGCTTTTATGGGAGAATTTTAGGAGAGATTATGCGTTTGCAAAAAATTGCCTTGGAAAACTGGAGAAATTTTCGTTCTGTCGTGTTTGAATTGGGGGACAGGCTTTTTGTGGTTGGCGCCAATGCTTCAGGCAAGTCTAATTTACTTGACGCATTGCGTTTCATGCGTGATGTCGTCAAACACGGCGGCGGTCTGCAATACGCCGTTTCTTTGCGCGGCGGCGTTTCAAAAATCCGGTGTCTCTCTGCCCGCAAAAAACCGTATATAGGCATTGAACTGCAATTTGTTGACGATGAAAAAAATATATGGACATATATGCTAAAAATCATTCAGCAAACCCGCGGAAACAGAAATACGATTATTCATCAGGAAAGAATGGAAAAAAACGGAGTTGAAATATTCAACCGGCCTGATGATGAAGATGAAAAAGATGAGGAACGATTGACACAAACCCATATAGAGCAAATAACAATGAACAAAGAATACCGGGGTATTGTCAGCTTCCTTGTGTCAATCCAATATATGCATCTTGTGCCGCAGCTTTTAAAATTTCCGGAGGCATTTTCCGGCCCTGATTTACCGGAAGATCATTTTGGCAAAGGTTTTTTAAGGACTATTTCAAAAACCAGTCCGGAAACAAGAAAAAGCAGGCTTGCTAAAATTCAAAATATTCTGCAATCAGCCGTTCCGCAGTTGGATGCGCTTCAATTTGTCGAGGACGCAGGACAGCCGCATTTGGAGGTAACATATAAACATTGGCGTCCAAATGCCGGCAAACAAATTGAAACAGACCTTTCTGACGGCACCTTGCGGCTTATCGGGCTGCTGTGGTCTTTGATTAATGGACAAGGTTTATTACTTCTGGAGGAGCCGGAACTATCGCTTCACACTGCAATAGTAGAAAAACTGCCTGATTTATTTTACTTGAGCTCGAAAAAACGGCAGATACTGATGACAACACACAGCGCCGAATTGCTTTCAGACAGAAGCATTTCACTTTCGCAAATACTGTTATTGCAGACTGATGCCGAAGGGACAACTGCGACTCTTGCGTCAAGTAAAGACCAAATAAAAGCGCTTTTGGAAGGCGGACTTACCCCGGCGGAAGTTGTTTTGCCGTTTACACGTCCCAATATTACACAGGAAGCGGCGGATGTTTTGGGAAACAGCTTTGCCCCATCGCTTAAATCCCCTTACCGCTGGTCGGACTGGGGTGGCAAAAGAGGACAACTATAAGCATGCATACGGTAACAAAAAAAACGATTGACTACTTCAAGACCGTAACCCTTGGCGCGTTCACCTGGCGGAACGGGGAACGCGCCGCCCTGCTCTTTGCCCATATCCGGCGGCTGGGCGGCGGCTGGATCGCGCTGCATTTTGTCCTGATCACGCTCTGCCTGCATTTTCCGGTAACGCTGGCCGTGGCGCGGCTGACGCCGTTTGAGCTGTACAGCCGGCTGTACGGCGGCAACTTCATCAACGCGCTGCCGGAAAGCGCCCGCGCCGCATTGGGCGATTCCCCGGCAATGGATCCGGCGGCGGTGGAGAACTTCAACGCGCTGATGCTGGAAAACGGCTACGGCGGCAATGTGCTGCCGCCGCTCCTGGGCATGGCCCTGGGCCTGACGGCAATTATTCAGGCGGTGTTTTACCTCTGCGCCGTTTTCTGCCTGGGCCTGTCGCGGCTGAACGCCGAGCCGCTGTCATTCCGCGAGCGGCTGGGCCTGGCGGTCTTTTCTTCCACCCTGCCCGTGTTGGCCGCGGCGGTTTTCGGCCTGTTCCTGCCCACGGTGCATATTATCGTGTTTTATTTTATAGTCATTTTTGTTATATTCCAAAGGAATAATTTTTAAATAAAATTGCCATACGATAGGTGATTTTTCGAAAAAAGTATGCTAAAATTCGAAAAAAATGCATGTTTTTTTGATTGACAATATTGTTTTTCGGGTTATAATTATAATCAGCGGATACAAAAATGCCCCGTGAGGGTATTTCCGCAATACATTTTATTGCAGAGAAGAGGTGCTATTATGGAAAAGAAAAATGATGCGGCGCCGGCAGAAGATGCTATAGTGTGCCAGACCTACCCGGGGGGGGGGGGGGGGGGATTTAACACCCAAATTCCACAGTGGAAAAAGCGCAGTGCGCTGACCTTCATTACGGGGGCGGTTCTGGGCGCGGCGGTTCTGTTTTGGGGCGGTGTGGACCCGAACAGTCCGAGTTCGAA
>JAIROZ010000089.1 GCA_031257255.1 Spirochaetaceae bacterium | reverse complement strand
ACTCTTGGCGGGAACAAGTACACGATAAAGTACAAAAAAGCAGGCGAGGATGCCGAAGCGCCAGTCAAGGCAACGCTAAACACGCAGGTTCTGTTCGGCAATTTGCGCGCAATAGGCGGGCTTATGTTCGGGCTTATCATTGACCCGATTACCGGCGCGATGTTCAAATTACCCGATGTGGTAACGCTGGAAGGCATAGCCTACAACCCAGCCGATGCCGGCACAATCAGGTTTATGGTCGCCGCCACAGGCGATGTACGCCCCGAAGCGCGGCAGTACCTCATTCCCTTCGGCAATAGTGCGGACTTTGCTGAAGAATAAAAACGCACCCTGCCCTTGAAAGGTATTTTTCCACCGCCATCCGCCGGCTGTCTTTGCCGGCAGGGGTGGCGGAGCGGGCGCGGCGGCGTTCTTTCCTCTCATAGACAAATGGCGGCGTCCGCTGTATGCTCATCCTTATGAACAAAGCGCTTGAAAACCTAAAAGAACGCGGTTTTATATCGCAATGTACCAGTTTAGACGGACTTTCCGCCGCTTTTGACGCCGGTTCTGTGACTTTTTATGTCGGCTGCGACCCCACAGGACGGAGCCTTCACATTGGACACATGGTGCCGTTTTTTGCGTTCCGGCATCTATTAAAGGCGGGGCACAAAGGAATAGCCCTTATAGGCGGCGGCACAGCGCGAATTGGCGACCCTTCCGGCAAAACAGAAATGCGTAAGATGCTTAGTTACGAGGAACTGAACGCCAATGCGGATGCCATACAAGCCCAACTGGAACGTTTTTTTGAAGGAGTGAACGGCGCTGCCGGCAGCAGTGGTAGTTCAAGTGTTATATTCGCAAACAACAAGGACTGGCTTGCCGGGCTCAATTACATAGATTTTTTGCGCGATATTGGGCGTCATTTTTCGGTCAACCGTATGCTCAGTTTTGAAGCATACAAGAAGCGTATGGAAACAGGGCTTTCTTTTATTGAATTCAACTACCAACTATTGCAAAGTTATGACTTTCTTCAACTTTACAAACGCTACAACTGCCGCCTTCAAATAGGCGGCGATGACCAATGGGGAAACATAGTCGCCGGTATGGAATTGATAAGGCGGACAGAAGGAGATGCCGCTGGATTTTGCGGCGGACTTACATTTCCTCTCGTAACCACCGCAGACGGCAAAAAGATGGGAAAGACCGAAAAGGGCGCTCTCTTTCTAGCGCCGGATATTACAAGTCCTTATGAATTTTTTCAATACTGGCGCAATGTGCAGGATGCCGATGTACTCCGTTTTCTGCTGCTCTTTACCTTCCTTGCCACGGAAGAATGCCGGGCGCTCTGCGCGGAGGGGAAGAATCCCAATGCCGCGAAGGAAAGGTTGGCTTACGAAGTAACCGCGCTGATACACGGCAAGGACGAGGCAGAAAAGGCGCTTTCCGGCGCAAGGGCGGCATTTGGGAATGCCGGCAACGGCGCGGCTAACTCCGCATCCGGCGATATTTCTGCAATGCCCTCTAAGGAACTTCCACGCGCTAGTTTCGAGGCAGGCTACAACATTGTAGATTTGTTTACAGATGCCGGGCTTGCCGGAAGCAAGAGCGAGGCGCGGCGTCTTGTGGAACAGGGCGGCGCGTTTGCCGGAACAGACGCCGGGACTCTTACCGCTATTACGGACATAAAGACCGTATTTTCCACCGCTGTCTTAACAGACGGCGCTCTTTTGTTGCGGGCGGGCAAAAAACGCTATTGCCGCATTATAGCGGTATTGAATGGAGGAACCGCTCTATGATTGTAGCGCTTTCCAAAGACATAAGTCCCCGCGAAAAAGCGGCGGCGCTGACTTACCTAAAAGACAATGGATTTTCTGTGCGTGAACAGGAATTGGCAGGCGATGTACTGCTCATCGCTTCCGGCGGAACAACCGGCGCTCCTAACGGCGCGTTTAGCGAGCGTGAACTCGCCCTGCTTCCGGGGGTTGCCCGCGTTGCGTCAACTAGCAAGCCGTATCAACTGGCAGCGCGTGAAACACGCGGCGCTGACACTATCGTAAGCGTTGGCGGCGCTCCTTCTGGGAGCGTTGTTAAGATAGGCGGGGCACGTATTTGCGTTATAGCCGGACCCTGCGCGGTCGAAAGCCGCGAGCAAATAGCGGAGACTGCCGCTCGTGTGCGCGAGTCCGGCGCGGTTGTGCTGCGCGGCGGCGCGTACAAACCGCGCACCAGCCCTTATGCCTTTCAGGGTTTGGGGATGAAGGGCTTGGAATATATGAAGGCTGCCGGAGATGCGCAAGGTATGCCGATAGTAACCGAGGTGGTATCGCCGGAACTAGCGGACGGAATGAAAGACCTTACCGATATTTTTCAGATTGGCGCGCGTAATATGCAGAATTTTGAACTGCTAAAGCGTGTGGGAAGTTTCGGCAAACCCGTACTGCTCAAGCGGGGGGCATCCGCGACCATCGAGGAATGGCTGCTTGCCGCCGAATACCTGCTTGCCGCCGGTACAAAGGATGTAATGCTTTGCGAGCGCGGCATACGCACCTTTGAAACTTATACCCGCAACACGCTGGACATATCCGCGATACCGGTGCTAAAGCGCCTTACCCACCTTCCTGTGATAGTTGACCCAAGCCATGCCGTTGGCATACGCGATATGGTGCCGAGCGCGTCTCTGGCGGCGGTAGCGGCGGGCGCGGACGGTCTTACTGTGGAAGTGCATCCCACCCCCGATAAGGCGTTATCGGATGGTCCTCAGTCGCTCTACCCGGAACAATTTGAACGCCTTATGCGCGACATCGAGGCGCTCTCTCCTGTGGTCGGCAAGGAATTGCTGCGTCTTCCAAGGCGTGAGGCGGGTCGTCCGGACGCTAAAGACGGCGCGGAAAAAGATAAAGGCGCATCCGTTCAATTACAGACTGAGAAAGCGGCGTTCTGCGGTGAGAACGGCGCATATTCCGGGCAGGCGCTTGACCGCGCCTTTGGCGAGGATGCGCCGCGCATAGGGCTGCCTTCATTTGCCGCCGTTTTTGACGCGGTGCTGGACGGGAGCGCCGCTTTCGGCATAGTGCCTGTAGAAAACAGTCTGACAGGCACTATCCACGAAAATTACGACCTTTTTACCCGCTACCCCGATGTAGCGATAGCGGGCGAGTTGAAACTCCGCATAGTCCACTGTTTGATAGCGGCAAAAGGCGCATCGCTGGAGACAATAAAAACTGTCCGCAGTCATTCGCAGGGTTTTGCCCAATGCCGTGAATTTTTGGACAAACACCCAAACTGGCGCTTTGAAACATGGAACAATACCGCCGCCGCCGTGCATTCACTTGCCTCCGGCACGGACGGCAACCCTGACCTTTCGATAGCTGCCATCGCTTCGGAATCCGCCGCAAATCTGTATGGACTCAGTCTGCTCAAAACCGGCATCGAAACAAACCCGCAAAACTATACCCGCTTTGTAATTATTGCCCGCCGAGGCAGCGGGGAAACGGCGCACAGGACGGCGGGTTTTGGCAAAGCCGGCTGGACAAGCGGCGAACCGGACAAGGCGTCCTTGGTTTTTTCGATAAAGGATGAGCCGGGGAGCCTCTATCCCTGCCTGCAAATTCTTAATACGCACGGTCTAAGCATGACCAAACTGGAGAGCCGTCCTATCCTGGGGCAGCCGTGGAATTATATGTTCTATGTTGATATAAGCACCGGCGATTCGAGCAAACTGAACGCCGCGCTCGGCGAACTGGAAAACCAAACGGAAAGCCTTCATTTTCTGGGGATGTACAGAGCGGCGGTATAACAATGGCACACAGGCGGTGCTTGTATGTAGCCAGCCCGCCTATGTATTATTACTCCCACCACAGTTTCGGCAACTGTCCCCCGCCGGTAGTACCGGCTTTCCAGTACTTGCCGCTGCCGGAACCATCGCCTGCGCCCCACTCGGCATTTGCAGCGGTTACGGGAGGGAAAGTCGCCGCGCCGCTAAATGGCGCTGCGTCTGTATCGCCGGCAGGTTCGCCTATGCCATTGGCGGGATGCGGACTAACGGAACTATCCCAGTAACAGGCGGTAATGGTGCTGAAGGTGTCGTTGATCCCTGCCACGCCGCCAACCCCGTCAGAACCGGACACCACGCCGGCATTGTAACAGGCGGTAATGGTGCTGAGGGTGTCGTTGGTCCCTGCCACGCCGCCAACCCCGTCAGAACCAGACACCACGCCGGCATTGTAACTGGCGGTGATTATGCCGTTGTTATACCCTGCCACACCGCCTACATAGAACATTGCGCCCGACACCGCGCCGGTATTGTAGCATGCGTTAATGGTGCCGTAGTTCTCCCCCGCCACGCCGCCTACATGTCCGTTACCCGATACCGAGCCTGCGTTGTAACAGGCGGTAATGGTTCCGCTGTTGCGCCCTGCTATGCCGCCTACATATCCGTTACCCGATACCGAGCCGCTTACGATACGGATATTTTTTAATGTCCCAGAGGAAACAATCCCGAACAATCCTTGGTAGGCGTTAGAAGGACGGTCTATATACAGGTTGTCTATCACATGCCCGCCGCCGTCGAAATTCCCCTCAAAGCCATACCCGACATCATCTATCGGCGTCCTTTTCCGAGCCTGTCATAAAATCCGTGTAAATAGATTTATCATACAAACGGAACCCGCTCATTTCCAAACTCAATGACTCGCCTGATTAAGCGCCGCTCACCAGTTCGGGATAGGGCGCGTCCATTTGTCGGGTGCGCTCTGTATCGCCAGATACAACATTTTTACTATTGCGTCATCATTCAGAAATGTCATCGGCATGTATGCCGCCTGCAGCAATTTTACTTTTAGGAATTCCATGATAAAGTAGTCCTATGGTATGGTACATATTAGGGATGTATCAGTTGTGCCTAAAAGCAAAAACAGCGATTTTACTTTAAAATACCAAGTATGAGAGGGTATACT
>JAIROZ010000065.1 GCA_031257255.1 Spirochaetaceae bacterium | reverse complement strand
AAATATCCTCCGGCGGAATTGAAACTCGCGCCTAATCTAAAAATTCTAGCGGCTATAGCGGGCGGGATAGTAGACCCGGACGCGGCAGTTTACGCGCACCAATGCGGCTTTTTCGTCCTCGAACTGGCAGGGGAATCTGTAGTAAGAATACCGGAGCCGGCGGAGTTCCAGCCTAAGGAATGGTAATAGAGTTACTTCCAGCCCATCTACCTTAATCTTGGCAAATAGAAGTCTGCGCCGGTTTTGGTAAGCCCGTCAAAGTCCCAGTCCGCTTCGCTCCAGCCTAGCCCGCCGGAAGCCGGAGGGTTTGTCCATGTAGACTTCCGCTTTATTTCGTCGAATGTTTTACCAAGTCCTTCTATGGAATCGAGCGCTCCGGCTACATCGGCAGGGGCGGCATTTATGTCGTTACCCAGAACGAGATTTTTACGCCCTATATTGTTGGTAAAAACACAAGTCGCCGGAGGATTGGCGGTATTAGTATTACCGCCAAAAATGCGGTGTGCGCCTTTATCAGTACCGCCCCGTGCGACAATCTTAGTGGACAACGCCGCGCTATTTTTAACAGTGATAGTTTTAGGGTTTGCCGCAAATGCGGTAGTTGCGACAAAGCCGCCGGCGTAGGCTCTATTTGTTGTTGATATTGCAAGCATATCTCCCGCTGAATAACATTCTTCAATGGTTATTTTAATAGGACGAGTACTGGTCATCGTATAATTTCTTATTTGTCCAATGATACCGCTCGCATAAAGATCGCGGGCGCTTCCCGCGTTTAGCGACACTTTCCCTAAAGAATAACTTTTGCGGATTGTAACATCACCGCCGGTCCAGCCCACAAAAACTCCAACAAGAATGCCCTGACTACCAGCCGGCAGATTTTGCATAACTATGTCCGCCTCTGACGCACAGCGCTCTATAACAAGCACCGCGTCATCCCGCGTCTGTCCTACAAAAGTCGACACCCCCATAGAGGCAGTTCCCGGAACACTCGCGTAAGTAAGATTTCCCTTAACGGTTATATTTGTAAGATTTGCCTTACCATTTACATAACCCACTACGCCGCCAAACTGAGACGCGCCGGTAACATTTAGAACACCCGGAGTCCTTACCTCAACAGTAAAATCCTGAATTTCCGCCCCATCCCCTAAATTGGCAAAAAGCGCCGTGTCTCCCGCCGTCTTTATCAAGTCCAGCCCCCGAATCGTATACCCGTTTCCGTAGAAATGCCCCGAATAACCCGAAGGACCATTCCACAACGCCTTAACGCCGTTCACCGTGTAGTCGTTTAGGTCTATGTCGTTGAAGAGCGAATAACTTACCTCCCGGTTAGCGCTGTCATTTAGCAAGTCGTAAAAATTATTGGCGCTGCTAACTATATATGTAAGTTTGCTTTTGTCCGGTATGTTTATGCTGATAGGAGTTGCCGCTCCGCTTACAGACGGCTCAAGCGGAACACTCTGCATAGCCCGTCCCTGGTCGTCAAATAATTGAACAAGGAATGTTTTTGGCGTATAGGTATTGGGCGCTTCTATCTGAAAATCCGCCCGCTTGGCATCGCTTCCATGCGTTAAAATCCCCGCCTGAAAATTCCGGCTATTGTCCTTAACTACTAAGCCCTGCACACTGAAATTCTCGCTTCCGGCATAAGTTATAGTACCTTTCCAGGTTTGGACATCGCTCGGCGCATTTATAGTAACGCTCCATTCCGCGTTTTGTCCGTCATCCCGCGCCGCCTTGAACTTGAGAGTCCGGCTCTCCCCTCCCGCCGCAGGCACATTCGCCTGCCCGCTAACGGAAGATGTCCCCTCGCCCGTGTAAGTTATTTCCGCAGCGGCGGTATAAGTTACGGTTATCTTGGAACCCGGCTCGGATGCCGCCGTAAAATAAATCTGCTTTACATTACCGTCTGTTAGAGTATTCGGCGAAAGTGTGTATTTATGAGTAGCGGTAGCAAAATTCAGTTTGTTATCTCCGCCTGCCGCATAGCGAATCTCCAGACTGTTAAGCCTGAACCCCACCGGGTCGGCGGACATAGGCGGCGCGAATGTTATGCTGTAAATGTTGCTCTTACCGTCATATTTTACCTCTATGCTTACAGACTTGTTGTACCCGCCCGGTTCACCCGGCTCAACCTCGTAGGTTTCCGCCGCCGGCAGTTCCTTATCTGCCGCGCCGGGTTTGCTGTCCTTTAGCGTTACTTTTATCTCCTGCCCTTCCTCTGGAACAGGCTTTATCGTTACTTTGTTGTCCGTTGTGCCGGCGGAAGCCTTCTTTGCCGATACCGTGTAATCATTCTGACCTTTCGTGTATTTTACAAGTTCTTTGCTGTCATCGGATATTTCCGTAGTATACCGCACACTGAGGTTCTTTAGCGTTGGCGTGGGCGTTACTACTTTTACCGTTATTGTGTCATTCGGTGTGCCGTTCCACGAACCTATGCCGCATTCAAATTGAATTTCGGTGTCGTTGCCGCTTGTAGGCAATGGTATTTCCGAAATCACAGCATTCTTCTTTGGAGAGGGCATTGCCTCAAGAAAAGCGGAATTGCCGCCCGCCTTATACTTTATCTTGATGGTGGTGTTTCCGCTCCCGGTAGCGTCCGCTACCAACACGCCTTTTGTTTCGTCTGTTATAACTACCGTGTAAATTTTTGTTTCCGGTTTGTAGACTAAAAGGCTGTTTCCCGCGCCCTCATTTTTCTGATAGACCAGAAGTTCGGCAATGTTTACGGTGGTTGTGTCCGGGGTTCCTCTTCCCCCCGCGTCATTCGCATTGTTCGAACAGGACGCAAGGCATATAGCGAAAAATACCGCAGCCATAACTGTAATTCCAGCCGGACGGCGAATTGTTCCGCCGGCGGCTGCCGCGCTCATAATAAAAGAATGAATCAAAGACTCAAAGCCAAGGTGTTTTAGTTTCATAAGCATCTCTTGGCGGGCAAAATGTTTTGTCCGCCATTTTCTTTCAAAGGTAATGCTTTGGCAAAAAAAGTGTCGAGTAAAGCGCAGGTTTTTGTATCATTGGTTTTTAACAGTCCATCATCAGCATTGCCTTAGCGAACAGGCATATCGTGCCTATTAGCGCGGCGTGCATCTTTTTCTCCGCCCGCCTTGATAGTTTTTCAAATATAAAAGAAAATAGCCTTAATATTTGATTTTGATATTAAGGAAGGGTAATTTATGGAAGAAGTTGTAGAAGAGGTTGTTGAGACGGTAAAATTTTTTGGTCCGCTGTCTATACTGCCGGTAGCGGTTATTTTTGTGGTCAGCATTATTACCAAGCGGACGCTCTTTGCCATGTTCTGCGGCGTTATTGCCGGAGCGCTAATGATTGCCGGAGGGCTGCCGGATTTGCCCTCGACATTTTTCGGTTATATTTACAAGACATTTTCGGACGACACATTCCAGTGGATTTTTCTGGTCGTAACCTTCTTCGGAGTTATTATCGCCCTCTTTGAAAAGTCCGGCGCGGTTATGGACTTCGGCTTGTGGCTTACTAAATTCCTCAAGTCAAAAAAACAGGTGCTTATGGGAACCTTCATTTTTGGGCTTGTCGTTTTTGTTGATGATTACCTTTCCAACCTTACCGTAGGCGCGACCATGCGGAAGATAACGGATAGGCTAAAAATCCCCAGAACCCAACTTGCGTACATAGTCCTCCTGATGGCGGGACCGGTAAGCCTGCTTATTCCGCTGTCATCCTGGACGGCGGCTTATACCGGTATCTTCGAGACCGAAGGCATCCTTGTAAATGGCAGCGGTTTTTCCGCCTTCCTTCATTCAATACCGCTGATTTTCTACGCATGGATAGCGCTGATAATCTGTCTGCTGCAAATACTCGGCATAATTCCAAAATTGGGAATGATAAAAAAAGACTATGCGCGGGCGGAAAGTACCGGCAATGTATTTCCTGCCGCTTCTACACCGGTTGCTTCGGAAGCGGACAGCGAAAGCGCGGACGGCGGAAATGTCTCAAGCAATCCGCAGCCGTGGAATTTCCTCGTGCCGCTTGCCGTTATTGTGGTGGTTACTTTCCTCCGCGACCTTGACATTCTGTTCGGAACCGCCGCCGGAACGCTTACCGCATTTATTCTTTATCTGATAGAGCGCAAAGCCCGTTTTCTGGACTTGCTTACCACCTGTTACGAAGGGGTGCTCAAAATGGGGCTGCCCCTGATACTTTTTGTTTTGGCATTTTCCATTAAGACCATCAATGACGATACGGGAATGCCGTCTTACATCATTTCCGTTGTGGAACCCCTAATGAAGGGCAGTTTCCTGCCGCTGGTTGTTTTTTTAGTCTGCGCGGTATACGCCTTCTTTACAGGCGCATGCTGGGATTTAGCGATGATAATTATGCCCATCGTGGTACCGCTCTCTTTATCTATGGGGGTAGACCCGATTTTTACGGGCGCGGCGGTATTCTCCGGCGCTCTGTTCGGCAATGTATTCTGCCCCTACGGAGACGGAGTAATACTCTGCTCTCAGGCTTGCGAGATACGCCCCATCGACCTGATGTTTGCGATATCCCCGTATATGCTTTTAGCAGGCGGCATAACAGCCGTAATGTATCTTGCCGCCGGTTTTATCCTATAACAGTCTTTCTATGGAGGTCTTGTAAATGAAAAATACGATAGCCGAAAACCGCGCCTTGGCAGACAGCCTTACCGCGCTGGACAACGCTTTGGGTGTTACCGGCAACGAAGAAGAAGTCGCGGAGATGCTAAAAAAAGAAATGGAAGGACTGTATGACGAGTACCGTACCGACCCGCTTGGAAACCAGTACTATATCCGGCATGGAAAAAATCCCAACAAACGGGTGCTTTTTGCCGCCCACATGGACGAGATAGGGTTTATCATCAAGTCGATAGACAATGAGGGATTTGCCCGTTTTTTCCCGGTAGGATGGCATGACGACAAAATGGCGGTCAATCAGGATTTGGTATTCCTTACCTCAGAAGGTAAGCGCGTTTACGGCATTACCGGCTCCAAACCGGCTCATCTTATGACGGCGGAAGACCACGAGAAGGCGGTAAAAATCCATGACCTCTTTGTGGATTTTGGAACAGAGAGTGCCGAAGAAACCCGCGCATTGGGTATCGAGATAGGCGATTACGGCACCTTCCACCGGCAGGGCGGTTTCCTCAATGGCGGCGATTACTACTCAGGCAAATCGGTGGATAACCGCGCCGGGCTTGCTGTACTGGTCGAAGCGGCGCGGCGGCTCAAAGGCGAAAGTATCGAGCCTACAATTTGCTTTGCGGGTTCAGTTCAGGAAGAGGTAGGGATGCGCGGCGGCGGCGCTCTGGCGGCGCATTTTGAGCCGGAGTTGATGTTTGCTGTCGATGGAACGCTCACAGGCGGCGCTCCCGGTCTTGACTATACGGAATGTCCGCAAAAAATGGGCGGCGGCGTCAGTTTCAAATACTATGACTGGGAACCATTGTGGACCAGCGGCAACAATGTCCCCCGCAAACTCACAAACCGCATGATAGCCGTGGCAAAAAAACACGGCATCCCTTTTCAGCGGGAAGTTATTATGGGAGGCGGCACCGACGCATGGTCAGGCAGCATAACAGGCGGCGGAACACTCGCGGGCGGCATCGGTATTCCCATGCGCTACATCCACACAGCAGTCGGCACAGTTAAACTGAGCGACCTTGCCGTATGCGCGGATTTTATCGTCAAATATCTGCGGGATTATATAAGTTTGTAGACTACTGAAGACAGATTTGTGATTTTTACTGGAAGCGGTTTTGATTTTTATGGCGAGTAAGGCGGCAATTATTGCTTTATACAATCGCCATAAATAATGGGCGGCGGTATCGAAAATCCCACGCGCTATTATATGGCAGCCGGCAATTACAAATAAAAATTCAGGCTAATAACTGTAAACAGAATTAAGCAAAAATAGAGAAAAATACAGCCGCCGCGCCGCGCACCGGCAAACACGGCGGCAAACATAGCCAACGCGCCAAGTTAAAACTTGCGCCTACAGGCTTGTCATCGAGAGTACCATTGCAAACAGGGCTACTGTCTCACACAGACCGACTACGGCTATGTATTGAGCAAAACCCTTGCCTGTTTCAGCCTGAGCATCGCAAGCGGCAGCGCCGGCTTGTCCTTGCGCTATAGCCGAAAAAGCGATAGCCAACCCGGAACCAATGCCAAAGCCGAAGTACAGTCCCGCATTCCCGGCATTTGCAAAAGCCGCCGCCTTCATCTGCTGCATCAGAATGAAGCCATAAAATGTCTGGGTGAGCGGAGCGCCCGCAAAGGTCATCAAGAGCATTGGGGCAGGCTTGTTCGCTTTATAGCACCGTTTCCACGCGCCTATCGCTGCCTGCCCGGCAATCCCAATTCCAACCGCCGAGCCAATAGCGGCGATTCCCATAACAACACCTACACCAATTAATCCTAACATATTCGTCTCCTATAATATGATTTCTATATTAAACCTTTACAAAACTCGTTTTGCAAACGGTTTATACGCAACACCAGACCATGTAAGCCCCACATGGCTGGAAAATTCCAAGGTATTCAAACGAACACCATGGACAATAACGGACAGGACATTCAACACCATGTTGAAGCCATGCCCAAATAAAAGCAACAGTACCGCCGCGAAGGTAAGGAAATGCCCAACCATGGGTCCCGCCATCGCGTTTACCGTTGATGCCAGCGAACCGCCGGCAAGCCCTACCGCCCAAAGCCTGATGTACGACATTATGTCCGAAAACACATTGGTAACACCCAAAATCGACGATATAAAGTTGGCAAAACTCGCAATTATCGACTTGATAATGTTCCCTTCGTAATTACCAAAGATGAAGACAAGCGCAAACCCGCCTATCAGCATACTGAACCAAATATTTTCAAAGCCGACAGCCCCAAAGGGAAAGCGTTTTGCGTCCACTACAAGGGCAAGCACCACGCGGAACATTCCAACAAGCATAGCCAGTTGTCCCAGTTCGGCAAAGCACTTCAGGCTTTTTTGTTTGAAAATCTGAACGAAGAAGCCCCGTACATGAGCAAAACCCAAATGCGCCAAAGCAATAGAGAAGCACAGCAGCATAAGATTTTGGTCTACAAACAATTTGCTAGTGCCTTTTGCGTCATAAGCCTGCGATATTGGCGCAAACGATATTTTTTTAAGAACATCGGGGAGCATCTCAACAGGCGCTGCAAACCATGTACAGGTTAGCACACCCCAAACAAAGTTACATATACCGAGCAGCAGCACCATTTTTAGCGCTTGCGGAGCGCCCTTTTTGGCGGTCTTTAATATGCCGATGACAGCCGCCAATATAAGCAGAGCGCCGTAACCTGCATCACTGAATATCATCCCGAAGAACACGCAGAAGAAAAGCAGGAAAATTCCGGTAATATCAACTTCACGGTAGCCGGGGACAATTTCCAAAAAGTCGGCAAGCGGGTAGAGCAGGCTAAAGAACTTGTTATTCTTGAGTTTAGTCGGCACCTGGTCATCGTCTTCGGCAGGTTCATCCGCATAGAGCGCCCAGCCGTTTTCGCTTGCCGCCCGTTTTAATATGCCGACATCCGCTTCCGGCGCGTAGCCGGCAAACACGGAAATCATATAGGCAGGGGGGATTTTCTTTTCTTCCTCGCCTGTAAAAAGTTTGTCCATCCCAGCCCGAGCCGTTTCAAATTCAATTTCGGCATCAAGGCGTTTTTTTGCGCTGGAAATCTCCGCAATATGGGGATACAACGACCTTAATTCATTTTCGACCGCCGTTATTTCCGCCCGTTTTTCGGCTATAAGCGCCTTTGTTTCATCAACCGACCTTTCCGGCATAGGATACGGGTACTCGCCTTCGATTTTGTCAAACGCCGCAACGCAAACCGCGTTATTCTTTTTGTCATAGTTGACGACCATGACCCGCTGCCCTTCCAGTTTGCGGTATGCCGCGATAGAAAGTTCGTATAGCAGTAAGGTAACGCCATTGGCGTTCAATTCGCGCACATCTTCCGGCTTAAAGTTGCCCCATTTATCAAAACGCGACAGTTCGCGGGTGTTGTTAAAAACTTCGTCCAAGAGCGTCTTGCGGCGCTCGGCTTTTTCGATAATGAATGAAACCAACTCTTTGTTTACGCCGTTAATTTTGGCGGCATCCGGGTGTTTTTCGCCTCTTTTTGGGGCGAATGCCTTGAGTATATTGACCGCCGTATCAACCCGCCCCTTCCGGTCGATAAGGTCGGAGAGAGCGGCAGACGCGACAGTCTTTCGTTCAATATGAACCACGCCCATATCGCGGATTTTGTTAAGGGCATCTTCTTTTTGTTTGTCCAGTACAAAGACGGACACTTTCTTCATAGGTACTATCATTAACTTGCCTTCGGCTCTTCTGCCGCCTCCATACCGCGTTTGCTGATTTTACCGCGCACTACGGCGGCGGTTTGTTGGTCGCCTAAGTAGACAGCGATTTTTTTGATGTTTGCCTTTGCCTCTGGTATTTTGATTTTTTCAAACAGATTGACGCGCTGGCTTGTTGTCCGCAATTCCTTTTGCAGACGGCGCTGCTGTTCTTCGAGGCAGTCCGCTTCAAGGTCTACCAGCATCGCTTTTTTCATAAAGTCCGACACAAGGTCAAGCCAGAGCGGAGTCGTTGTAAGGTCATAGTTGGCAACTTCAAATTCCGCGCCTTCAAAAACGGGAATAGGCACACCGGCTATGTTGCCCTCACGGGTGCGGAGTTTTGTTATCCGCAGCACATCCGGCGTAAAAATACCCTTCTCGCCAAAAACGCCTATCCACTTCTTAAAAACCATGTCAAGCCGCGCCTTAGTCGCCCGCAGTTCCTGTACACGGATTTCTACCCCGCGTATCTCAGCCTGCAACTGCTGCTTTTTAAGCATCAGCGTGGGCAGATAGCGCTGAAACATCTTGAGGCTATCTTTTTGCTTCTTCTGTTCGTTCTTCGTCAGTTTTAACTTTGCCATTCAAGTACTCGTCCTTATCGTATTATGTCAACGCCGCGGCAACCACGCCTGTACGCGCCTGCAATGCTTCCGGTTTTGTACGCAAAAGGTCGGCGCTCGCTTGTAAAGCCATCGCCTTTTTTTTATTTCGCGCCATACGCTTCTCGTACCGTTTCCTTGCCCACTCAGGGATGGGGTGGTCTCTAAACCCCGCCCCATAGGCTCTTCGGTGCGTTTTTATAAAATCTTCCTGACCCGAAACCGGCATTGCCTCAATTTGCTCCATTGAAACACCTGTTCTCAACGAAAGTCTCTCAAGAATTTGCCTTGTAACTTCCGGCGGAGGATTAAGCGGATTCGGTATATATGGCACACAAACTATCTTACCCATTTTTATACTCCTCAATCTCTAGAGGCTTAGATTTCCATGCTGAAATTATTCTGGCGGTATCGCCGGGTAAAAATTTGGCAATCACCGTAATAAATTCATTATAGAAACCTATCACTTTCCATCTATCCTCAAAAATGCTATGCAAAGCATCATACTTCTCCATATACAACGGGTCATTAAAAACATATTGCGCCGTTTCAAAAGAAACGCCATGTTTCTTTATATTCGACCTGTTTTTTTTCTCGTCCCATACAAATTACAGTTTCGGCAAACCCCTACTTCTTCGGCCAGAACTCGTTGATAAGTTCGGTACGAAGCCCGGTTTCCTCCGGCGCAAAGCAGTCGGCAAGGATTTCCCAGCCCAAATCGAGCGCTTTAAGCAGCGGTATGTTGA
>JAIROZ010000061.1 GCA_031257255.1 Spirochaetaceae bacterium | reverse complement strand
ACGGCGGGCGGGAACTCTTCGTCTGCTTCGTAATATTTTACCTTTACCGGCATTTTTGGGAGGACATTGAACGAGTAACAGTGTTCGAGCGGGGCGGTTTCGCCGTCATAGCGCATCCCCATGCGGGAGACGGCGGCATGAAACGCCGCGTAATCGGTGCCGAAGCGGTCAAAGATTGCTTTGTTCCGGTGTTCGCCCCAGCCGCCGCCTCGGTCTCCGGCAAAAACACCGCCGGAAAAATTGACCATCGGCGTAAATTGATACTCAGGTTCGCAATCCGCTTTCGAGATGGTGTAATAAATCAGCACACTCAAAAAATTGTTGTCAACTTTCTTGCCGTCCATAACGCGCACCGCCTCGCGGGTAACTTCAAAAGGACGCCCGCAAAAGGTAACGGTAAGGCGTTCCGGCGAAACTTCTTCAAACCTTAAACGCTTTCCCGCCTCGGCAAAATCGCAGTCTTGCAGATACGGCAGCACATCGTAGTAAATCTGGTCGTAGTTGTTCCGCGTTTTGTTTGGCAGATACGCCGCTTTGAGGGCGGCAACTTTCTCATTCTGCGTCATGGCAGAGCCTCCTCTATTTTTTTTAGCAATAACGGCAGCCCCTCCCCTGTCCGCGCCGAAACCGGCACGGCGGCAGGGCAAAGCGCCGCAAGTCTTTCGATGACTTCCGGTTCCACGCCCGCGTCAATTTTGTTGAGCGCCGTTAAACAAGGCTTTTCTTCTTGCCCCAAATCTTTGAGTACGCTCATCGTGGTGCGGTAATGTTCCTCCGCGTCCGGGCTGGAAGCGTCCAGTACATTGATAAGCACGGACGCGAAACTAAGTTCTTCCAGCGTGGAATGAAAGGCATTTACAAGGTCGTGAGGCAGCCGGCGGATAAAGCCTACCGTGTCGGTAACGATGAGCGTCCGCGCCGGCCAGCCGCCGCCGTTTGCGCCGCCGGCTGTGCCGGTGTCAGCGCCATCCGCGCCGCCGTCCGCCGCGCCAATTCTGTTCGGCAGGACGAGTCTACGCGCCGTTGTGTCCAGCGTGGCAAACAGTTTGTCCTCCGCCTCTACAGACGCGCCTGTTAGGGCGTTTAAGAGCGATGATTTGCCGGCGTTGGTATAGCCGACTAGGGCGCAGACCGGCTCGGCACGGCGCTCGCGTTTACCACGCTGTACCGACCGCTGTTTGCGTACTTTTTCCAGTTCCTGTTCTATATGGTGTATGCGGTTTTCGACCACGCGGCGGTCGGTTTCAAACTTGGTTTCGCCCGCGCCTTTCGCGCCATAACTGCCGCCGCGCTGGCGGGCAAGGTCGATATATTTGTGAGTCAGCCGGGGCAGGCTGAATTTGAGGCGGGCGAGTTCCACCTGCAGTCCGGCTTCCCGTGTGCGGGCGCGGCTTCCAAAAATCTGAATGATAAGTTCACGCCGGTCAAACACGGAGATGCCGGCGCGGTTTTCCCAGTTGCGCTGCTGGGACGGGCTTACATCCCAGTCGAGGATGAGGCAGTCCGCATTCGCTGCGGCGCATTTTTCGGTAATTTCGTCAACTTTGCCGGTGCCTATGCCGAATGTGCCCCGGTGTGAGGCGTCATCCCGCAAGCGTACGATTTCCACGCCAACCGCTTTATGCCCCAGACTTTGTACAAGCCCTTCAAGTTCGGCAGTTAGCGATTCCGCCTGCGCCTTCTCGATTTTTTCGTCCCAAAGTCCTACCAGAAAAGCGCGGACAGCCGCAGGTGCCGTATCGTAAAGTTGTGTCATCTGCAGCCTTTTTTGCCTAAAAGATAGTCGGCGTAGGTATACTCGCCGTTTTTATGTGTGTGCTCTAGCGCGGATGTTCCTTCGGTTTCCATTTATGAAGTATACCGCGCTTCGTAAAAAAACGCAAAGCGTCCACCTGGGCGGCGCTGATAAAGCAGCGCCGCCTTAAGGGGCTTTCCCGCATGCTGCGGGAGGTTTAGTGCTTATAGAGGCGCACTGGCGCTGCCTACAAGTATGCCGCTCTTAACATCAAGTACGCGGATGCGGAGCCTGCGGAACTGTCCTTCGCCGTTCAGTCTGCCGGTAATTACATAACTAGCGCCAAGCAGTTCGCCTAACGAAATCAGATAGTCATTTTCGTAACGGGTCAACGGCTGATGGTTGGCGGCGCGGTATGCTTCGACTTTTCTGCGGTCAATAACAGTAAATCTTTTCTTTGAATGAACTGCCGCATAAGTTAGTTCTTCAAGTATAAAGTCGCCCTCTGCCAGAACATCTGAGTCAACATTGATAATCGTAATCTTGGCTCCTTTTTTTACCTTCTCGGTAGCGACATCAAGCGCGCTTTGAACTGTGCCAACATAGGCTTCAACTTCCTGAACAGGAGCAGACGTAACCGACACCGTTTCAATTACAGTCTCTTCTTTTGTCTTTTTGCTGGAGAATTGCGTTGTAACAGCCTCCTGGCGCACCAATACTATGGAAGTATCGGTTATCGAAAATATAAACCGTTCATTGTACGATGTAAACTGGCTTACTTCGGTACTCCGTGCCTGATAATCTTCAAAACCTACATAAATGGTATGGTCGCCATTTTTGATTTTAAAGATGCTTGTTTCGCCTACTTTTAGAGAGCCCGCGTTTTTACCGTCGATGTACACGCGCAGACGAATAAGATTATTGCTGTCAACACGGCGGACAACAACCTCGGATTCACCCTTTTTGGATGCCGCAAAAACGCTTACTGGAATAAGCGCAACAAACGCTGCCGCAATAAGCGCCGTCAGAATAAAATTCGATTTCAATTTAACCATGATTTACCCCTTAATGGATTATGTCTATACTTATTTTCGGTTTAGCGGCAATGAGACTTTATACCTATTGCTCATTCTGCGGTTCATCCTGCTTAAAATACCGCATTGTATATTCAATATTGTCCATGCCGAGTACCGATTCCACTTCGTTAATGCGGTAGGCAAAGGTATTTATCAGTTGGAACATATCCCTCCCGCTGGAAGCATCGTAGCGGTGGCTGCCGTCCCGTTCTTTTTGCGCCGTAAGTGAAATCTTAAAATCTGGAAACTGAACGCGGGCGCTAAGGATGTTATCTTTCTTGTCTATTTCATATATGAAGGCTACCTCGCTTTCCGGCAATTTTTCGGTAAATACTTCCAGTTCGGGCAGAGACGACCAGCGGAAGCCGTCTTTTGTAAGGCGGGAAAGCGTATCGGTAAGCACAAAAAGGAGGTCGTCATAGCGGATTTGCTCAAGGTAGTGGTATTCCTTGTAGGTCTCGTCTGTATCTACAACAAAGTAGCCGGATTTGCTGCGCTCATCGTAGATAACACCGATGTTTGGACCTGTGTAGTTCTGTTCAAATTCTTCTTCGTCAAATTCTTCGTATTCCTGAGCGCCGTTTTCCGTCGGCGCTTCTTTTATGGGTTTGCCTCCTTTTAGGCTATCCACAACAGAACTGTCCTGCGCCGGCAATTTTAGCGGTAAAAGAAAAACAAGCAGCGCAAACGCTAAGAACTTATTGTTCATACTATTTCTTGATAAAT
>JAIROZ010000019.1 GCA_031257255.1 Spirochaetaceae bacterium | reverse complement strand
CCTTCGCCCGGCGTTATGGTCAGGACGCCGAGCGCGCCGGACTCGACATCCACCGCGCCTAACTTTTTGTACAGTGCAGGCGTAGGCTTGGCAATAAGATGCGCAAGCGTTACCTGTTTTCCGGGGACATATTCCTGTATTACACGCTGTTTTTCTGTTTCCATATTATCCTCTATTATTATCCTATAAACTGAATTTCCGCAGAACTTTCGGGCGGCAGTCCACCTCATAGACATTGTAATGCCCATTTTGTATGGTACAAGTCATTAAACGACCGTCTTTACTCTTAAAAATTGGCATACATACTCCTATGGAACCGCGCTATTTGGAATTGATTTCATCATCTTTTATATACCCGCCATTAGGATGAAGTTTAACCAACTTAATCAATTTTTGAAGTTCCTCCTCATTTAATTGAGAGAGGGAACTATCTACAGGCTTGTATACAGTTACCTTATTGGTTTCGTCATCGTAGCCAATAATTTTATCAGCGGTAACTAAATGATACTTAGGCATACATATTCCTACAACAGGCTCTCTATCAACTCCTTGCGCGGATTGGCTATAACAATTTTGTTTACGAGCATACCGCTGTCCAGCATAGGGCGGGAGGCGGCTTCTACAGCGGAATTTACAGAGGCAGGGTCGCCGGTAACTACGACAAAACTTTTGCCGCCTATGCCGGTGCCGAGTCTAAGGTCTACAATTTCCACACGCGCCGCTTTTACGGCGGTATCGGCGGCGGCAATAGAACTCATAACAGAGAAGAATTCCATTACGCCTATCGCAAGCGGCTTTTCCGGCATAGCCGTGCCGTTTATCGCCTTGATAACCTGCTCGTGAACACGGGATATAACGCCGGAGGAGACAACAAAGCCGCCGCCCCGGCTCACACCGAGCGCTACCGCCTTTTCCACATCGGCTACTTTACCGTTAAGGATGATGTAATATTTGCCGGGGCAGGACGCTTTGGCAAAAACGAGTTTGACATTTGCTACTTTGAGCATCGCGTCTACAATTTCGATGCCGCCTGCTATGCTTGTAAGTTCCAATAAACCAAGTGTGTCCATTTTATGCTCCCTCTATTTCGATACATTGCCCGGCGGCGCTTACACGCCCGTCTATGCTTGCGTGTACATTTGCGCCCGGTTTGCCTTCCACAGCGCAGGCAATAAGTTGCCCGCATTTTACATTGTCGCCGACTGCCACAACAGGTTCCGCCGGCGCTCCTATATGCTGCGAGCATGGAATACGCGCCTTGCGAGTATTCAGTTCTATACATTTGTATTCAGCATGGTCGTAAAGCGGCAAAAGCCCCATACGCGCCATAATTTTTGCCGGCGCGATTTTCCGGTAAGGACGCTGCGGAGATACTACAAAATCCCCGGCGGGAATGTCCGGCTTTTCGCCCTTCAGTTGCGCCTTTACATAGAGATTTACCTGACGCGGCGAAAGCCCCATAGGGCAGGCAAAGGTTTCGCAGATACCGCAGCCGCAGCATATCAGCGCCTCGCGCAGCACATCATCAGCGACCAAATTTTGAGAGAAATCCTGAGCGGACATCTTACGCATTACACGATGCGGGCGCAGTTTATGTCCGGTAAGGGCGCGGGGGCAAAGTTCAGTACAAAACGAACACTGAATACACGCCGATTTTGCGCGGTTCAATATCTGCTGAACCTTGAGGTCGTTGAGCCGCGCTACAAAGTTGCTATCCGCGGATACAACGATGATGCCGGAAGTCGTTTTTGTAACCGGCGTTTTTTCGGCGTCTTCCTTGCGCAAAACCTTGCCCATCATAGGTCCGCCGGAAATAATTTTATATTCGGCAATAGACGCGCCGCCTGCGGCAGTGATACATTCGGCAAAACTTATGCCCACAGGCGCGTGAAGCACGGCGGGCGATTTAACAAGCCCTGTAATGGTAAGGTATTTTTGCGTATGCGGAATGTCGTGCATGGCATCGTAAATTGCCAGCATAGTACCGATGTTGCAAACGACCGCCCCTACTTTGAGCGGAATTGACGCGGGCGGAACCACGCGCCCGGTAATATCGTAGACAAGCATCTGCTCGTCTCCGGCAGGGTAGTAGTTATCAAGTTCAAAAACCTTCGCGGCGGAGCCTTTTTTGGCTATTGCGGCATTCATCGCGGCAATGCAGGCGGTATTTATGCCCTTAATGCCGATAAATACCTTTTTTGCGCCGGTTTGCGCCGCCACGGCGTCTATCGCTTCCACCGTTTGCGCGGCAAAATTCTTCATTATGAATTTGTCCGTCTGCAAAAGCGGCTCACATTCGGCGGCATTCACAAGCAGGTACTCAACATTGCAGTCAAGTTTGAGGGCTGAGGGAAAACCCGCGCCCCCTGTGCCCACAATGCCTGCCGCCTTTATTTTTTCTAACAGGTTCATAATCGCCTACTTAATGTTAAAGCCGTCTACCAGTACACAGCGGCGGCGGCGGGCAAAATTCCGCGCCGAGGTAAGCCCCTCGCCCGTGGGACCGGCAATGGTAAAGGTGGTATGCCCCTCGCCGCCGACCCCTATGCCGGCGTAGGAAGGTGCGTTCTTTACAAATATCGTTGTCTGAATCGCCTTTGCCAGCGCCGACAGATGCTCAATATTCCGTGAATGCATTATCGCCGTGTGCCTAAAGCCGTGCTCAACCTTTACCGCCTTCTCCTTTGCGTCCTCAAAATCCTTGACCCGCACTATCGGGAGTACGGGCATCATCAGTTCATTCTGGACAAATGGATGTTCAAACGGCGTTTCCATTGCTATCACTTTGATTTTATCGTCAATCTTAATGCCGATTTCGTTCATTATTACCTGCGCGGAACGCCCGACAAATTTTTTGTTCGGGTTCCGCCCCTCAAGCAGGAGAGCGACAAGGCGTTCTACCGTCTGCGCGTCTTCCACAAAGTGGGCAAGCCCGCTGCCTTTCATGCAGTAGACAAGGTAATCGGCGACCTGTTCCACGACTAGCACTTCTTTTTCGGCAATGCAGGGGAGGTTGTTGTCGAAAGAGCAGCCTTTGATGATGTCGAGCGCCGCCTTTTCGATGTTGGCGCTTTCATCCACGACCGCCGGCGGGTTGCCTGCGCCCGCGCCTATAGCCTTCTTCCCGGAGGATAGCACGACCTTGACTACCGCGGGACCGCCCGTTGCCACAAGCATATTCACCTTTGGGTGGGAAATCATCACATTTGTGGCGTCCAAAGAGGGGTTTTCCACGCAAGTAATGAGGTTTGCGGGCGCTCCTGCGGCGCGGATGGCTTCGTTTATTAGCGCTATGGTTTTTAGGGAGACATTTTTCGCGGTCGGGTGCGGAGAGAAGACCACGCCGTTGCCCGCCGCCAGCATCCCTATTGAGTTGCAAAAGAGGGTTACGGTCGGGTTTGTTGTGGGTGTTATAGCGCCGATAACGCCGAAAGGCGACAGTTCGAGCAGTGTAAGCCCCGAATCGCCCGTTAGCGCCTCCGCGTTCAAGTCCTCTATGCCCGGCGTTTTTTCCGCCACAAGATGATGTTTGGTGATTTTGTCCGGGACATTTCCCATTTTGGTTTCTTCTACCGCCATTTGGGAAAGTATTTCGGCATTTTTTACCGCTGCTTCGCGTATCGCGCCCGTTATGCGTTTGCGGTCGCTGAGCGTCAGTTTGACATACTCTTTCTGAGCGCGGGAGCAGGCTTCGATGGCTTCGTCCATGCCGGAAAAGATGCCGCAGCCGGCGCTTTTCGCTGTGAGTTTTGCCATCACTTCCTGAACAAGTTGATTGATTTCTGTCATTGTATACTCCTGTTGAATTCATTTAGGGCGGCTTTGGCTATTTGCTCGTCTTCTTCCACAGAGCCGCCGGAGACCCCCAGCCCGCCTACAAGCCTTCCGTCTGTAAAAAGCGGGAAGCCGCCGCCAAAGACCACGATGCGCGGGTCGGCGGTGTTAAGCCCGTAGAGGCTTGCGCCGGGTTGAGTTTCGCTGTAGATGCCGCCGCTCGGCTGCTGCAAGGCTACCGCTGTGTACGCCTTGTTTTGCGCTACCCCTATGCTGACGAGGGATGCGCCCGGCATACGGAAGAAAAAGACGAGGTTTGCCCCCGCGTCCGTTACCGCTATCGAAACGGGACGCCGGATTTTAGCGCTTTCTTCGCAGGCTGCCCGGCAGAGTCTATCGCACAAGGCGGCATTTAACACAAAGTCATTTTTCATACCTTCTCCTTCCCCTGTACCGGTAAGTTTTCCGCCTGTCAATTCGTTTATTTTGCCGCCGACGCGGCGAATAAAACCCCGCCAGACCTCCATCTTTGCCATGATAAAGAGGGCATCCGAAAGGCGGTTCAGGTATTTGAGCGAAAGTTCCGGCAGCGGGGCAGTCCGCATAGCGCTTACCGCATGCCTTTCGGCGCGGCGCACCACAGTGCGGGCTACATGGAAGAGCGCCGATACCGGCGTTTCGCCCGGCACCGAAAAACTGAATACTTTGCCGAAGTTGCCTGTGTATTCGTCAATCAGGTTCTCTAAAAAACGGATGTCTTCTTCGGTTATGCGCTCTTTTAATTTTGCGAGCCCCTTTTCGTCCGAGGCGAGTTCCGCCGCCAATATGAATAATTTTTGCTGAATGGAACGCACCTGAGAGCGCAGGTCCGCGTACTCAATCTGAGCGTGGACAAGCCCCAGCAGGCTGTTCGCTTCGTCTACAGTGCCGTAACACCAGACGCGGGGGTCGTCCTTTTGGACGCGCTCTCCGCCGAAAAGCGAAGTTTCGCCTTTGTCGCCGGTTTTGGTGTATACATTCATAATTGTCCCTTACCCGTTTTGGTTGAGCCTGACGCGGTTTCTATGGAGTCGATGATGCCCACTACCACAAGGTCTACCGGAGCGGCGGGATTGCTGAGTATAGCCCGCGCCGGACTCCCATGGCAGAGGAGTACAGTTTCTCCTATTCCCGCGCCAAAGAGGTCGACCGCTACTTCGTCTTTGCCGGACTTTTTGCCCGTACTGTCAATTTCCTCGACTATCAGCAACTTTGTCCCGACCAGATTTTCCGATTTCTGCGTGGAAACAATCATTCCTTTTACAACACCTATTCTCATATAGTACTCCTTAAATCTTGCTTTTTCCGGCGTTAAAACAATAACGCCCGCTGCGCCGTACACGCCGCACTGTGCCGTCATTGTTACCGGCGCTGTCAGTGGCAGCGCCGTCTGCGGCGCCTAAATACACTACTCCGTAGGCGGCAAGCGCCTTCCAGTAATTTTTGTAGAGCCCGCCGTACGCGCCTGTAAGTTCAGCGCTTTCTGGGGACGGCTTTAGCAGAAAGACGCTTTTGCCTTGCCGCAGCAGTTGGTGGACAAGAGCCGCCGCCGGACTAAACGCCAGCCCCAGCGCTATTTCGGCGGCAACCGGCGGCGGCAGGTAGTCTACAAAAAGCGCGTCAACGCCGGATAGTTGCTCCGCGCCGTCCGCCGGAGCGCAAGCCGCCTCGCCGTTAATGGCACGCGCCGCCGTCAAAAGTTCGTCCGCAGCCGAGCCAAAATGCAGCGCCCCTACTTTTATACGCGAAAGGGCAAGCGCCCGTTCAACTTCCTCAACAATAATTTCGATAACTCTTCGTAAATCCATATCATTCTACCCGAACATCGCTATACCCAGCGGTGTTACCAGCAGACTATGCGCCGGCTTTACCGTTGGAATACCGCATTCGCGTTCGATAATCTTCTCGAACCCGTCAAACGCGCAAGCGCCGCCCGCCGCGTAAATTGTCTCTACAGACCAATTTTCCAGAAAACGGCGCACTATTGTTGCCATCTTCTCCGCGACCGGCTTTACCAGCGGAAACACCTCGCGGGCATTTGCCGGGTCAACCTTATACCGTTCCGCCTCGTCAAAGGACATTCCATAATGCCCCGCGACAACGAGCGTCATGTGGGTGCCGCCTGTCGGCTCATCATGCACGGCGGCAACCTTGCCGTTCCGCAAAATGCTTATGCCGGTAGTGCCGCCGCCTATATCAACGACAGCGCCTTCTTTTGCGCCCAGCGCCCGCGCCGCCGCCGTAGGCTCATCCACAACGGCGGTAACATCAAAGTCCGCCGCCCGCACAACATTGGCGACACATTCGGCATCCCTGCCCACAGTACCCGGCGGAATTGCCGCCGCCGCCGTCTCCAGCCTGCGCCCCAGCCTTTCCTCGATACGCGCCTTTAATTTACGCACGATGGCAACGGAGCCGGAATAATCGTAAACCAGCCCGTCCCGCACAACCTGAGCGCCAAAAATTTCGCCGCTTACCGGTTTGTCATTTTCGTCCAGAACGGCAATACAAATATTTGCCGTGCCTAAATCGACCCCGCACTTGAGTTTGCCGCGTCCTTCCCATTCCGGCGCGGTTTTTCCAAGCACGGCGGCAAACGATTCAATATAGGCGTTGGCGCTTGTCAAGTCCATTATGGCTCAATAAGTCCCAAATCGCCGTTCTTGATGCCGCCGGCATTTGCCTCATCGGTATCAAGGTGAATTTCGTCCTCAAAATCCGGCGACACGCGCACAAGCACATGGCGGAATACCAGTTCCCGCGCACCGCTTCCGTAGACAAGCGACACAAATTGCTTGTCTTTTATGCCGAGCCGTTCCGCCGTTGACGGGCAGAGGTGGACATGCCGCAGCGCGACTATGGCGCACGCTCTTTCTATTGATGCGCCGACTCCCGCTCTTTCCAGAGTTACCGTTGCCGCCCCGTCAAGACAGCCGGATTCGTTTACCGGCGCGTCTATGCCGAGCGTAAATGTGTCGGTAAGCGATAGTTCGAGTTGGGTAGCCTTGCGCAGAGGTCCCAAAATCCGCACATTTTCTATTTTGCCTTTTTTCCCGGCAACACGCACCGTTTCTTTGCAGGCATATTGACCGGGCTGTAATTCCTTTACCGGCGTGAGCGTATATCCCGCGCCGAAAAGCCGCTCAAGGTCGGGGGCGGACAGGTGCAGGTGCCGGTTCGAGACGCCCGTTTTTATGTACGGTTTGTCTTCAAATTCCCGCATAACCTGCGTAATGAGCGTTTTAAGGCTCGCTTGATTCACAATTACATTACGCCGCATATAAACCTCCCGCTATTCGCTCTTTTTGCCTCTGCGTCCGCCCGGTTTTTTTTCGGGATGAGGCGCGCCCGGCGCGTTTGCATCAGCAGCCGCGTCAGAGCCATCGGTGCCGAATAGAGCCTCAGACTTTGCGGCATCCGGTGCCGGCTTTTGCGCGTCTGACGGCGCGTCAGGCAAGACGCCTGTGCCGCTTGCCGCCGCGTCTGTGGACACCGCGCCTTCCGCAGATGCGGAAGGCGGCGCTTCTGTGAAAGCCGCCGTTTCCGGTTTATGCGCCGGAGGCTTGTCTTCCGGCTTTTCCGCCGCCTTGGGTTTTGGAGCGGGCGCTTTTTGCGCTTCCTGCTTTACAGGCTTGGACGCCGCGCCGCCGCCGCCTTTCGCGCCGGCAAAGCCTACGGTATCTTTTGTTGTTATCAGCAATTCGGTGGAAGGCGCGGGGCGCGGTATCACATGCGCCGACACTACCTTACCTACACGCGAGGCGGCGGCGCTTGCTGAACTTACGGCTGCTTTTACCGCGCCTACATCTCCCTCTATTTTGACGGCGGTCATCCCGTCGCCTTTTGCGTGTTCATAGCCGATAAGCCGTACATTCGCCGCCTTAACAGCCGTGTCCGCCGCTTCTACGGCGGCGGCAAGCCCTATCGTTTCAATAAAACCAACCGCGTTTTTTATCATCTTTAAGTCTCCTAATGTGCCGGTTATGCCATTCCGCTTAAACCGGCGCTTCCATAAACGGTATACCTTTTACCAGACGAGCCGCATTACTCGCGGCAGTCCGCGCTAAATCTCTATCCAGCGTGTAGCGGACGGTAAAAAGCGGCTTTTCCGGCGGCAATTTGTTGTAATGCACCGCCATAAAGCCCCCGCTGTCTACGCCTATGCCCACGCCCAACTCTGAATCCAAAGCCCCCTGATACGCAAGCGCCGACGCGCTGCCGCCGCCTGTCCGCTCTAGTTCAAACGGAACGCCCTCTTCTTCTATTCCGAACAAGATTTCGTCCACAAGCGCCGCGTCTTCAAAACACTCCGGCGCAATCACTTTAATGGAAGGAATGGCGGCATCCGTCTTCATACCGTCCTCCCGCCTTGCGCATGGTGTACAACGAGTCCGGTAGCCACGGCATTCCGCGGTCCTTCGGTGCCCCGTATGTTGCCCCGCCCGGCGACTATGCCGTAGCGGGACAGCGCGTCTGTAACAAGCCCCGGCGCTTCAAAATCGAGCGCCGACCCGCCGACAAGCACTACAAATTCAATTTCCCTTATGTTTCCCGTAACGGTTACCATTTTGAGGGCGCGGAGGGCATTGGTAACAAATACCTTCTCCTTTGCCTCTTTGCGCACCAGCCTGATTTTTTCGATGGACGCGCTTATAGGCAGCGGCACCAAGCCTTCCGGTTTTACGATAACCGTCCGCGCAAAGACGCTTGCCGGCAGCGCTTCCTTAAAAAATTGAACCGTGCCGTCTTCGTGGCGCAGTTGAAAAAGCCCCTCCACACGGGCAAGCGGATATTTCTTAATGTCTTCGGCTATATCATTGGAGGAAAGCCCCAATTCAGTCTGAATGAGCAGGGTAACCATGTTCCCCGCCCCCGCGAGGTGTACCGATTTGCCCCGCCCGTTCTTCGTGATAATCGAAGCGTCCGTAGAACCCGCCCCCATATCTATGATGGCAAGCGGCGTACTCACTCCGGGCGTAGTAAGCGCCCCAAGTATCGCCATGTCCGCCTCTACGCCGCCAACCCCAACCTCAGTTTTGAGTTGCTCAGAAAGTTCACGGGCGATAATCTCCATCTGCAGTTTATCGGACTTGACCATCGCGGCAAGCCCGACCGCGCTTTCCATCGAAAATTCTTCGGCTACCCCGCCGGTAACTTTCTGCGGATTAAAGGTATTCACCGCAAGCAAGTCTTGAATTCTGATGTCCTGCGGCAGGCGGTTCGTAAGGTCTGCCATTACTTGCCGCACCCGTTCCAGCATACCGCCGGCATTTGTTCCCGGCTCGCCTTTTATATCCAGAATAGGGGACGCCGCCTCTACCTGCTTCATTATTTCTTCCGCGCCCGACTCTATGCCGGCGCTAAGGGTCTGCTTTTCCCCAAAAATCTGCAACTTTCCGGCGGGAATTATCCGCTCGGTAACATCGCCCTTGGGTGTCTTGATAACGACAGCCGACCTGTTGCCGATAAGTGCGCGGGCTACCGGCACAACAAAGCGCGTTTCCTCAGCATCCAAACTGAAGACTGTGGCAATGCCGTACGGATTGGAGAGGGTTTCCACCACGCCGCCCGGTCCGGCGACTTCCACTACGGCAAGCATACCCACCGGCACCTTTTCGATGAGTTTTACCTCGTCTACAACAGGCAGCGGTTTACTAAGGCGGTTTGCCAGCAGTACGCCGTCATCTTTTTGGACTATAGCGCCGTTTATCTGCGCTCCGCCCGCCAATGCCTGATTTATAAGCGCCGCCGCCGTCTCAAACGATGTTTTTTCGCTGATAAGGACTATGTACGGCTGCCCGGTTCCCGCCCGCGCCAGTTCATCTATCGGTATGGTAATGCCGCTCCCCAGACCCGCGCCGCCGGGCGTATGCGGGTTATGCCCTATCATCGTTGACTCGGTGATGATGGTTTCGGTTATCGTTTCCATCGCCACATCGCCAATAACGGGGGCGGCTTCGTTCAAACTAATTAAACTGATTTCTTCTAATGGTACGCCGGCTTTATCCGCAGCCTGCTTTAATGAAGCAAAGACGCCGTGTACATTCTGCCGCGTACCCTTCAAGCCGGTAGTGTCCACAATCCCGGAGGAGAGGAATTCAATATTACCGCCATCGCCAATTCTGGCAAGGGCAGTCTCCGTAGAGGCGTTTCCAATGTCAACGCCCGCTATTATCTTCCCCGGAATTGCGGCCACTTTTTAGTCCTTCTTGAGCCTGTTACGCGCCGCGCCGACTTCCGCCGCTTCGCGCACATGCGCCGCTACAACTTTGGCGTTATACTTGCCTTCCAACTCATCCGCGATGGCAAGCAATTCCTGCTTGGTCGCGTGGTAGGGGCGGAGGGCATTGTATATCTCCAGAATACGCTGGTCGGGAACGGCAACAAGTTCGCCTGCCCTGCGGAAGTTTGAGGCGAGGTTTTTTCTGCCGATAGATTCGGCAACCTGCGCCTGCATTTCGAGGGTTTCGGCGGTTATGCGCACATCTTGCGGACCTACGCTTCCGTTCATTACCGCGTCAAGGGTTACATCCCTAAAGCCTTTGCCGGTGCTCGTCTTGAGTTTGTCAACGCTCTTTTCCGCCAGAGGATAGTCTTTGGCGGTAATTTTACCGCCTGAATAGGCGGGCATAGATTTCGAGGGCGTGGAACCTGTTTCCATTCCCGCAATCACATCCCGTATAATTTTTTCAAGTGCTGATGGATCCACATTAGCCTCCTACTTAAATCGCACCGCGAGTTCAACCGGCTTGCGGTTCTGGTCAACGTGCTCCGTCTCTTTGATGTGGAGCAGCGCGGCAATTGCCTGATACTTAGGACGCGCCATCTGGTCGTTCTTGACCGGCACAGGGTTGGGCGTCTCGTTCTTGGCGTACTTCGCCGCGTTCTTACCTATAGCGCGGTAAGTCGGCAGGTCGATAATAGGCGCTTGCGGAAAGAGTTCGAGGTTTGACAACTGAGGTAAATCCTTCTGATGAATTATCGTTGTCCCTCTCGACTGAATCCCTATCGCTATGCCTGAACCTGATAACTTTGCCGCCGCAAGGGTGAACGCCGCTATGTCCGATGAATGATAGAAACGCACAACACGCGCCCTAAGCCCTTCTTCTTCGATGCCCGCCAGAACTTCGCGGAGTACCTGTCCGTGGGGTATGCCCACTATAGTCTTAAACTGGTACGCGCCGAATGCCGGCGCAACCGCGACAATCACTTCGTCTTTGGGTCCTGCCTTAGCCTCGCCTTTTTCTTCTAGTACAACATCCGCCGTTGCCGCGCTTCCCGCGCCGGACGCCGGTTTGCCGGAGGAATAGGATGCGCCGCCTACAGCCGCCTCTACGGGACTATAGTTTTTTAGCACTTCCATTATCGCTTGTCTTATCAATGCTTCGTTAATTTCCATAATGATTCCTCCCTAAATCGTCTTTGGGTCGATAGCGCCGGGTATGTTTTTAATCACATTCCAGCGTTCCGGGCTAATACGGTACCCCGTGCCGGGTCCCGCGTAATCATTTACATCGTTTACCGCGCTTATGCACTTAAAGTCCCGCGTGAGTATCGCGGAAGTGTGCAGGTAGTCGCCCGCTATACGCTGTTTGAGCATACCGAGTACCGCTGCCGCCACATCCTGATAGCCGTTCTTGGCGAGCGCCTTTACAAAGTCGAGCCCCGTTACGCCGCGGTTCATCATGTCGCCTATCGCTTTAAGGTCTGCTACCTGGTCGCGGTCGGGCATATCTTTGCTCCCGTGCGCGTAGGTCGCCGCCTCAACTTCGGCTTCCGATATTGCCGGAAGACCCAGTTCCTTGAACACCGCCTGCAATGCCTTTGCCGCCTTGTTCCTTATAGCGACAACCTCGTTTTCGGAAACAGGGCTAAGTCCCGCATCCACCATAAGGTCGCGCTGAATTACATTGATGTCGTCAAAGTCTTCCGCATCAACATTGGAACCGGCAAACATATTGTCGTAGTTCGGCACCGCCGAAAAACCGGAACAAATAAAGTCCGTGCCGGGCAGCAGTTGCATCATAAGGCGGGCTGTACGGCGCATGTCGGAATGGGAGAAGGTCTGGTCGTTGCCGGACGCCACTTCCAAATCCAAAAGGCAGGTTATCAGGTTCTCCGCTAAAACGGCGCGTATGCCGGACGGAACAGCCGCCGGAACGCCGATACAACTTATCGAGCCATTCTGCAAACCCTGAACGCCCGCGCCCTTTGTTACATAAACGCACCGCGCCTCAAGGTAGAGCATAGACTTGCCTTCGGCATAACCCATCTGCACTTCGCTGCCGGTACCGGATGTAAAGCGCATTTTAAGCCCGCGTGAGGCATAAGCCGAAGCGAGGAACGCCTTAGACCACGGCGTGTCATCGCCGTCTACAAATACAGGCTCCGTGCCGTACACAGAGACAGTCTCCGCATAGGCGGTAAAGCCCTTCATTCCAAGTTCCAATTCTGTGGCTTCTTCCACAGCGCACTGGGTAAGCACGCCCGGACGCCCGACCTGCGAGCCGATTAACAGCGACATCGCGTTAAAAGGAGCATAACGCGCCACACCGACTGTGGTTTCCTGCTCGTCAAAGCCGCGTATTGCCGCTTCCGCCGCATCCGCCGCTATCTGAACGGGGTGGTCTTTTACATTGGTAACATGGCACTGGTTGGACGGGGTTTTCCGCGCCCTCACCTTTTGCAGAGTCATCATCATTTCGACCACATTCATATAGCCGAGCACCTCGCACATCTTGGCGGGGGTCATCGATGTGGTAAGCGGGATGATTTCTTCGCGTTTTACATTTACATCGCAGAGCATTTTAGCGAGTTTTTGCGAGTCCATCGCGCAAACTTCTTCCGCCCTGTCCAGATTTATCGCGTAATTTGCGATAAATGTTTCTATCATGTCGAAATCGGCGCGTTGTTTGCCGTCAAGTTCGACAACTACGCCGTTCCGTATTTTGATGCTGGGTTTCGGGTCGTTAGGTCCGTTCATCGCCATCATGCCGACTTCGGGCCATTCGACAACAAAGCCGTCCTGATTGACAGGCTTTTTCGCCAGCGCTTCAAATCTTTTTGACTTCACTGTGCGCCTCCTATATGTAGGACGGGAAATCGTTCTTTGCCTTGCTTCCCAGACTGCTGAGCAACGCTACGCCTACCTCGCGGGCGGCGATAAGGCTCTGCCGGACAGCACCTGAATCTCCAGAGAAGAAAAGTATTACTTCGTTAGTAAGACTTGTGCCGGCTGCGGGAGACGAATAGGCTACCACATCAACGGTCGCCGCTTTGAGCGCCGTATCGGCGGTAACAATGCCTATGGCGGCGGGAGCGCCTACCACAAGCCCGAATGCCTTGCCGAGCGGAGCCCCGAATGCTTTAACGCAGGCATGGCTCGCCCTTGCCGTATACTGAAGTTCGATATGCCCCGCTTCGTTCGCGTAGACATCGCCAAAGGTGCGTTCAAGTTCACCCAGCGTTACCTCTACGGCGCGGCGGGCGTCCGATACATCCTCTGCTCCAAAAATAATCAAGTTACCATGACCTGCTCCGCCTTTGGTGTCGCGGGGAAGTTCAATCTTGAGAATTTCGGTATTGGTTGCTTTTACCGCTTCGTCCGCCGCAAGTATTTGCGGTCCCGCGCCGGTTCTGCCGCCGATAATACCGATGGAACGGTACTTCGCGTCAATACCCATAACCTTGTGGAGCGCCGGGTCTACATTGGCTATCACGAGTCCGATAGTGTCTCCAATGCCTGTGCCGACAAATTCGGTAAGTCCGCAGATACCGCCGGACGCCCCGCCGCCTTGTGGCGCTGAGCCGCCGCCGACCTTCTTCATTACCTCTTCCATAATTTTGTTTACCATTGTTTCGTTCATACATTACCTCCGCGCTTAAGCAAGCGACTTTGGCAGAATCTTTTCGACATCCGCATGCGGGCGCGGAATGACATGCGTGGAAACGACAGTGCCGACTTTGGAAGCGGCTGCGCAGCCGGCATCAACCGCCGCCTTTACCGCGCCTACATCTCCGCGCACCATAACCGTTACCAGACCTGAACCGATTTTCTCGTATCCTACGAGTACAACGTTTGCCGCCTTTGTCATTGAATCCGCGGCTTCGATAGCCCCAACCAAACCTTTGGTCTCGACCATCCCTAATGCTTCTTGTGTCATAGACATCCTCCATAAAAACGCCGGCACATAAATTGTACCAAGCGCAAGAATTTTCCGGGAATTTATTCCCAAATCAA
>JAIROZ010000165.1 GCA_031257255.1 Spirochaetaceae bacterium | reverse complement strand
GTTGCGGTTTACTGCCGAAGGCACATAAACATTTAGTCCAGCCGCAAAGTCGCGCCCGTCTGCCTGCGCAACCCCGCTTATCAGGACTAAGTACCCGCCGTCCCACGCCCAAACGAGTGGGCGGTCAGCCCGCTTTGCGGGCTGAAAGGAGTACGGAATTGAAAAAATTGTTTGGTTGTTCGCGGGACTGGCGGACTGCGCCGTCCGCATTTCGAGGCTAACTACCCGCCGTCCCATGCCCAAACGAGTGGGCGGTTGGGAAATGTACGAGAATTGGAAAAAATGTTCGGGGGTTTGCTGAATGGGCGCTTGACGGCGCGGAGACGAAAAAAGGACGCAAAACTGCCTTTTATAGGCGTTTTTACGTCCCTTTTGAGTGAAGTTTATATTATTTAATTGTGATGTTGATTTTGGTCTTAGGGCGTGACTATGACGTACTGTACTGTACTGTACTGTACTGTACTGTACTGTACTGTACTGTACTGTACTGAAGGTTATGTTATTTGCCTTCTTTATTCTCATTCCAGCCTTATTCCTATTAAACAGGGCTTGCGCCCCATGCCTTACGGCAAATACGCCTTTCGGCGAATTGTCGTCAATATACAAGGCGTTAAAAAAAGTGTCAAGTACCCTGCGCGGGCAGCAAACACCTGAATGAATATTTGAGTAATGTCGGTTTCGCGTCCTTGCCACTTGACGCGCCTCCTAGCCGCCGTTACTCTGAACACTATGGAGCAAGTTGCTGTAAAAGACGAAAAATCATATAAGCGGATTCTGGGGGCATTTGCGCGGACTTCGCGGAAAAATAATGGGCTTACCGCCGCCGATGTTGTGGCACGGACGGCGCTGCCTATCGAAAAAGTAAAAGAGTTGCTGCCTGTTGCGGCGGACGAATACAGCGCTCGGCTCCGTGTTACAGAATCCGGCGAAATCCTTTACACATTCCCTTCCCACCCAAAAAGCAGATACAAAGGCATAGGTGTTTCCCTCCGCCGTTTATGGAGCGCCATAAGGAACGGCGTCAAAAAAGTGTCTGTTGCCGTCTTTAAGGTGTGGATAATGGTAATGCTTGTCGGCTATTTTGTACTTTTTATGCTGATAGCCCTAGCCGCGTTAGTCCTGTCTATGGCGGGCAGTTCGCAAAACAATAGCAGCAGACGGGATTCAGGCGGCGGCGTATACCTGTTTTCCAGCGTCCTCAATATGATTATCCGAATCTGGTTCTATTCCGAATTGGCAAAATCTTTCCAAGGGGACTATTACGGTAATCGCGGACGACCAGCCCGTCCTAAAGGAAAGCCCCTCTACAAGGCAATTTTTTCCTTTGTATTTGGAGACGGCGACCCGAATATGGACATCGAAGACCGCGAAAGACAGGCATTTATTGCCTACATACAAGCAAATGACGGCGTTATCTCACTGCCCGAATTTATGACAATAACCGGCGCCGCGCCGCTCGAAGCAGACGGAAAAATCCTTGAATACTGCGCCCGCTTTGGCGGCAGCCCCGAAGCAACGGAAGACGGCACTGTTGTCTATGTATTCAGAGAACTCCTGCTCCGCACGGACAAACGCGGCAGCGCCTTTAGCGGTTTTTCCGCGCCATTGCGCCGGCTCCGTTCATTCTCTTCAAACGAAAAAAAATTGAATGTCTGGTTCGGCATTATCAACACGGTAAACTTACTCTTTGGCGGTTACTTCCTATACAATGCCCTTAACACCGGAATCCCCACGATATTCGTTACCGGTACCGGCAGAATCATCATACATAATCTTTATGAATTTACCTGCTTTGCCGCTCAACATTTCTTGCAGATTCAAAATCCACTGCCGGTTATTACATATATGCTCGGCGCTGTACCGCTTGCGTTTTCGGCGTTCTTCTGGCTGATTCCCGCTATCCGCTCCAGATTTGTCAAAAAAGAAAACGAAAAAATCAAATTGAGGAATTTGCGGAAAACCGGTTACAAAACGATACTTGATAAGCGGCTTGAAGTCCGCGCTTCCGACATTACCGCGCCGGCGCAATGCAGTCCGTCAAATTTTGAGACAAAACGCGAAGACCTGCTAAAAGAAATAGGCGGCTATTCTCAGCCTTCTGTAACGGTTGACCCGCTGGGCGAGCCTGTTTACGTATTTAACGCGCTTGACGATGAAGTTCGCGCTCTTCAAAAATTCCGCCTTGCGGAGAGTAAAAATACCGCCGGCATTGGCAAAGTCATTTTTGACAGCGGGGTGTAAACATTACCATAGGGGCGGTATTCACAATTTTTTGACTGTTAAAATCCACGCTTTTTCTCTTCCTTGCTCTTTTTAAGGAAAACAGCGTATTATTTACACAGGGATACCCAACCCTAAAAAAATTAAAAAAGTTAAGAGGAAATTATGGCTGACCAAATTGTTCCAATAGACCAAATTTTACCGCCCCGCTTGCCGCTTGTGCCGCTTACGGGACGACCGATTTTTCCCGGCATCTTTACGCCCATATTGATAGGCACTCAGCCGGAAGTAAAAATGATAGAAGAAGTTGTCTCAGGCGATGCTATTATCGGACTGGTACTCATCCGCAAGGAAGAAGAAAAGCAGACTGTGGACGGACTTTACAGAATAGGCACTGCGGCGCGTATTGTAAAAAAAATCAACCTGCCGGATGGCGGCGTCAACATTTTTATATCGACAGTGCGGCGCTTCAAAATAGCAAAGACGCTTTCCCAGTCTAATCCGATGGTCGCGGCGGTTGATTATTACGAAGAAGATAACGATACCTCCAGCGATGCCAAGGCGCTGACCCGCGCCCTCATTTCCGAAATGAAAATAATTTCCGAGAACAATCCGCTCTTCTCCGAAGAAATGCGCCTCAATATGATAAACATTGACAACCCCGGTAAAATAGCGGACTTTATTACCAGTATTCTCAACATAGACAAAGAAAAACAGCAGAAGATTCTGGAAACTATCAATATACGCAAACGAATGGAACAGGTTTTGATATATATCAAAAAAGAACAAGACATAATGCGTATTCAGCATAAGATTCAAAAAGAGATAAACGAAAAAATAGAAAAAAATCAGCGTGAATATTTCTTAAAAGAAGAATTAAAGGCTATCAAAACTGAATTGGGTCAGGACACAGACGCAAAGAGTACCGATTACAAACGCTTAAAAGATAAACTTGAAAGTTTTAAGTTTGAGGGCGAAATAAAATCAATAGTTGACGAGGAACTGGAAAAATTCAGTATGATAGACGCGCACTCGCCGGAATTCGCCATCGTGCGTAACTACCTCGACTGGATAGCGGCGCTCCCCTGGGAAGAACCCAAGCCGGAAAATTTTGATTTGAAGAACGCGGCATCTGTTTTGGAAAATGACCATTATGGGCTAAAAGATGTAAAGAACCGGATAATTGAATATCTTGCCGTGCGTAAACTCCGCAAAGGGGGGAGTAAAGGGTCTATTATCTGCCTTTTGGGACCTCCGGGTGTAGGTAAGACTTCTGTGGGGCGTTCGATAGCGCGGGCGCTCGGCAAGGAATTTTACCGGTTCTCCGTTGGCGGTATGCGCGATGAGGCGGAAATAAAAGGACACCGGCGCACTTACATTGGCGCTATGCCGGGCAAAATTATTCAGGGGTTAAAGGTTGTAAAAACAAAAGCGCCTGTTTTTATGCTTGACGAAATTGACAAAATGAGCGCAAGTTATTCAGGCGACCCGGCAAGCGCCCTGCTCGAAGTGCTTGACCCCGAACAGAATATCAGTTTCCGCGACCATTACCTTGACCTGCCTTTCGATATATCTCATATATTTTTTATTGTTACCGCAAATACACTCGACACGATACCGCCGCCGCTTATCGACCGCATGGAAATTATCGAATTGCCCGGTTATATAGATATTGAGAAACTTGAAATCGCAAAGCATTACCTTTTGCCAAAGAGCCTTGAAAAAAACGGGCTTCTTAAAAATCAAGTTAAGTACACAAAGGAATCGCTTTTGTTTATCGCAAATGGATACGCGAGGGAAGCGGGTGTACGCAACTTTGAAAAGAATATGGATAAGATACACAGAAAGTTAGCAAAGAAGATTGTTGAAACCGAAGAGGGTGTTGTTGTTGAATTTGGCAAAAATGAACCGGGCGCAAAACGCAAGGCGGCTTTAGACGCGGCAAAATCCGGCGCGGAAGCGGAGCCGGTTTTAGCCGGCGGAAAATTCCTTATAGACAAGCCGCTCATCGAAAAATTTTTAGGCAAGCCGCTGTTCCCGGAAGGTGTCTACAAAAAGGCAGACCATCCCGGAATGTCGCTGGGGCTTGCCTGGACAAGCATGGGCGGCGATACGCTCATTATCGAGGCGACTTCCGTGCCGGGCAAAGGCGGGCTTACGCTTACAGGGCAGATGGGCGATGTAATGAAGGAGTCCGCAATGATAGCGATGACCGTTGCCCGTAAAATTGCCTGCGAGCATTTTTTAGTTACCCCCAAATGGTTTGAGCGCAACCAAATTCACCTGCATATACCGGAAGGCGCTACCCCCAAAGACGGACCTTCCGCCGGTATTACTATGGCAACGGCGCTTATCAGTCTGGCGGCAGACCGCGTCATCACGCCGTACCTTACAATGACCGGAGAACTTTCGCTTACCGGGCAAGTGCTGCCGA
>JAIROZ010000139.1 GCA_031257255.1 Spirochaetaceae bacterium | reverse complement strand
TCGCGGGCAATTTTGAGCATTACCGCAAAATGCGCCTTTTCGCGCCCCATATCGGTGTTGAGCAGGCTCATATAGCCTTCGCGCCCGCCCCAGAATGTGTAGCCTTCGCCGCCCAGTTTAATGGTGCCGTCAATGGCATTCTTAATCTGGTTTGCCGCATGCGCCACAACGGCAAAGTCCGGGTTGGTTGCCGCGCCGTTCATAAAACGCGGATTGCTGAACGCATTGGCGGTACCCCACAGGAGTTTGACGCCGGTCGCGTCCTGACGCTTTTTTAGTTCGTCAATGATTTTGCCGAGTATCTGCGCGGACTCATCCGGCGTTTTGCCTTCCGGCGCGATGTCGCGGTCGTGCCATGCGTAGTACGGAGCGCCCAACTTCGTGATGAACTCGAAAGCGGCATCCGTTTTGTTTATCGCATTCTGAATGGGGTCGCTTGTATTATTCCACGGAAAGATGTGAGTCGCCGCGCCAAACGGGTCTGCGCCGTCCCCGCAAAAACTATGCCAGTAAGATACGCAAAAACGCAGGATGTCCTTCATTTTTTTGCCGCCTACCGTTTTTTCCGCATCGTAATATTTAAACGCTAACGGATTTTTTGAACCGGAACCTTCATAAGGGATTTTGCCAATACCGGAAAAGTATTCTTTGCTGCCGGTAAAATAGTCTGCCATAATATCTCCTCCGCCCTGCGGCGGTAAAAATTATTATAGTACAAATCCGGCGTATTTGCAATATAAATTTTACAGATAAAACGCCCGCCGCCGCTCCGGCTTTACGAAAAAATGGTTTTGGATATACTAACAGCGTAGGATAAATGCGATATGGGATTAGTCAGAGATAAAATAACCATTACAAATTCTGGTGATATTGCCAAAGCGAGGGCTGGTTTTATCAACAATGATGACATAAGGCGTGTTACCGTTACCGCTTTGGCAGACACAGGGGCGCTTATGCTGGTAATACCGGAAACTATCCGTAAGGAACTAGGACTTTTTATTGAAAAACAAGTGTCTACCAGTCTTGCTGATGGCAGTAAAAAAATCTGCGGGCTTACAGAACCTGTAAATATTGAATGGCAAGACAGACTTGCTTCTTGTCAGGCATGGGTGGTGCCGGAAGACTGCAATGTACTGCTCGGCGCTATCCCTATGGAAGCAATGGATATTATGGTTGACCCCGGACGCCGGCAACTTACCGGCATACACGGCGACCAAGTACTCGGCATCCTTTGTTGATGCCGCTATAGACAGCCTTACACCGGCTTTATACCCTTTAGAAGATGCCTATCAAATCCTATGTTTTACGCGGCGGCAGAATGAGCGCCGCTCAGCAAAAAGCGTATGCCGAACTTGCGCCGCTATTCTGCGTTCCCTTTTCCCCTATGCCGCTTGATTTTGCCGCCATTTTTGGCAACAAAAATCCTGTTATTGTAGAAATCGGTTTTGGTATGGGCAGCGTAACCGCCGCGCTTGCCGGCTCTCATCCTGAATTGAACTACCTTGGAATCGAAGTATTTAAGGCAGGCATTGGAAAACTCCTTTGGGAAATTGACAAACGCAGTCTGCGGAATGTCCGCATTATCGAGCATGATGCCGTAGAATGTGCCGAAAAAATGCTGCCGGATTCGGGCATTTCAGGCTTTCATATATTCTTCCCTGACCCATGGCACAAAAAACGCCACCACAAACGCCGCCTTGTCCAGCGCCCTTTTATAGACTTGCTTGCCGCCAAACTCGCACCCGGCGCTTATTTTTACTTTGTTAGCGATTGCAAGGACTATGCCGAATCCGCTCTTGCCGGACTTAACGCCGCCCCCTTGCTTACCAATACTTGCAACGGCTTTGCGCCGCCCCAAAGTTGGCGTCCTAAAACAAAGTTTGAAGAAAAAGCCGCCGCCGCCGGACGGGAAATCAGGGAATTGTATTTTGTTAAACAGCCGGCATATAAGACGGCAGGCTGTTAAGAAACGGGCTTTTCGGTTATATTGGTACTTAACGGCTGCTTTATATATGAAAAAAAAATTCTTTACGGTAAAAATCTTTGCCGCATTTATCTTGTGCGCTTGCAATTCTTACGAAAAGGCTGAACGGCGGCTTGAGCCCCCTAAGTCCGCATTGGAAGTCCGTATTGGCGACATCGAAAAAACTCTAGAAACAGACCCCGCAAAGGCTATCCACCTCTGCGGTGTTTTTACCATAGTTTACGGGACAAATATTGACACGGAAACCGCCGCCGCCATTAGCAGCCTACGCTCCCGCGCATTGGACAAACTAAAGGAGTCTCAGTCGGCGGCTATTGCCGAAAAACGCTGGGAAGATGCCGCGTCACTGGCGCGTTCCCTTGCGGCGCTCGGCGTTTCGGTCAAAAATACCGGCGCGGAACCGGACTTCCTGCTCTCTCAGGCTAAAGAATACTTGAACGAAGGCAAAAATCTCCCCGCCTTCATCTTCGCCTTCCGTTCTAACGAACTTTCTCATATTTCCGCAGAGGATGCGCTGCTCTTTTTATCTCGCGCAGTAGAACAAAAACAACGCGGCGCAGCCTCGTATTTCCTAAAAGCGGCGGAAACAGCAGACGCGGAAGTGCCGGAAGAACACGCGGCTTTTGCCCGCCATCTCGATAACCCTCAGGATATGGTAAAAGGCGTTGCCACCGTGCTCGTAGACCGGGGTATGAAAATAGAACGCGGCATGGGAACGCCCGACCGCATACTCGGCTCGGCTTTCTTTATCGACTCCTCCGGGCTCTTGATTACCAATTACCATGTAATAGCAAGCGAAGTAGACCCCGCCTATAACGGTTATTCACGAATGTATATACGCACCGGCAATTCAAGCAGCGCCCGTGTACCGGCAACCGTTGTGGGTTGGGACAAAACCCTCGACCTCGCCCTCATTAAAACAAAAGCAGGCGTGGTAAAACCGGAGTATGTTTTTTCCGTTATTGACCATGCATCGCCCAAAGTCGGCGATACCATCCTTGCTATAGGCTCGCCGGGCGGGCTTGAAAAAACTGTAACAAGCGGCATAGTGTCCGCGCTGGGACGGCGCTTTTTGCAGATAGGCGATGTTATCCAAATGGATGCGGCAGTCAACCACGGCAACTCAGGCGGTCCCGTAGTCGACTCCAAGGGACGGCTTGTAGGGATAGTTTTTGCCGGTATTGAGCAATTTCAAGGACTGAATTTTGCCGTTCCCGCCGGAAGACTCGCTTCCGCGCTCCCGGCGCTTATCAAAGGCGGAAAATCCGCCCGCCCCTGGCTCGGCATAACTGTAGCCGAAACACGGGGAGAAGCCGAAATTATCTATGTAGCGCCCCGCACTCCAGCCTCCGACCAACTTTTACAGGAAGGCGTATTTTTAGAAAGTTTGAACGGTCAAAAAACACACGCCTCGCAAGGCGCTCTCATCCCCGCGCTCCAAGACCGCTTGTTTGCCTGCCGACCCGGCGAACTTGTCGCCGTAAAAACAAAAGACGGCAAAACCCGGATTATGCAAACTGCGGAAAGACCGGCGGTGCCCCTTGCCGAATCGGCAAAATTAGACAGCCGCGAAAGAATGACCGCCCCGCTCTTCGGTCTCGTCCTTGAACCCTCCGTTGCCGGCTCACTCGTCCCCTCATATCTGATAAAAAAAGTCGTGCGAGGCTCCGTAGCCGACGAAGCCGGCTGCTTTTCCGCCCAAGACCTCGTCTCTATACGCGGCTTCCGTGTGGAAGAAAAAGACGGCTACGCACTCCTCGACATCAATGTAAAACAACGCCGCGCCGGCTACTTTGAAACCAGCGTCCGCCTGCCGGCATCCCTCGATTCACCCGATACCCTGTAAAGGGGGACGCCGCTAATTTATGCTCGGTTGAGTTAATCAGTGCCTAGGGTTTTGTCTGCTTCTTCCAGAGCGGCGTGTAAAAATCTATTTTGCAGGGCAAGACCGTCAGTGGTGAGCGCCGGGATGTCCGGGCGGGCAAGTCCCTGTTTGCGCCAGAGGTCGAGTGTTTTGGGGATGAGGGCTGCCGGTGTAATGCCAAAACGCCGTTCAAAAAGAGCCGTGTCAGGTCCTTCGATATAACGAAAGCCCATCATCAGGCTTTCGCGGAGTAGGCAGGCGGCGCTAAGTTCTTCGCGTTCATAAAGCGCGGGAAAAGCGCCGCGACCCGTCTTGAGGTACGCCGCAACATCCGGCACACAGACGCGGCGGATGCCTTTTACAGGAGACGCGCATATACCGGCGGCGGTATCGTAAATGATGGTGCCGCTTGCGGCGGGTCCCGCGCCGAGCCATGGGCGCATACGCCAGTAGCGTACATTGTGTTCACAGCGTCCGCCGGCAAGCGCGAAGTTCGATACCTCGTATTGTTCATATCCCGCAGCGCGGAGCATATCACGCCCCAAAAGCCACATTTCCTCTGCCATATCTACAGAAGGCAGACATAATTTTCCGGCTTTGATTTTTTTGGCAAGCGGCGTGTCTTCTTCCACAGTCAAATCGTAGAATGATACACTCAAAGGCTTGTATCTCAATAATTGATATATATCATTTTTGAGTATATCAGGATTTGTGCCGGGCAGTCCGCAGATAATATCACACGAAAAATTACTGCCGTATATGTCTGCGATACATTTAAGACTTTTATGTACATCTTCTACTCTGCCTGCTCTGTCGATAGACTGTCTAAGTTTTTGATTGAAGGTTTGAACGCCTGCGCTGATGCGGGTAACGCCGTACTCTTTGCAAATATGCAGGAAATCCGCGTTCACAGATTCGGGGTTTACTTCCACCGTCCATTCAAGCGGTTTGTTTGGCAAGAGGCGCTGCAGCGCGTCAAAAAAAAACGCCGCTTCTTTGGGCGGAATTACCGAAGGCGTACCGCCGCCTATATATATCGAAGGAATATACGAGACAGAAAAATGTTCAATTTGAGAATGTATATCAAAAATGAGTACATCAAGATAAGTGCGGACAATTTCTGACGCGCCGGAGCGGACGCATAGCGGCACAGAATAAAAGGCGCAGTAATCGCATTTTTGTACACAAAATGGAATGTGTATATAGAGCGAGTATTCATTTTCTACCATTTGCGGCATATATTTCGGAGCGCATCCAGCAGCGCGTCTACTTCGTCTTCTGTTGTGGAAAATCCCTGCGAGATTCTTATGGTTTCGTAGGCGGTTGTATCGTCAAGCCCCATTGCGGCGAGCGTCTGCTTTTTTTTAGCGCCTGTGGAACAGGCAGAGCCGGTAGAGACGGAAAAGCCGGCATCGTCCAAAAGCCGCGTCATAACCTCGCCCGGCAGCCCCCGGAAAGATGCGGCAAGTATGTACGGTGAATAAAATTGCGTTGCTGCTGAGCCGGCGGCATCGGTGCCGTCATTTGCCGGGGCAGTCCGGGCTTCCGGCACTATGCGGCAGCGTTCTATGGAAAGCAGCCCGTCAATAAGGCGCGTCATAAGGGTTTGAGCGGCGGCATAATTGCGCCGCAAGGTGCCGGGGCGGGCAAAAAGTTCTATACACCGCGCAAATTCGACCGCGCCCGCGACATTTTCGGTGCCGGGGCGTATTCCCTGTTCCTGACCGCCGCCTTTTATCAGGGCTTCAAGCGGTTTTTTAAGGTACAAAAGCCCTATGCCGCGAGGACCGCCAAGTTTGTGCGCCGAAAAAGATGCCGAATCAATGCCGTTAAGCGAAAAGGGGATTTTCCCTAAAGCCTGAACGCAGTCGCTATGAAAATGAACGGCGATGTGTTTTGCGTACGGCTTTGCCGCATCCGCAGGATGCGGCAAAGCCTGCGGATGCGCATCTACAAGGCGTTGCAAGTCGTGTATCGCGCCGGTTTCGTTATTTACAGCCTGTATGGACACAAGGCGCGGCGGCAGGCTCTCATTTTTTAACGCTTTAGCGAGTGTTTCGGGGGATACCCGCCCATCCGCGCCGGGGCGTATGTACTTAACGGAAAAGCCTAAGTTTGCCAATGTTTCGCAATTTTTTAGTATTGAAGGATGTTCTATCGCGGTGGTAAGGCAGTCTATCCGGCGCTCGCCGCGCCTGTTATTGCCGGAGTTTGCGGCAAGTAACGAAAAAAAAGGGATGGCATTTGATTCGCTGCCGCCCGATGTCCAGTAAAGTGTGCCGGGTGGTACATTAAGAATGGCGGCAACGCGGCGGCGGGCATCTTCCAGAGCGTTCCTTGCGGCGCGTCCCTCGGCATGCGCCGAAGAAGGATTGCCGTAATAGGCGGAATCTTTCAAAGAAAATTCCGCATCCGGCAACACCGGCGCAAAAGGCGCCGCCGCCGCCCAGTCAAAATAGACGCGGCGGCGCGTCATCATTCTTTTTCTGTGGATATTATATAGTCAACGCTGCCGAAGCCCTTGGAATCTTTATACTCGTAGTTGAGATATAAGATGTTAGAGTCTTCAGTTTCGCCGACCGTGATGTACACGCATATCGGGCGTACAACAACTCCGCGCATTCTCCGCTTCCAAACGATGGTGCTTTCATCCTTGCCATCGTAGTAGAATTCGTAGGTTTTAGAGTTATACGGACGAATGCCCGTCAACGATACCTTGAGAGTCTTTATCCCAAGAACTTCTTCTTGAAAAACCGAAACGATAGGCTCGAACAATCCAGAGATGTCCGCGCCGTTCTTGGTTGCCTTAATCAGTTTTCCTTTAATTTCTGTCTGCCCAAAGGCAGCAACGCTAATAAACATTAGCGCCAGCGAACATAAAGCCGCTTTTTTTGTAAATACCATAAAATACTCCTACTGTAAAAATTATGAGCAAATGCTCTTATTATTTTTAGCATACTCCCTATGGGAAATTGTGTCGAGTAGCAGGCAAGGCAATGTCAGGCAAGGCATATAAGGCATATATAGAAAAAAATGAATTTTCAATATACTCTAAAAAATCATTAAACCGCTCATACTGATAGGACCAAAACATTGCGGAAAGACCGCCGCCGGACGGGCGCTGGCGGCATTAACCGGAACGCGCTTCTTCGACCTTGACGGCGAAATCGAAAAATACGCGGGAAAAACCGTACGCGCTCTTTATGAACAAGGCGCGGATATTTTTCGCGCCGCAGAAACCGCCGCCCTTGTAAAATTGCTGGAAGCGGATGCCGTTTATATTGTAGCGGCAGGCGGCGGACTTACCGATAATGAGGCGGCAATGGCGCTGCTGGCAAAATCTTCTATTATACCGGTATTTTTGCATATCGGCGCGGACGCTGCGTGGAAGCGTATAGAAGAGACAGCCGCAAAGGACGGAGTGCTGCCGCCGTTTCTTCGTACGGAAAATCCGCAGGAGACGCACCGTGTCTTGCACGAGCGCCGCAATGCCGCCTGTAAAAAAGCCGCCGGAATTATTGTTGATGCCGAAGGCAAAAGTCCAAAAGAACTGGCGGCGGAAATAGTAATATATAGTAAATTTACTGTTAATGAGGCTGATAAAATTCCGATAAATTTATTATGAGAAGAAATATTGCTGTTTTTTTATTTGCGGGTCTGGCGCTAAGCGCGGTATCCGCTCAGGATGTAGAGGATTTTGAATACCGTACCGAAATATACAACGGTAACATTGGTATAGCGATAACCGGTTACAACGGTAAGCATAAGGACATTGAAATTCCTGCCCTTATACGCGGTTTTCCGGTAACTGTGATAGACGACAGAGCGTTCAAGAACAAGGGGCTCATTGGGGTTGAAATCCCGGAGACCGTGCGCAAAATCGGTAAGGAGTCCTTTACCGGTAACAAATTGGAAGGCGTAGTTGTCCCGCGAAATCTTACTGAGATTGAAAACGATTCATTTGACAGCAATTTGCTGGTAAATGTGCCGGAATTGCAAAAAAAATTGCCGCGAAACCGCCGCGCCGCCGCGCAGGCTGCCGCCGTTCAGCCTGAACAGCCTGCCAAAAAAGGCGCTCTTGTCTCCGGCGGAGGCGGCTTTGCTTCCAAACCGGGCGCTGATACGCCGGCACCCGCCGCATCCGGCACATCGGCATTCGGTACGCCGGCAACCGCCGCACCGGCACCCGGCGCGGTTGCCCAAGCAAAACCCGCAGCCCCAAAACAGACGAGCAGGTTTCAGGCGGCGGAAAAACCCGCGCCGGCACAGCCTCGTCAGAATGTGGACTTATATTTTGATGATGAAGACTTTGAAGAATACGAAGACACGGACGAAATAGTTGTAACGGATATGCAGCAGGAAGGATTTGACCTTGAACCTGAACGAGTCCGCTACCACAAAGAAAACGGACAATGGATAGCGGAAGTCGAAAGGATAGACGAGCCGCCAAGAGACAGTATGCGCAGTGAGAGTTTTTTGCCGCCGCAAACGGCAGCGCCTGTCGCGGCGCAGACGCCTCCGCCTCCCGCTCCTCAGCCCGCGCCGCCTCCTGCGGCACAGACGCCGCCTCCTGCGCCGCAGACGCCGCCCACTCCGCCGGCTTACAATCTGCCGCCCGCGCCTGCCGCCGCCGTACAACAGACAGTACTGGTATACCCGTCATCTCAGGCGGAGCCGCAGCAACCGGTTATAACAACCGTATACCCGATGATAACTCCGCAGACAACTATAGAAAATTCGCCGGAAACTCCGTTGCGTATAATTATGCCGCCGCAGCAACCGGTTCCGCAGCAGACAGCGCCGCCGCCGGTTACTCCGCAAGCAGCGCCTCCGCAGGCAGCGCCGCCGGTTCCGCCGGTTCATCAGGCAGCGCCTCAGCCGCAACAGACAGCGCCTAAGGCGCAGCAGGCGGCATCCAAGCCGGCGCAGGTTGTTCAATACCCGGCGGCTCCTGCGCGGCAAGCGCCAAAGCAGACAGCCAAAAGTGTTGAACTGGGTGCCATCCCAGTACCATACGCATCGCCCGGTGTAACACAGACGGCAGGTGAGTGGCTTTTGCGCTTTGACGGCGGTTTTATATCGGCTGCCGGCTACACCGGCTACAACAAAATCCTCATTATTCCCTACAGCGTGGACGGACACCGCATAAACGGCATAGCGCCGGATGCCTTTGCCGGAAAATATTTGCAGTCGGTCAGTTTTCCTTCGGCGATAACGGCGATAGGCGAACGCGCCTTCCGGTCAAATGCGATAGACGGCATCGTAATTCCTCCGTCCGTGCGGACAATAGGCGCGGCGGCTTTTGAGGACAACCCCATCCGCAGAATCAAAATTTCGGGCGGAGTTTCCATTCAACCGGATAGTTTTCCCTCGGACTTTGCCTCGTACTACAATGCGGGCGGGCAGCGGGCAGGAACCTACTCGCTCGGCGATGCGGGCTGGACTTTTGTTGCCTTTGATAAACTCGCTTACGATTCAATGTGAGGTAAAAATTGATAAAGAATATACCCAATAAGGTTGATGAAGCGGCAGAAGTGAACCGCGCTCAAATTGAACACCGCGCAACATGGATGGCGCTTATCTATGATGAACTAAAAAAAACCGGCGCGGATGCGCAGGCAATTTTGAGGCGGGCAATCCGGCGCTGCGGCAGCATACACGGAGATGCCATCAAAAAAAAGTGCGGCGATGCCGCCGGCAATGCCGCCGCCGCAGACTGCTCTGTTTTTTGTTCCGCGTTTTTAAGCGCTCTTGTTGTAAAAACCTTCGATATGCGCCCCATTGACGCGCAAAAAGACTCGCTCTTTGTGGACTTTCATTACTGCCCGCTCGTTACCGCATGGCAGAAACTCAACATAAACGATGCCGGCTGCGCCCTCCTCTGCGACATAGCAATGGAAGGCGACAGAGGCATAGCCGACGCTATGGGGCTAAAATTGGAACTGCCGGAAACCATAGCCGCCGGCAATGATACCTGCAAACTGCGTTTTAAGAAGGCGCAATAAATACAATTAAGTCTGTGCTGCCCCGGTCTTTGTTATATTTTTAGCATCCCCCCGCCGGACTAAGTCCGGCGCGGTTTGATAGTAACAAGAGGAGATAATAATGGCAATTTTATCAATACAATCCCATGTGGTATACGGCTACGCGGGCAATACATCGGCGGTTTTTCCGCTTCAAAGGCTTGGACACGAGGTCTGGGCAATAAATACTGTTGAATTTTCAAACCATACAGGTTACGGCGCATGGCGCGGCAAAGCGCTGGGCGCGGACTTGGTAAACGAACTTGTAGACGGACTTGGCGAGCGCGGTGTTCTGCCCGAATGCGAGGCGGTGCTCTCCGGCTACCTGGGCGAGGCTGACATCGCTAACGCGATAAAACGCGCCGTCCGCAAAGTACGGGAAGTAACTCCCACGGCAGTCTACTGCTGCGACCCGGTAATGGGCGACTACGGACGCGGCATCTATGTAAAACCGGGCATACTCGAAATGTTTAGGGATGAACTTTTTCCGTTGGCTTCGATAGTAACGCCGAATCAATTTGAGTTAGGCTTATTGACAGGCATCGAATTTTCCGGCGGACAGGATAAGGCGGAAGTCGACAAGGCGCGTAAGGCTCTGGACGCCGTTCATAAGAAGGGCGTAAAGGTAGTACTGGTAACCAGTTTTGGGCAGAAAGCAGCGTATTCAGGCGAGATAGGAATGTTGGTTTCTGACGGAAACGGCATTTGGCGCGTCCGTACGCCGGAGTTTGATTTTGACCGGGGCATTGCCGGTTCCGGCGACCTTACAACCGCCGTCTTTCTGGCGCGTTATCTTGAAGCAAAAGATGCCCGCCTTGCTCTGGAACAAACAGCGAATTCTGTTTTTGGCATAATGGAAACGATGTATAAAAGCGGCAGGCGCGAATTATGTACGATAACTTCCCAGAACGAACTTGTGTCCCCCGCCCGCCATTTTGAGGCGGAACACCTGTAAAAGGCATCCACCAAAAGCCGCAGGTGAGCCGCCGCCATAATGGGCAAAAGCATTTAACTTTTATAGTCCACAGATTGAAGCAGATTGAAACGGATTTTGAAATAAAACATCCTTAACCTGTAACTAATCTGTAAAAATCAGTATAATCTGCGGACAATTTTAAATGCTTTTGCCTATCTCTCCACCGGCATTCCGGCGCGCTTGGATAAATTTCTTTCCTTCAATTTTTTCAAGGATTTCCATAATGCTTAATTTTTTTGTTTCCTCATAAAATTTTTCTTTTTTTTCCCATGTTTCTTTTAGGGCTTTTTCTATTGAACTATTCGTCATTTAATACCTCCAATGGATTTGCCATACGGAATGGATAATTATATCCATTTATTTTATTTATAGCCAAGATTTTTCGTTCTTTATTTATGTTTGCTAAATGTTTAAAATTCCAACTTAATAATATGTCCATTTCAAATACTGTCGAATATGCTACATGAAACGCATCGGCAACTTTCTTTGATGGAATAATATTATTGTTTATATATATACCTACCAGAGCCTCAATTTCTTTAGCATTTTTGTCACTGGCTGTAAGTGTTTCTATATGAGGATATTTTTTAAAGACATTCAGTAATTGTTCTCTTTTTCTTATTTCTACAGTGTTATTTATTTCTTCAAACACAACTCTAGAAACATAAGGTTCAACTTTATTTGCCGCAATTACAGTTTCAAAAAATAATTCTGTATCACGCCGGTAATCGGGGGAATCTTCAACCATCAAAAAGTTGATAATACTCGTGTCCAAATATACTTTTGCTTTTTTCATTTTGCGCCATAACTCTCTCTCATTCAGTCTGCTTCAAAAAGCGGCTTTTGCCTACCCCGAAACTACAAACATCCGCAAGGAGGGCGCACAAGGATGTGCGCTGTAGATAAAGCGAAGAGTTGCGAAGCAACTCTATAAGCAAGTCCCGCAAGGAGGCGGGACTTGCGACATACGGCTTAGAATCCCGGTTAAGCCTGAATGGATTTCGCTTAGTAGGGCAAGGGCTTCGTTGGCTTTTTTGCCGACGCTGTCGACAAAATCGAGGGAGACGCCTTCTTGAACAAAGAATTCGGCGGCGGAGATGTTGAGGGCGGCGGAGAGGCGCGCCAAAGTTTCGGGGTAGGGCCATTTTTTGCCGGTTTCGATGGCGCTTAGGAAACTGATAGATATACCGGCTAGTTCCGCTAATTTTTCTTGAGAAAAACCGCAATTTGCGCGATGCCACTTTATATTGTTTGCCAAAAGAGCGCGTAAAGCATTGCCATCCATAGAATAGAATATAATTATGCCTAATAGATGTAGTCAACCATTTACATTTTGCGTTCTAGTACTTTGGCAATTTCGACCAATTTGAGGCGGTCTTCGTGGCGCATGGTCATGATGATTTCGGTTAGAAGGCGGATTTCGGGGAAGAAGGCGGTGAGCGGGACATCCTGCGCGGCGGCATCCGCGCCTAGAACAAGGAATTCGGCGGAGACACCTAGGGCGCGGGCGATTTTGACACCGGCTTCGATGGAGGGGGTGTAGCCATCGGCGCGAAGGTAACTGTCGAGCGTGGCTTTTTTTATGCCGGTAAGCGCGGATAGTTCTTTGACTAGCATCCCTGAATACTGCAACTGCGCTTTCAGATTCTCCTTAAAACCCATACTTCATAAATTACGATGAAACTACAAACAGGGGACTTGACAAATTGTAGTAACCTGATATATTGTAGGCATAGATTTGTAGTATCCTCGTAATTAGTCTGGAGATTATGAGGAAAATGAACTGCGGGTATAACTCGTATGAGCCGCCCAAGCGGTTTTTTCTACAAAAATCTTGCGGCAATAAGGAGATTTAGATGAGCAAGACAAAAAGAATTGCCATTGCGTTTGTAGCAATGGCGCTAGCAGGGACTGGTTTGGTTCCGACGGCGGTATTCGCCCAATCGAACCGGTCTTTATCGACGGCGGGCCGGTTTCACACCGATGTAGATGACTTCATCGGGGTGCAAGACTGGTCTGGAGTGCTGGGCGGAGAGGAGGCAAAAAGTTTCTTCGCCTATACCCGTTTGGGACAAGGCACATTGAACGGCAATCTGGAACTGGGGCTTGCGACCCGTTTCGGGGAGGCGCTCTATTTAGCGGCGTTCTATAACGGCTGGTTTCAGGCGGACAAGGCTACAAGCAGCAGTTCAAAACAGGACGACAGAACGCTTTATTCTGAAACGCGGTCCGGCAAGCCCCTGACCCTTGAGGCGCTTGTAGGCTTTGGTAATCTTGGTATCAAACTCGGCTATACCGAGGAATTGTATATCGGAGAGGGTGCGCCCGGTTCAACACCCAGCGGTTCACCAACTCCCGGTACCAACCTTTACCTTGGCAATGTAACGCCATACATTGACATCGGCTTTGGCGGTGTATTCAGCGAACTCAAATTTGCCCTGAATTTTCAGCGGGACGAGAAGGTTACAGGCGGCGGCACTGCCGGTCAGAGCATAGGCGCTGACAGTTCTGAAACTGATTTGCCTAATATCCTCTCAGAAAAGAAGGCTAATGGCAGTCTGAAAAACACCGGTTCTTATGTTGAGCCGCAACTGTACATCGACATCAATGTAGGAAGTTTTGAAGTGGAAAATGACCTCGCGCTCCGCTTCTATACTAACGGCGCTAAAGACGCGGACGGCAAGGCTGTGTCATCTATAAAAGGGCTTGCGATATGGTCAGACGATAAAAATGCCTCTATGGACGAAAAATTCTACATTGACGACACAATAACCCCGTCTTATGGTCTTTCCGGCACGGTTCTGGATGACAAGGTGGGCTGGAAGGTCAAAGTGCTTCTTCCGATAAACATCAATTTTGATACCGACAAATTCTCGACTCTTAGCGGCGGCACGAAAACCGAAGGAAACGAGCAATCCGTATTCACTTTTGGGCTTAAACCTACTGTAAAAGCAGCGGTTTACTGGGCGCCCGCAAAGGTTATTGATGTACACGCGGGAGTTCTGGCAACGGTTTTCGATTGGCAAGCGTCCGGTACTACTATCAAGCCGCCTGCCGG
>JAIROZ010000118.1 GCA_031257255.1 Spirochaetaceae bacterium | reverse complement strand
GACACTACCCACTCCCCGCTCTCCGTTGTATACTCAAGACATGAACACTCCGCTTATGCTATCCGCGTTTGCTTTGGCGCTTGTTACTCCCCGCGCCGGGGCGGAAATTCTGCGTATAGCAAAGGCGGACATGATTGAAGTCGGTGTAGAAAAGCCGGCGGGTATTGCCGTCAGTATGAGCGCGGGGGATTCTACGCTGGTAATGCTGGAAAAAGACCTGCGGTTTCTTTCCGGTGTGGAGTTTGAAATCACAGCGCCGGCGGCGTGGATAAGCCACCGCGGGCAACTCGCCGCCGCCTTCTACTGCGCCCTCGACCGCCTCCCCGCAAACTACGCAAGCGAAATTCAAGTAAAGGAACTCCGCTACGAACCTCTGCCAAACAAAATTCAAAGCATATATCAAATTCCGGTAAAACAAGGAGCGGCGCTCCGTCCCAGCCCCTATGTGTCCGTACTCCGCGAAACAGTGCCGCCCGACGAATTCCCCGTTCTCTTTAGAATCGTGCCGATAAGCGCCGTTATGGACGAAGAACTTGAGTCAATGGAATTCCGCCTTAATGTCAAACCAATACTGAGCGATGAGGGCGCGGTTCGTATTCTATTGCGCTTCCCCGAACATCTGCCCGACAAACCCGCCGCCGTGCTGATAGACGGCAAGGTGATAGAAAGCCCTCAGTCTGAGCGTTTGCTCAAAGAAGGCGAACACCAACTCACCGTGTTATCGGCGGACTATCGCAACCAGAACCGCCGCTTTGTAACGGAACGCGGAAAATCACTCACGGTAACTATCACTTTGCAGGATTTGACGCCGCAGATGATATTCGAAGCGCCGGCAAATGCCCGTATCTTTTTGGACGAAAAGTTGATACAGAACACGACCGGCTCGCTTGCCGTGGAAGCGGGCAAACATGATGTCAAAATTCAGGTAAGCGATTATTCGATTATCAGGTCAATAAATGTACAAAAAGGCAAGACATACCGGATTTCGTTTACTATTGATATGGCAATTTCGGAGCATGACTGACCGGAACACGCCGGCATTAAGGAGAAAAAATTGCGTTTTGGAACATCGTTAGTTCACAATGGCTATGATTTTGACAAGGCAACCGGCGCTCTCGGCGTACCGGTATACCAGACCTCGACCTTTCATCAAATAGATTTGGATGCCGCTCAGGAATACGATTACTCCCGTTCCGGCAACCCGACCCGCAAGGCGCTGGAAGAAGCCATCGCATTGCTGGAAGGCGGCGCGCGGGGTTATGCCTTTGCGAGCGGCATAGCCGCCGTTGCTTCCGTGCTGGGCATCTTTAGCGCCGGAGACCACATTATTACGGCGGAGGACATTTACGGCGGCAGTTACCGGCTTTTTAATGATTTTTTTAAGCGCTGGAGGCTGGAACATACGGCTGTTGACGCCTCCAATTTGGATGCCGTTAAGGCGGCGCTAAAACCGAATACAAAGGCGCTTTTTTTGGAGACCCCTTCAAATCCGCTGCTCAAAATTACGGACTTAAAGCCCTGTTTCGACTTTGCCCATGAGCGCGGGCTTATCAGCATTGTTGATAATACATTTATGACGCCGTATTTGCAGCGCCCGCTGGAATTGGGTTGTGATATTGTTATCCATTCGGCAACTAAATTTCTGGGCGGACATAGCGATGTTATTTTCGGGCTTGCTGTAACAAAAACTGAGGAACTGGGGCGGCGCGTTTATCGTGTGCAGAATTCCTTTGGCGCTGTGCCGGGACCCTGGGACATATTTCTTGTACTGAGGGGGCTAAAGACGCTCAAGGTTCGCATGGACGAAAGTGAAAAGACGGCGCGGAAACTAGCGCTTTTTTTGCGGGAGCATAAGAATGTAAGCGCCGTTTACTATCCGGCGTTGGAAGGGCATGAGGGGCGGGAAGCACATGCAAGGCAGGCATCAGGCGGCGGCGCGGTACTTTCGTTCAAGACTGACACGACAGAACGGGCGCGGCATTTTCTAAAAACAGTCCGGCTTGCCGCCTGCGCGGTGAGCCTTGGCGGTGTGGAAACCATTGCCAGTTACCCGGTGCGCATGAGCCATGCCGCAATACCTCCGGCGGAACGGGCACGGCTCGGCATAACGGACACGCTTATCCGAATCTCCTGCGGTCTGGAAGACGCGGACGACCTTATAGAAGATTTTGACAACGCGCTTGCGTGAATTTGCGGTTTTTCTCGGAATTAGCGCGCTTGCCGCTCTTGCCATGTTTCCATTCAGGGCGGGTATGCGGGCGGCGCTCGAACAGCGGGAAGACGCTCTTATATCCCGTTTCGAGGACGCGGCAGGCTTAACGCTAGACTGGGACAGCGCCGGTTTTTCGCTGCTAAACAGCCTTGATGTACGCAATTTAACCCTCTCCCGCGAAGATGAGGCGCTTGTACAGGCAAAGCGCGTCCGTGTTTCGTATTCACTTGCTTCGTTGCTTTCCGGCGGCGGGATTTTATCTGTAAAAAAAATTATTATAGAAAAACCTGTTGTCTGTTTGAAACTGCCATTGTTAGATTCTGATGATACGAATGTATCCATAGCAAAAAAAAAATACAGCGAAATTTACGCGCTTATTTTTCCGTACATTCCAGAGGGGGTAGAAATCATTGTACGCGGGGGTGAGGTGTACGCGCAGTCCGAAACTGCGAATTTCAGCGCCGGCAATATATCATTCAAATTGATACATTCACATTTGATAAGCGCGGTTGTAAGCGCTAATGCGCGGGCGGAATTATCAAACAAACAAAAGAAAGGAACGGCGCAAAATTTTAGCGCGGCGCTGCGCATCGGCGCTTTTTTTTCGCCAAAGACCGCCGCGTTCAGAGTGGGCGTACGCGGATTTAATTCGCCAAATATAAATGTATCAAAAACAGATATATTATTTACATTGAATGACAACTCCGTGTCTCTTCAAAAAATAAATGACCGCCGCCCTTATGATATTCATGTTTCGTATAACTTAAACAATAAAACATACAAGGCAGCTTTAAGCGCGGATAATTTTATGCCGTCTGCAATACTCTCTTTTAAGGGAAATCTTCAAAAATTAGGCTGGTCGGCGCAAAGCGCTCTTTCTGGAGAACTGGAAATCGAAGGAGAAGATGTTTGGACAGGCGGCGGTTTTTCAGGCTCAATTTCTGACGCGCCGCTTTCGTATAAAGCGGACATAAACATTGCGCTTGCCGAAAGTTCTCCCGCCGGAAAAAGCCGCGTCCGGCTTAAGGCGGAGGGTACGCAAAAGCAGGTTACAATACACAACGCTTTATTCAATGGGCGCAATGGGGAATTGTCGTACAAAGGAACATTTATATTTGACCCGCTTACTCCAAACGGAACGCTGGAAATGCGCCAATTTAAGCCTTTTTCCAAGGGCAGCGCCGGAATTGACGCATCGTTTGCCATATCAGGACGCAGGCGCAATATTACCGTATTTGCCGACACCGTTATGATAGGCGGTGTTGAGTTTCAGGGCGTAAATGCCGATTTTATCCGCGCCGGAACCGAATATACATGGACAGCAAGCGCTCTTAGGTTTATTGATAATGGAGATGATGTACATATTTCCAATATAGACGCGGACGGAACGCTTGACACGCGGGGCAAAAATCTCGAAGCAAATATAAAATTGAACGCGATAGCGCTTGCCGATGTACTCGGCATAATGAATTTAACGGCGGATATGAAAGGCGCAGAGAAAAATCCGCTTGCAAGAAATGTTTTTTTTACCACAGAAATTTTTTTTAATACGGACTTTAAGCATTTTGCGTACACGGTGCCTTCGTTTGTCGCGGCATTTCAGGGGCAGCGTAACGGGTTTGCCGTAGCGTCTATGAGCGGCACAGACCAGTTTTTTGATTTATCTTCCGGGCGTTTTGTCTGGAATGACGGCAGTTTGGATTTTCTTGCCCGCGCCGATTTTTCTGGACTTGACGACATTTCTTTTTCTGTCGACTGTTCGCTGCGGGATATATCGTACTATATAAACGGCAGCATTCTTGATAAAACAAATGTACGCATAACAGGTTCCTATGGATTTGAATTTTTAGCGTCTGTACAAAAGAACGGATTTTCCGGTTTCTTCAAAACAGATATGTTTCCGCTTCCGTCAGGCGGCGGTGTTTCGTATCTCGCGCTTGATACGGATTTTCGTTTTGTAAGCGCTTCATCGTGGAATGTAAATATACAGCGCATGGAGATAACAGGCGGCGGCGCTTTGCTTGCTTCAAATACGCTGCGCCTTTCGGGGTTTGCAAATAATGAAGGGCTGTCTATTCCCATGATATATCTTAACAAGCCGGACGGGGCGCTGTACGGAGACGCGCTGGCGGCGTGGAATTTTGCGGACGGCGATAAACGCCTTTCCGGGCGGCTTTCGCTTGGAAACGGAGAACTTTCGGAGCGTTTTACACTTGACTGCCGCTATATGGACGGCGAGTTCAACCTTCGCGCCGATGCGCTCAATTTTCAATCCGGCTGGCTTTACAGAAGCGGATTAAACGCAAACCTTTCCGGTACATTCGCCTTCAAATCAAATAACGGTATATGGGACAGTTCGTTTGAAATATACTCTCTCGCAATGAATGCCGGAGGCGGTATTCTGCGCCTTTCCACACGCGGCACTTTTGACGCGGCGCGTTTCTCGCTCGGCGATACATCACTTACATACAACGCGCTGCAATCTCATTTCTCTAACTTTGATATTGATTTGGAAACACATACGCTTTCCACCGAATTTAGCACGGATGGATATATAGGAAAAAAACAGATACGTTTTGACGCGGCGCTTTTGCTTGAATTTGCCGAAACGCAAAGTTGGACTTCTATAAAAAGAATGACGCAAAGAATAAATGCTACGCTTGCGTTTCAAAAATTTAACTACGACAAAATATCCATAAATGAGCCTTTTACTTTTAACTTTACAAAAAATGGAACTTTGTTAAGCGCTTCCGGCGGTCCAAATAATATGCTGCTGGCGCGTATGGACGGCGAGGGAACTTTGTTTGCTTCGTTTTCCAAGCCCTCTCCAATACGGGGCGCTGTTTTTGGTTCGCTGCGCGGCGGGGAAATTGATATTGAAGGCAACGGTTTGTATATCGAAATGGATACTATATGGGATTTTGTACCGCTAGAAATAATTGATTTTACATCCGGCATAGTAAGCGCAGATATACATATTCAGGGACCGGCGGGCGACCCTTCGTTTTACGGAAGCGCAAATGGAAACAGTATATCTCTGCTCATTCCAAGTTATGTAAATGGAACGATAGGACCCGCGCCGGTTACGCTCACATTCAGAGGCGCGGAAATGATACTGGAACCGCTTAGCGCTCCTGTGGGAAGAACAGGCGAAGCGCGTCTTTCCGGCGTCTTTCAATTTGACCGCTGGGTGCCGCGTACATTTATTCTGAATATAGACGCCGAAGACGAATCGCCTATTCCGTTTGGAATTGATGTCGCGGGAATTAACGCAAAAGGAGACGCGGCAGGGCATTTAGAAATTATCGTTGAAGAAAATTCTGTTTCCGTTTTAGGCAACTTACGCGGAGATAATGCCGAGATAACCCTTGATTCAGGACAATTCCGCCAGCGGACAGACTCCGCGGCAGCGCAGCAGACTGCCGCTATACAGCCGGTGTCTGCCGTACAAGGAGCGCAAACAACGGCTGATATGCAGCCTGCTTCAGGAGACGGCGGCAGCGAAAAGGAAGTTGTTACCGAAATTACAATACAAACGGGGCGCAAGGTTGAATTTCTTTGGCCCAATCCCACCATACCTATACTCAAAGCGACCGCTTATGCCGGTGATTCTATTCAAATTACCAGCAATTCGCTTTCCGGCGTATTCTCAATAAAAGGCGATGTGCGCCTTCGCAGCGGGGAAATGTATTATTTCCAAAGAAACTTTTATCTGCGTTCAGGAATTTTAACATTTAACGAAAATGAATCGCAGTTCGACCCGCGCCTTTCTGTACGCGCCGAAATGCGCGACCGCACGGCGGACGGAAGTGTAACGGTAAGCATGATAATTGACAACCAGAGCCTGTTGTCATTTTCTCCGCGTCTTGAGTCCACGCCGGCGCTTTCGCAGGCTGAAATTCTTTCTATTTTGGGCGGCAACCTATCCGGCGTAAACGGACAGTCCGGCTCGGAAGAAAGTAATGTGGTGCCATTTGTTTCATCCGGTTTGGATTTTGCGCAATTTGTGGGGCTTCGGCGTTTTGAAAACTTTATGCGCGACAAGGTGCTTCATGTTGATATGTTTTCGGCGCGTACGCAGGCGCTGCAAAATTTACTTCTATTTAATCAAACACAGGCGGCGGAAAACGCTCAGCCCCGCGCAGGAAACTTTTTTGACAATACTTCTATATTTATTGGAAAGTACTTCAGTTCCGGCATGTTCGGGCAACTTATGCTCAATATGAGGTACGACGAAAACCGTCTTGAATTTTCGGGGCTTTCGCTTGAGCCGGAACTTATGCTTGAATTTAATACACCTCTTTTTAATATTGAATGGCGGCTCGCCATAGATAACTTTGAATACCTGTGGACAGACCCCCACGCCATAAAAGGCTTGTGGATACCAAACAACGCCATTACCATTACAAAGCGCTGGACGCTCCCCTAGCCGCTTCCGTAGGGTAATGTTCTTAAAATACAAATTTCCCTGTCATTGCCGCAGGTAATCAAGCGCGGTTTGGCAGAGCGCGGCGGCGGAAATTTTAAGTATCGAATCGTCCCATGCAAATTTTGAATTGTGATGAATTACCGGCGCGTCTTTTGCTATCCCCACAAAAAAGAAAGCGGACGGCACTTTTTCGGCTAAGTAGGCAAAATCCTCACCGCCCATATTGGGCGGGCAAGTTATTACATTTTCGCGTCCCACAATTTTAGCGGAGGCTGAACCGGCAAGCGCCGCAGCAGCCGCGTCATTTATGAGCGGCGGGTAACGGCGTATCAGTTTGAAGACGCAATCCGCGCCCCAACTGCGGGCAATATCCGAGGCGGTTTGTTCCATAAGCGCTGGGATGCCGGCGCGTTGTTCATGGTTGAGGGTTCTTACCGTGCCTACAAGTTCTACAGTATCCGGGATGATGTTGTGAGTGCCGCCGCCATGTACTCCGCAGGTAGATATGACGAGCGGGAGCAGCGGGTCGTTGCGGCGGCTTGCTATAGCCTGAAAACTATTGATAATTTGCGCGGCTATAACTATTGGGTCTATGGTGATGTGGGGCGTGGCGGCATGCCCGCCGCGCCCGCGCACGGTAATGTAGAATTCGTCAGGACTTGCCATTAACGGACCGGTATTGACGGCTATCTGCCCCGCTTTTACTCCACCCCAAAGATGGCAGCCGAAGGCGGCGTCAACCTTGGGGTTTTCCAGAATACCCGCCGCTATCATAGGTTCCGCGCCGCCGTCCCCTTCTTCCGCCGGCTGGAACATTAACTTTATGCCGCCCGAAAATTCCGCCGCCAGTTCCTTGAGTACAATACCGGCAAGTACAAGCCCCGCCGTGTGCCCGTCATGCCCGCAGGCGTGCATAAGCCCCGGCTTGCATGACGCGAACGGCACATCCGTTTCCTCAGTTATGGGCAGAGCATCCATATCGGCGCGGAGCAGCACCGTCTTGGCGCGGGAGTCCCTCGGTTTTTTTCCTTCTATTAACGCCAGCGCTCCGGTCTTGGCGATACCGCTTTGTACTTTAATACCGTGCCGTTCCAGCGTTTCTGCAACAAGGCGCGAAGTCTCAAATTCTTCAAAAGCCAATTCGGGATACTGATGTATCTTGTGCCGGATTTCTACCGCAAGCAGGTAGTGTTTTTCGATAAGTTCTTTTATGCGTTCTGTCATTTTTTTGTCCATAAGGTAAATCAATTACCTCAACCTTGAAATAGTATAGCATTATATTAAAAAAAAAGTCTAATCTCAAAACAGATACCCCTCTTACATAATTTATAAATGCTGGGGTATACTCTATTTATCTTAGTTAATTAGGAGACTTTGAATGGCGTCAGGAAGCAGTCAGGCTTTTATAGCAAAAAATCGCGCCCCGCGGGTACAAATCGATTACGATGTCGAGGTTTATGGGGCTCAGAAGAAGGTCAATATCCCATTTGTAATGGGGGTGGTATCGGATTTATCGGGTAAACCCGAAGAGCCGCTGCCCAAGGTTGATGACCGCAAAGCAGTAGAATTTACGTCGGAGAACTTTAACGAGCGCCTCAAGGCAATAAAGCCCCGCACCGCATTTACCGTTCCCAATACCCTTACCGGAGAAGGCAATATCGCTGTGGATATGACCTTCCAGAGCATGGATGATTTTTCCCCGGCGGCGGTAGCCTCTAAAGTAGACGGCTTAAAGCAACTAATGGAAGCACGGCAGCAACTGGCAAACCTACTTTCTTATATGGACGGAAAGGCGGGAGCGGAAGACCTGCTCAACAAGGTGCTCTCAGACCCCGCCCTGCTCAAGGCGCTTTCCGCCAAGGCAAAAGACGCGGCACCTTCAGACGGAGCGCCGTCTGATGCGCCGGCTGAAGAAAAGAAGGAGTAAATCGTGGCAGATACACAAAAATTAGAAACCCTTAACGCCGAAACTCTGGAGATGAACGATTTTGAAAAACTCGTTCAGCAGGAATTCAAGGCGCAGTCTGAGGAAGCGCAGACGGCGGTTCAAGGGGCTGTAAAAACCCTGGTAAATCAGGCGCTGGAAAATGTAACTCTTGTTTCCAATGATGCCATAAAAACCATCGAGGGAATCATCGCGGAATTGGACAGGAAACTGTCGGAACAGGTCAATCTTATCCTGCACCACCCCGAATTTGCCCAACTTGAGAGCGCTTGGCGGGGGCTAGACTACCTGGTGAGTAACACGGCGACCAGCGATACCCTCAAGGTCAAGGTTCTCAACATTTCCAAAAACGATGTAGCCAAAACCTTGCGGCGCTTTAAGGGAACCGCATGGGACCAGAGCCCGCTGTTCAAGCGGTTTTACGAGGATGAGTACGGAACCGCCGGCGGCGAGCCTTACGGCGCGTTAATCGGGGATTATTACTTTAACCACACCCCTCAGGATGTGGAAATACTAAAAGGCATAGCGCAGATTGCATCGGCATCTCACATGCCCTTTATTTCTGCTGCTGACCCTTCGATACTTAACCTTGTCTCATGGCAGGAATTGGCAAACCCACGGGACATAGCCAAGATATTTTCCACCCCCGAATACGCAAGTTGGCGGGGCTTCCGCGATTCCGATGACAGCCGCTATGTGGCGCTAACGATGCCCCGTGTTCTAAGCCGCACCCCCTATGGGGCAAAGAGCAACCCGGTCGAAGAATTCGCCTTTGAAGAAGATGTCGGCGCGGGAGACAGCACCAAATACAACTGGATGAATGCCGCCTACGCGATGGGCGCAAACATCAACCGCTCGTTTTCCACTTACGGCTGGTGCGCCAATATACGGGGCGTAGAATCCGGCGGCGCGGTTCAGGGGCTGCCCACTCACACCTTCCCTTCGGAAGACGGCGGCATGGCGCAGAAGTGCCCCACCGAAATAGCCATCACCGACCGCCGGGAAGCGGAACTCTCCAAAAACGGCTTTCTTCCCCTTATTCACTGGAAGAACACCGACTATGCCGTATTCCTTGGCGGGCAGACGGTCAACAACCCGACCCAGTACGATTCCGCCGATGCCACGGCAAACGCTGCGCTCTCTGCGCGGCTGCCCTACATCTTTGCGGCGAGCCGTTTCTCTCACTTTCTAAAGTGCATAGTCAGGGACAAGATAGGCTCTTTCAAGGAACGGGTAGATATGGAGCACTTTTTGGAAGACTGGATAGCCCAGTATGTTACCGGCGACCCCAACGCTTCGGAAGAAGTAAAGGCAAAGTACCCGCTGGCGGAAGCCAAGGTAGAGGTAGAGCCGGTAGAGGGGCAGCCGGGGTATTACAACGCCCGCTTCTACATGAGACCCCACTATCAACTGGAAGGGCTTACCGCATCCTTGCGTTTGGTAACCAAGGTTCCCAGCGGGGCGCAGTAACCTGTCTGTCCGCAAAGCGGAAGACCGGTTACCGGTATTGTTATATTTGCGGCATTGCCGTAAAATATATTAGCGGCGTAGCCGCAAAATTTTAGGAGGCTTACCAATGGCAAGCGTTTATTTTTTGAAAATTGACGGAATTGAAGGTCAGGCATCTGATGCCAAACACGAAAAGTGGCTGGATTTACTGTCTTTTTCCCACGGATCCCTGCAGAATATCAATGTGCAGGCGTCATCGGATGTTCAGGGTAGGGGTCAGTACATACCCTTTACCTTTACCCATGCGGTAGACAAGGCGACTCCCAAACTGCAACTTTCTTGCATGAAAGGCGAAGTAATCAAGAGCGCAAAGTTTGAGTATTGCCGTGTGCTGGGCGGCGCTCAGACCCCGGTGTATGAACTAACTTTGAACAGCGTCCGAGTGGCAAAAGCGGAGATAAAAACCGTCAACCCCAACCCGGAAGATGCCGCTTCTCAGCAGCCGGTGGAAGAGGTGCAACTGGTTGCAGCGGAAATCACCGTCAAGGTAACTCCGATAAAACCGGACGGAACCAAGGACGGCGCAATCGAGACCAAGTGGAATCAGGTAACGAACAGTTAGGAAAGCACAAAAAAGGGGTAACGTTGCTTAAAGTCAATGCGGACTTTTGTTTGCAAAAGTCCGCAAGCAGCGTTACCCTCGCTTTTATGGAGAGTGGTTTATGCCGGATGCCGCGGAATATAACGAAGGGCTTGTCAAAGAAGATGCCCGGTATAAACCCTACACACTCAAACGGCTGACCGACCTTGATCCAGCCGACAAAACCGAAAAACCCGAAGGACTTCTAACCGCAAGGCAACTAAAGGAAGATGTGTTTGAAAATATAGATATGCTTTTCAACTCACGCTCACATGCTTCTCTGGCAGACCTTAAAGGATATGAGGATGTTGAAAATTCGGTGCTGGGTTACGGCATTTCCGACTTCTGCGGCAGGCAGAGTTCCACAGCCTCGCGGGAAGCATTGCGCGGTCATATTTATAAGCAGATAGGGCTTTTTGAGCCCCGCCTTGATCCTGCCTCTATCACCATAGAGTTGTTGGACACTATCGGAGGCGATGAGACAAGCGTAGAGTTCAAGATAGGCGGGCACATCACGACAAAAGAGGTAAGCGAAGAGATTTATTTTATTTCCAAACTGAACCTTGAATCCGGGAACGCGGAACTGCGCATGGAAGGGTAAGAAATGGAATTGCTGGATTATTACCGCAACAACCTCAGTTACCTCCGGGGGCTTTCCGCCGAATTTGCCGCAGAGTTTCCCAAAATAGCCCGCCGCCTTTTGATTTCCGAATACGATTGCCAAGACCCCTACATTGAGCGCCTTCTGGAAGGGACGGCTTTTCTTGCCGCCAAGGTGGAAAAAAAACTGGACGAGGGTTATTACCCGTTTATGGAGTCCCTACTGGGTTCCATCGCCCCGGACGCCCTCTACCCGGTTCCGGCGGGGGCGATACTGGAAGTATTCCCCAATCCGGGGGATGAAAACATCAAAAAGGGAGCGGTTCTCCAAGCCGGCGCGGTTTTTGACACAGTCATTCCCAGCATCAATACGCCCTGCCGTTTTTCCGCCGCCTGCGACACACCGCTCGTTCCCTTTACCATCAGCGCGGCGGAATATATAAGCCGCGATCTGGCGGGACTGGGTCTCGAAGAGGCGCATTTGCAAAACGCCGCCAGTTCAGCCCTGCGCCTGCGGTTTTCCGCCCCTCCCGGCGGCGCGGCGAATTTGAACGGCGGCATCCGCGTGTTCCTTGCCCTTTCCGATGCGGACGCTTCCCTGCTGCTGCGCCTCCTCGCCCACGATGTTATCGCGGTCTGCCAAAAAAGCGGGGACGATTATCATGCGCTGGAGGGTGTATCGTTTACCATTCCCATAGTAACCGGGGAGCATCTTTTGGAGCAAAAGGCGCAGTCCAACAGGGGCTTACGGATACTGCAAAATTATCTCAATTACCCGGATTTTTTCAAGTTTTTCTCGATGTATGGTTCCGCCATCACGGGAGAGGAAATAGTCATCGTTTTTAAGCGTCAGGAACTGGCGCTGGCAGGAAT
>JAIROZ010000071.1 GCA_031257255.1 Spirochaetaceae bacterium | reverse complement strand
TTTTATGAAATTATCCAGACAATTAGGCTTTGAGCCTTTAATTCTAGCGGCGGCGGTATTTTCCACCATAAGCCTTGCGGCGTGTTCTTCAAATGTGAATGATAATGGGGGGGGGGGGGAGTACTCCAGACCCTAACGCTGTAAAGATAGACATACTTTCGGTTTACCACAAAAGCGAAGGCGCGGGCAAAAATCTTTTAACCTACGACCCGGCAACAAAAAATTATTCAATAGTTATAGAAGATGAAACAAAAGACAATTTGGTAGCGGATGCCGCCGGCGCGGGAAACACGACTATCAAAATAAAGTATAAGGCGGGCGGGATTGAGTATCCCATGCCGCTTCCAAAGCAGAATGCGGTAGTTTCGGATATACCGCTGCCTACGGACGGTAATGACACGGAAATATACTTTGAATGTGGAATAGGCTCGTGGGATGGGGAAGCCAAAGACACGATAACCGTTAAAGTAACAACGCCCACACCCACGCTGGAAAATTTAAGCGTCCGGTATACTTCAGAAAAAACCGATGATACTAAAGACCTTATCAAGTATGCGAAGAGTCAGACGGATTACACGATAACCGCGAAACGAACGGACAACAAAATAACAATAAAGCCTGTTCTAACGGACGGACAGGAGATAAAAGTAACGCTAAAGGACAGCAAGCCGGGTGAGGCTGATACTGAACTGACGGCTGTAGAAGGCGCTTATGAGGCGGAACCCGGCGAGCCGGGCGGCTACAACAAGCAGGTAGAAATAAAAATAAAGTATAAAGAGAAAGCAAAAGAGAACATATACAATATAACGCTGGTGCCGCCGTCCTCCGCAGACCCAGTGGGATATAAACTCATCAGTCTTAAAGTTTCTTATACTGCGGATATTGACGGCGGCAATCAACTTACGGGCAATAAGGAATTTTCTTCGTCCAACCATAAATACACGCTTTCCCCTAATTCGATGGACGGCATCTTTACTAATGTTCACTTTACGGCGGCATCCGAGGCGGGTTCCAAAATAACGGTAACTTACAGCGCCGTATCGGAAATGACTTACACAGGCGATGGTACGGCTTCTGTGAGCGGCAGCGCCGCCATAGCCACTGTGGAGGGGGAGAGCCGGACGCTCAAATTCAAGGTAACGCGGAATGACGGGCAAAATGCGGAATGGAGCGTTACGATAAATGCGCCGAGCAATGTTCAAACATGGAACGGTACAATAACTTATGCCGGAAGCGAGAACTACAGTGTGCAGGGCTTGGTAGTTAAGAATGATGAAAGGAGTTTTCAGGCTGGTAATTTAACATCTGGGGGAGGCAGTAAAAACGCTGGTTTTGAGATAGAAGCGCCAAATGCTTTTAGACCCAAAACATTTCTTGTCCAATTATTTGACGACCAGGGACGGGCAATGCAAACAGTGCCGCTTGAGCCGTCTGTAACCGATACGGCAACGTCTATCGGCATAACCATAGCGGACAAGAGCAAACTTACATACATAGTTAGCAGCGCAAATAACTTCTACGACTTGCTTAATTCAAGCGCTAACCGGGAAGTGAGTTACTCACTCTTCAACGCAATAGATTTGAGAGACTACACGGACGCGGGGGGCAATCTAAAAACATGGAAAGGACCTACAGGCTATTCGGGGCATTTCTATGGCAATGGATATACGATAAAGGGGCTGGAACTTAGCGCGGCATCGGCAACGGCATCCGGCGGCAACGGCGGCTCGATAGGGCTTTTCAGTTCGCTGGGAAACGGCGCTATTATCGAAGACTTTACGCTCGAAGCGTCTACGCCTAACAATCAGGTCGTAGATTCAAACGCCAATATATACTTTGGCGGTATGTTGGCGCTCGTTGATATACCCGGCGTTAATATTACTATAAAAAATATCAAGGTAAAGGGCGAAATCAAGGTAAGAAAGACAAATGCATCATTTATTCTCTGCGGCGGCATAATAGGCGAGGCAAGGCGCTTTGGCAATATAGCCATAAACAATTGTTCATCGGAACTAAATATTGCAATTACCGGCGCAACCGGTGTAGTTAGCCATGGGACTGTTGGTATAGGTGGTTTTATAGGGCGGCATTTTAGAGGAGGTGATGGAAGCACATCTTCTCTAACCTTTACCGATTGCTACGCGCAAGGCAATGTTTCAGTTGAGTTAGACTACTCAGCCGCCGCCCATTCGTATTTAGGCGGTTTTATGGGTGATGTTGCCTGTAACAATATACAAACAAACTCCATAATATTTGACCGCTGTTATGCATCCGGCAATGTAGAGGATACGAATGCTGTTCCCTCTCTAAGTGACACTGCGCGGCGGTATTTGGGCGGTTTTATAGGCGGAATTGGAACAGAAGCCGCCGCTACCAATTTAACGCTTACAATAAAGAACAGCGCCGCCGTGGGCAATAAAGCAATGCTAAATCCGCCAAAGACCGATTGCGACGGGCGTATTGCCGGGTATATCACTGCAAATTCGCCTGCCGGCATAACCTTTATTAACAACATCGCTAACAGCGAAATGTTAATGGGCACAGGAGCGCCATACAGCGGAGCAGACGGAGCGGCAACAAAGCAGGGCGCAGGCAAGACTATGATAGAATTATCAAATCCCTCAACATGGACCGGCACCTTAGGCTGGTCTGCCGACACTTGGGACTTTGACGGGCTTACCAAAACCGGCGATGCCTTCTATTTGCCGCGGCTAAAATAGCCGCGAAACGCGCATTCTTGCGCGTTTCGTTTATAGAGTTTCCGCAAAGTGGAAACTCTATAAACGTTACACTAGACTACCGCGCCGCGTCCGGCTATAATAAAGACATGGCAGATGTTCTAAAGTATTCAACGCAAAAAAAGCGTAAACTGAAGGAACCGGGCGACTACAACGTTATACTTCTAAACGACAACTATACGCCGATGGATTTTGTTACGGCGATACTTGTTACTATATTCAACAAGCAGCGCGGGGAAGCCGAGCAGGTAATGCTGGAAGTGCATAACAAAGGAAAGGGTATCGCGGGGCAGTACACCGGAGACATAGCCATAACTAAAATGAAGCAGGTACACACAGTTGCGGAGAACAATGGATTTCCGCTAAAATGTGTGGTGGAGAAGGCATAGATGAAAATAAGCCGTCATGCGCAAGCAATCATCAACGCGGCATATACCGAAGCGCGTATACGCCGTCATGAGTATCTTACACCCGAACATATCCTTTACGCAGCCCTCAATTTTAACGAAGTACAGGGTGTGCTCAACGCCAGCGGAGCGAACCTCTCCGCGCTCAAGGATGGGATGGAAGATTTTTTCGACCAGAAGATTCCGTTAATAGACAGAGAGCCGACTCAGACTGTCGGATTTCAGAATGTAATTGAACGCGCTGTGGTTCAGAGCAGGCAGAGCCAAAAAGAATTCCTCGATGTAGCCGACATACTCGTGTCCCTCTACGATGAGGAACAAAATTACTGCGCGTACTACCTCCGCAAGTCGGGCGTTCAACGGGTCAAACTTCTCCGCACACTTTCGCACGGCTACGAAGGCGAAGATGAGCAGAGCCAGAACTTTTTCCGCGCCGACCGGATTCACACGGAGGATGTTGACGAAGAACAAAACGAAGAGGGCAAAAAAAGCGGCAAAAAATCGGCGCTGGAACGCTTTGCCTCCGAACTTACAACGCTTGCCAAAGAGGGGCGTTTGGAGCCGGTCATCGGGCGCGAGGTTGAACTGGAACGCACAATACAAGTCCTTTGCCGCCGTCTAAAAAACAACCCGATACATGTGGGCGATGCCGGAGTCGGCAAAACAGCCATTACAGAAGGCATCGCGCAGCGCATCGCAAACGGCAATGTACCGCCGGTTTTGCAGGACTTCTCGCTCTATTCGCTCGATATGGGGGCGCTCGTGGCGGGCACCCGCTACCGGGGCGACTTTGAGGAACGGGTCAAGCGCGTCATAGAAGAGGTGCAAAAAAAAGAAAAAGCGATACTCTTTATTGACGAAATCCATACCTTAGTGGGCGCGGGCTCCGCATCCGGCACGCTTGACGCCAGCAACCTTCTAAAACCGGCGCTTACTTCGGGACGGCTTCGCTGCATAGGCAGCACAACTCACGAGGAATACAAAAAATACTTTAGCAAAGACCACGCCCTTTCGCGGCGTTTTCAGAAAATCGACATTGACGAACCGGGCGAAACGGACACCGTGCAGATACTCCGGGGGCTGCGTCCCAAGTACGAGGACTATCATCATGTACGGTACACGGACGAAGCGATAGACGCCGCCGTCAGGCTTTCCGCCCAGTACATAACCGAGCGCCGCCTGCCGGACAAAGCAGTCGATGTGCTGGACGAAGCCGGCGCATTTGCCCGTATTCAAGTCTGGAAGAATTTAGTTGACGGTGGACAGTGGACAGCGGACAACCAACAACCGCCAACCGGCCAACAACCGGAAACCGCCAAAAAACCGAAAACCGGAAACCGGAAACCGGAAACTGCCCGGAAACCGGAAACTGCCAACGAGACGGAGACGGCGCAGACGGCGGAGTATATCGAAATAGGCGTACCGCAGATAGAGACGGTTGTTGCCCGTATGGCAAAGATACCGGAGCGCTCCGTTGGAGAGAGCGAGCGTGATAAACTCCGCTATCTGGAAGACAAACTCAAGGAGCGGGTCTTTGGGCAGAACGCGGCTGTCGCCGCCGTAGCAAAGGCGGTAAAACGCTCGCGGGCGGGCTTCCGCGCCGCAAGCAAGCCGGTTGCAAATTTCCTCTTTGCCGGACCTACCGGTGTAGGCAAAACAGAACTGGCAAAGAGCCTTGGCGAATTGCTGGCGCTGCCGCTGCACCGCTTTGATATGAGCGAATATCAGGAAAAACACACGGTTTCCCGCCTTATCGGCTCGCCGCCCGGCTATGTCGGCTACGAAGAAGGCGGCTTGCTTACCGAAGCGGTGCGCAAGCAGCCGCACAGCGTACTCCTTTTGGACGAAATCGAAAAGGCGCATTCGGATATTTACAATATCCTCTTGCAAATTATGGACTATGCGACCCTTACCGACAACAACGGACGCAAGGCGGACTTCCGCAACTGCATACTGATAATGACGAGCAATGCCGGAGCGCGCGAAATCGGCAAGAACCTGATAGGCTTTGGCGAGCGTGTTGTAGACCAGGAGAGCGCCGTTGATAATGCGGTAGAAAAGATATTTACGCCGGAATTCCGCAACCGTCTGGATGCCGTTGTCAAATTCGACCACCTTTCAAAAGAAATTATGCTTTCCATTGTTGACAAAGAAGTCGAAGACTTTGGCAAGCAACTGACCGAAAAAAATGTCGTCCTCCGCCTGACGGACGCTGCCCGCGAGCACCTTGCCGAAGACGGCTACTCACGCGAATTCGGGGCGCGGAACATGGGGCGCATTTTTGAGGATAAAGTAAAATCCTACTTTGTGGACGAAGTGCTTTTTGGACGCCTGCGAGACGGCGGAAATGCCGCGATAGACTGGCAGGACGGCAAGTATACATTCAGTGTGGTGTAGAGGCTACCCGATAAAGTCGAAGTGAATAGACGGGCGCTTGCTCTTTGTCATCTGTTCCTGAAACAAGCCTATGCCGGTATTGTAGACGCGCTCTACATCGAGGGTTGAGAGCGGTCCGTGTCCCGGCAGTATTATCAGGTTTCCCTGAAGCGCGAATATTTTTTTCTGAATGGTTGAGATTAGCCGCATTGCGCCAAAGGAACTGTCGGTACTGCCCAAAAGTCCCGCGCTTAATGAGTCTCCGGTAAAGAGCAGGTTTTCGATGCGGTACACAACAGAGTCCGAAGAATGTCCGGGCACAGAAAAAACCTGTATGTTAAGCCCGCTCAGTATTTTAAGCACCTCGTTATCGTGAACTATATTCTCTTTGTGGTCTAAAACTGTTTTGCCTGCCGAATATACTTCAATATCATATATTCGTTTTAATGAACGGAGACCGGCGACATGGGCATCGTGCTCGTGCGTTATCAGCGCCGCTTTGAGCGCATACCCGTTATTTTCGATATGTTTGAGAATTGCGCTGTCCATTGCGCCGGGGTCAATAATGACCGCTTCGCGGGACGTTGACACCTGACCGGCGGAATCATAGTCGGTGCCGACTATGTAGGTATTGGTAAAATTCTGAGAGCAATAATGCTGATACAATCTCATGTTATCTCATCTATTTTGAAAATCGCTTCGGCAGTGTTTGACGACTTCATTGAAACATTGCTTTGTTCAGCGTTGATAAAAAATACCTTTTTGACATTACAGTCGATAAATGTTGTATTTACCAGAGACGCCGCGTTATACCGGCTGTTATACAAGTCTGAATGGTCGAACTTCGTGTTGATAATTGTAGCGCCGTTAAAATTGACATGAAAAATATTTGAGCCGGAAAAATTACAGTTTTTTATGTCTGCTCCGCCAAAGGTGGAAAAATCAATATTGGATGCCGAAAAATCGCAATTGTTAAAAACCGCATAATCAAAAAACACTGTTTTGATAAGCGTTCCGCTGAACTTGCATGAATTAAACACCGCTCCGGAAAAATTTGACCCATATATGCGCCGCTCGTTAAAATCAACTTCGTTGAATTCCAAGCCGGCGGCGACAATATTGTATACCGATGTTTTTTTTTGCATTTCTGCCGCAAGTTGTTCCGAAAATGCCGCCTTGTCCGCTATGTGCATGGCGCAAACATTTGTGCCGGTAAGCGCGGGCTTCATACAGCCGGCGGCGCAGGGGACATAAACCCACATTCAGCGTATTCCCTTTAACTTATCTTCAAAACGGGAACGCGCCCTTTCGTCCAAAAGGCAGCCGGCTGTTTCGCCGCCCGCCTGCGCCGCAAGCCGACGCCGCAATTCCGCCGCCTCGTCTTTGGAAAATGTTACCGCCCCAAGAATATTGCGTTCAAACGACTCGCAGGCGGCGGGGACAACCTTTTTGGCTATGTCGAGCATCACTTGCGCGTAAACGCGAATTTCTTTTTGGGCATGTGCGCCAAGCCGTAGTTCCAGAAAATGAAAGAGATTGTTCAAGTCTATCTGCCAGTACCATTCGGTATACATGGAAAGCGGCAGGTTGATACGCGCAAGTTCGCGGGCAAGTCCGCCGTCTATCATCGCCGTATAAACATCGTACGCCGACTTTTGACCGGCGGCAAGCGCCTTGCGGATATTTTCGGCTTTTTCCGGCGGAAATGCCTCCGGTGAACGCCCCTGCTTATTGTCGGTGCTTTGCGGACAGACATCATCCATTGCGGGAATGTAAAATTCTTCCTTCATTATTGAATAACGCCCGGAAATTTCGTTGAGCCGCGCCGTCCTGTGCCGCACCATCTGCCGCGCAATAAAAACCGGCAGTTTCATGTGGAAGGTAAAGACAACCTGCTCAAAAGGGCTTGTATGCCGGTTGCGGAGCAGGTAGTCGATAAGCCCGGCATCCTCACGGTAACTTTTGGTGCCCTCGCCGTACGATACCCGCGCCGACTGCACAATGCGGCTGTCGCTGCCCATGTAATCTACAAGCCGGACAAAACCCTTGTCCAAAACTTTGAATTCCTTGTCGAGAATGTCCTCGGCTTCTTTTACGATGCAATGCGCCATTATTCTCCCGCCGCTTTTAGTTCTTCGGATGCCAGTTTGTCGAAGGCTTTGTCCATACGCGCCGTTGCGTCAAATGCCGCCATTTTAGGCGCCGCCAATTTTGCCGCGCCTGCCGCCTGATTGATTTTTTCGGCTGTCTGCGCTTTGCTCATACAAACGACGGTCCAGTAGCGCCCTTGTTTGTCTTCGCCTTCGTCAACAACTTCCGCGCCGGCAAGCGCCGCCTTGGAAAGCGCGACCGTTATTACTTCCTGGTACGAAGTCGCGGCGGAAAGGTCTAATTCGCTCGATTCGGTGTAGTCGGTAATCATATCCTTAATGATGGTTTCTACTTGCCGCGAAATTTCGGCGCGGGCGCGTGTAGCGGAAATAGTCCGCGATTGGCTTAAACTGCCGGTTTTGGCTACTCCTATGCCGATGATGCTGTCCTTAGGCTGATTTTTTACAGCCGCCCGTACAAAATCAGGAAAATTACCCGGCACTCTCCGTGTTTTGGGCGCGGATGCGCAGGACGCGATACCGGCGGCAAATGCCGCCGCAAAAATAATAATTGTTAGTTTTTTCATTGGTTCTCCTTGGTTTAACAGTATACAATTTTACGGCGTTTTACGGGAAGGATGCGGAAATCTAAAGGAAACGCCGGCTAGTGTTAAATCAATTTGTACTCTTTTGCCGTAGTAAAGAGGGCGTTATTCCAATACTGGTTTGAGAGATACGATTGGCGCGTCTTTACATCGTCGATACGCCCGGCGCGGCGCTGCAGCCGTTTGAACGCCATACTGATGGCGGTGTTGCGGTCAACTTCGGAAAGCCCGGCTTCCACAGTTATGCGGTAGTTTGCAAAAAAATAAAAAGGCATATTGGGGTCGGTTTCGTTAAGCCGTTCATCGCGCATAATTTTTTGTATTGTATGAACTGCCTCGTCAAAACTGCCTAGTTTTGTAAGCGCCAGACTCCGCCATACCGGCGCGACACGCCCGAAAAAATCCCGTTTGGTAAATGGAATTAGTTCGCACTGTGAAAAACCTGAATTCCAGCATGGCTGTTCCAGAAATACAAATTCATCTTTTATTGAACCGGCAAGAATTTTATCCGCAAGGTTTACGGTAGTTTCGTATTCTTCGTTTAGATATGTTTCTTCAAGCCGGAATAGAAGCGCGTCATCGCATTGTAATTCCGAAAGAGATGTTGTACGAAAGCCAAGATACAATTTTGTACGCTCAATCCACGCCTGTATAGTTTTGCTCCATTCAGGCGTAAAAATATCTCCATACTTTGAAGATAGAGATTCAAATTGTTTACGCGCCGCAGCATACTCTCCTGTTTCAAAACTGTACCGCGCAAGCATAAATCCGGATTTTAGCGCCCATGCGGGGCTGCCGGAAACCTGCGCCTGCAATGCCGCTTCGTTCATAATGCGTTCGGCTTTTGATATATTGCCAAAAATAAAATGTACTATGCTGGAATAATAACAGCCGAGTGTTTTTTCGTTTTCGTCTTTTGATTTTTTATTGTATTCAACAGCGTAATTTAAATAATCAATAGCATCGCTTATTTCGTGTTTAGAAAGATTGAGCAGCGAAAACAGGCGGTATACAAGAGAAATGCCGGAGCGTTCTTTTGTTTCCTGATATAAAAGCATCGACTCCTTTATCTGGTCGAGCGCGGGCTGCGTATCTTTTATTCCCATGCGGTAAAGCGCTTGTATCGAAAGTATACGCGCCGCAAATTCAGTATTAGGAATCCTCTCCGGCGGCGGCATTTTGAATGTTTGAATAATATCCGCTTCGCTTTCGTACATCAAACTTTTTAGCGTTTTGTAAATATATAAAATAGAAGGCGCATATTCATCTCCGGTAATTTCCGCAAAACGCCCTTCGGCAATGGCTGTTTCTACTGCCTCAAATGTCCCCTTTGTAATATCAGATTTGATACATTCTAGCGTTAAAAGGCAGGACGCTCCCGCGCCAAGTCCGCGCAGCGCTTCCAGCAAATCGAAGCATGGGCTTAGTTTTCCTTTTTCGACCCATTCCTGAAGCCTGTTCCGCACCGCTTGTTTAATAAATTCGGTACGCGCCCCCAATGCCGCCTCTATGCGTTTTTCAAGCCCGCTTATAGCCGGAGACGGGTTGTCCGCGCTTACAATGAGGGCAAAAGATGCCAGCACATCAAGTGATTTTTTTAACACCTCATCGTTTTTGCCTTCTTCTTCAAACAATCCGGTAAAACAACTAACAGGAAAGAATTTGCCCAAAAGAAAACAAGTGTATGCCGTTTCTAAAAGGCTTATGCTGTATTTGCTAATATCAAAAGGCTGAGGGCTTTCTACCGCGCAATTTATAACGCCCGAAAACACCTGCCGCCATTCGCCGTCCTTTACAGCATCCGCAAATTCGCCGTCTTCCAAAGTTAAAGCGCTGTCGCGGGAACATGTACCCAGCGCGACAACACGCTTTTTTTTGGATGCCTCTGCCCACACATCAAAAAAAATACGCGCCGCTGCATCCTGCGCATTTTCTATATTTTCCAGCAGCACAACAGGAATAAGCAGCGAATTCCGCGCCATTTCCAAATATGCTTCCAGAAGCAGCGTAAGAAATTCATGTGCGTCTTTTAGAACACAAGACGGAATTTCGCGCCGCAGCCTTTCGGCAAAAAGTGAGTTATGCAGAGTCAGCAGACGCTCAGGCGGTGTGTAATTTTTTTTATCCGCTATTTTTGATAATGAGCATGAATAAGCATCCGTAAAACAATTTATCCCATTATGTTTTGTAAACCGGATAACCAGCGGATGGAAAATTCCGTTTTCTTCGCGGCAGTACCAAAACAGCGCATCCGATTTGCCTATAAATTCCGGTCCGGTAATTACAGCGCTTTTATATTTATCAATGAGCAATGTTTTTTCAATTTTTTTTCGCAATGGGAATTTTCTTTCTGTTTCAGAAAAATCGCGCAGTGTATCAAGTTCATAATATATATCTGTCGAGAGCGCGGAATCTGCGCCGTCTTCCGCCGGTATGGATGCTTCGGGCGGGACGGGGTTGTAGGCATTTTCTTTGAATCCCGCAAAACTTTTTATTTCTTCTGTTATAGATGCCGCGCACCATACCGCGTCCGCATCGTCAACACGCGATAGATTTTTTTTTAGCATTTCGGAAGTATCTACATCGAGCGTCCGCGCAAAGACGCATATATGACCATAAAGTTCGCGTTTATTATTTGCCAACAAGGCGCGGATTGTTTCAATGACGAACATAATATCAAGCCAGAAACCGATTTTGCTTTCGTCAAAACGGGCGCTTATTGCTTTATTTTCGCGCCGTACCGCCGCGCCGGAAACCTGTGCGCTGTTAATTATGCCGTTCTCTATGGCGGTTACCAATTCCGGTCGTATACGCGCCAACTGCGACCGGAACTTTAGCGAAAAAAACATTTCTACCATTGCTTTACCTAAAAATAGTTTGTTAAGAGTATCGGCAAATTTGACGCTAAAGTTTAGGGCAATAATACGGCTTATGAATTACCAGCATAAAAGTAGGGCGCAAACGAATGCCCGCCCTACTTTTTCTGCACCTTTGCCCAGGTGTCCCGCAAGCCGGCCGTTTTGTTAAACACAGCCCGCCCGTCCCTGCCCACATCCGGGTCGCGCACAAAATAGCCCTGCCGCTCGAATTGGTAATAGTTAGTGGGTAGTGGGTAGTGGGTAGTGGGTGGATTTTTGTTCGGTATACCGGTTTTAGGGGGTAGGGGGTAGGGGGTAGGGGGTAGATTTTCGTCCGGTATATCAGAGTGAACATTGCTGTCTGCGTTAGTACCTGGTTTGCTTTCTGAACTAACTGTCCCCTGTCCCCTGTCCCCTATCCCCTGACTACCCACTAAACATGCTTCGCCAAATCCCTCCAGTACTTCTACGGAATTGGGCGACAGGTTGTCGAGGAAAGAGCCGCTGGGGGGGACATCCATCGGGCGTTCTACGGCAAAGAGATGGCTGTAGATACGGGC
>JAIROZ010000206.1 GCA_031257255.1 Spirochaetaceae bacterium | reverse complement strand
GCCTGCCCTCGAAAATTGCCCCCAAAGTCGAACAGAGCAGCGACTTGCCAAAGCGCCGCGGACGGGATAAGAAAAAAACTTCAGCCGAACCGCTTATCAATTCATGAATCCGTGCGGTTTTATCCACATAGAAATAACCGTTTTCACGAATCTTTACAAAATCCTGTATGCCCAGCGGGAATTTTCTTGCCATACCGGTATTGTAACGTAATGCGCTATAAAGTCAAACAGGATGTTCTGTTTCTCCGCCGATTTTTACCAGCGCCTTGATATGTTTGTTCGGATGACGCGCCGCGTCCTCGAAGCCGCCGGATGCAAGGGTATCAAGCGTCAATTCCGCTGTGATAAGCGCATCGGCATTTATTTTGCCGGCTGCAAGCAGACTGAGCGCGGCGGCAATTTCGTCAACATGAGCCTGAGAGGTAAATAGGCGGCGCTCGCCCTCCTGAAAATCGTTCATTGGAAAGATAGGCGGTTTTTCGTAGACGCCCATAATCATAAGGCTGCCACCGCCCGCAAGCAGCCGGACGCCGGTATCAAGCGCCGTCTGCGCCCCGACACATTCAAAGCAAATATCCGCCTTTCCGCCCAAAAGCGCAAGCGCCGCCTCCAGCGGGTCTTGTTTTGTTATGTCGGCATAAAAACCGCCTGATTTTTCGACCAGCGCTTTGCGTTCAGTCCCTACGCCGAGTACCAGCGCCGCTTTTGCGCCCGCTTCCAGCGCCGCAAAAAAACAGGACAGCCCTATAATCCCCGGACCTATTATGACGGCGCATTTGCCGCGTATATCTCCCAGCAATTTTACCGCATGGATGCCGCAGGCAAGCGGCTCGGCAAGCGGCGCATGGCGCAGACTCACAAGAGGCGGAATCTCAAAAAGGCGTTCCGCGCTAACGGCAACATATTCGGCAAAAGCGCCATCGCAACTAACGCCCAAAAAGCCGAGTTTGTCGCAAATGTTGTAACGCCCTTCGCGGCAAGGCTTGCATACGCCGCACGAAAGCGTGCCGTTTGCCATAACCCGCGCCCCTTCCTTCCAGCCGCTAACTCCAGCGCCCGCCGCGCTAATAAGCCCGGAAAATTCATGCCCCATTATTAGCGGCGCTGTGCAGCCGGTAAGTCTGTGCGGTTTTGTTACAGGAATAAAAACCGGTCCAAAATATTCATGGCGGTCTGTGCCGCAAATGCCTGCCCAGGAAACGGCGACAATAACTTCGCCCACTTTTGGCTCAGGTATGGGGCGCTCTTCTATGCGAACATCGCGCCTTCCATGCCATACCGCCGCCCTCATCATCTTTTTCATAACTGAGTATACGCCGGTTTGGCGCTTACATTCAAGGTTTTACAAAAAACGGAATGTGTTCTGATGAACGCTGCCCGCGATAATTGCGCATACCGAAAGTCTAAATGATTCCGTAAGAAAGACCGAGATTCGGAATGCGCGGTCAAAGTCATCTACATTTTCAATTTGATTAAAAAAAAGCAGGCGCTTGCCGACAGCCTTTGCGAACATTCCGTCCGGGTGGGAAATAAGACGGGCAAGATGTTCCGGTTCTATTTTAGCGCCCTCTTTAGCGCCGGATTGTTCAAGGAAGAGCGGCAATCTGTGGATGAATGCGGCATCCGCCGCCATTCCCAGCGTCCTGACGGGGAGTATGCCTATAGTAAGCGTGGTTTCCGCCGGGATGACCGGCTCGTAGGACGCCCAGCCTTTTAGCGGCAGCCCCCGCGAGCCGTCACATTCAAGAACGGCAATGCCGCGTCCGCCGTTCCGGGTAAGCGCGGCGTTCAAATCTGTTTGCGTATACGGAAAATCCATGCCGGTTTGAACATTGGTAATCATGGGGGTGTGTACTGTACTGCCGGCAAACACACCGGCTTCCGGGCAAAGAGCAGGCAGGCGTGAGGCAAGCAGTTGTACAAGTGAAGTTTTTCCGCCGCAGCCAATTATGCTTACGATAGATGGATTTTCGCGGCACAAATAATTGACATAACTATCAATTTGACTCACAATTTGACCCACTTGACTCACAATTTGACCCATCGGCATTTTAGTCTAACTTCTCCAAAATCTGCGATAATGGTCCATAAAAAATTGTACTGCCGTCCATCTGTCCTGTTAATTCGAGTTTGCCAACCGTCCCTCTATTAGTAAAATTAATAGTATAACCGCAAAAAACGCCGGGCTTGCCGGGGCTGCTTGTTTTTATAGTTCCGCTCTGCCTGAGTAAATATTTATTGCTGCCGGTACTTAAATCGTTTTTATATTCTACATCTTGAAGAATAAACGAAATTCCGCCTGTTGTTATTGTTGTATTTGTAATTTGAACTACTACAAGCGATTGCTTCTTTACGCCCCATTTGCCAAGTAATTCCTGCGGCACGGTAAAATCTTCACGCTGCGCGTCAAATTTGCAGGAAAAAAAAGCAGCGCATATAAAAGGTATGTAAAAAAATCTTTTCATAACGGCTTCCTTACAATTCCGGGTTTTCTCCGGCGGGCGCGGCGTTTGAATATGTACGCTGTGCGCGGGGATGGAATACAGTATATTTCCGTAGATAGAATCCGGCGTATATTCCGTACTTTACGGCAAAATTACCCTTAAAGTAATAATTATACTGGCTGCTTGCTCCGTCAAGTTGATAAGGTTTTTCTATTACCGGGGATGCCGCCGCAAAATCAAAAATGATGTTTGCCCGCGCTCCTAAGTATAAAAATTTTGATATATTAAACCTGACCTGCGGCATCAACGCAATGCCAAAAGAAAGAATACGGGTTTCTATGTATGCCTGTCCCCCATTGAACTGCCCCCCATTGGCAGGTTCCATAATTTGTTTGTAATCGTAATATCCAAGATGAGGTCCTGCCGCCAGCGCAAAATTCATAAATCCGCCTATATCGGCATTAAACATTATATATGGAACAATATCGGCGCGGAGAACAGGCAGTACATTGCCCGCGTCCCTTTCTATAAACGGAAATAGGGGCATGGAAAAATACGCGCCGCCCCCCCAAAATTTGTGGAATATATAACCGGCATTTATATTGTATTCGCCGCCCTGAACGGCAAGCGGAAAATAAATCCGCATGTCGCTTATTGCTTCGCCTGAAATTTTCCACTCCTGCATAATAAAATCTATCTTCTGGTATTCCAGCCGGTTTATGCCAAAATCAAAATAGAATTCCAATTTTGGCGGATTTATCAGTTTGTCAATTTCGCGCTTTATATACGGGTCTTTTATATCATGCTCAATTATCAAAAATTGCCCTTCTTCTATAACGCCGCCGCCGCCGCCGTCCGGCACGCTCTGCGGCGGCGGGGCGCTCTGTGCGCATAAATTTACGGCGTTAAAAAAAGAAAAAAAAACAAAAATAACGGGCAAGGCGTGTCTCATAATACAGTTCTACTTACCAATTATCGGCAGATAAGGTACCCTTTCTAAAGTTTTTCAGTATTGCCGCCGATAATAAAAACGGAGTAATCTTTTTGATGGCTGGAAAATATAACTTTATATCTCTTTTTTGTGTTATCATTGCTTTGTCGGGATGTACCACTTTAGAAACAGTTGATATACCTGAATGGGTGTACAACAAAGGCGACTCTGTTGAGGTGCTGAACGGTGATTTTGCCGGGCAGGTCGGGAGAATTGTGGGATATAACGCGCAGCGTACTCAGTATACGCTGGAGTTTGGGTATGGATTTTCTGGTGATTTTGACAGGCAGAGGATTGTGCGCTCATTTGAATGGACGCAACTTCGGCGCGGAGTACATATTCCGCGGCGTTCTGTCTCATTTAACGAAAATGACCATGTAGAAATAATACAGGGCTTACTTGCCGGAAAAACCGGGCGTGTTGTAAGGGTGAATTCTCTTCTTAACCAATATGTTATTTCTCTTGACGGCGATATTCACGAAGCGCGTGAATTTCACGCTGATGAATTAAAACTATGGACAGAAAAGCCGCCCTCAGCAGAAAGTAAAATTCCGCCCACCATTGCCGTAGTGCCGTTTACCGGATTTGAGGTTGACGATGACCTTGGCGAAACACTTGCGTGGCAGTTGGCTAATATACCTGATATAGCAAAAAGTTATACACCGGTTCCGTCAACATTTAACATACGCAGGAAAACAAATGACGAACTGTATCTTAATTACAATCAGGTAAATTATTCTCCGGCGCTTGATATAGGCGAAAAACTTAACACCGATTATATAATGACAGGCTATTTATGCATGGTCGGCAGTCAGAATGTGGTTCTTGTTGTGCTTCTGGACAAAAACGGAAGGCTTGTGTCGGGGGATTACAAGTCTTATTTGAACACACAGCAAATTCCTACTTTTTTTCCGTCTATGATAAAGAAAATGCTGCAGGCGGCGGAGAAAAATACAGCCGCCGAAAAGCCGCGCCTTGCTGTTCGTACCATAGCATATCCCCGGCATGATGATATTAAGCCGTCTGATGCCGAAGTGCTTTCTAACCTGCTTGCCGCCGATATTGCCAATTTTGGCAAATTTGCCGTATTCCCCAGGGATGGAAACGAGACTATTAAATCAACATTAGAAAACGAGGAAGAAAAATCTATTGAAAAATCCATAGAGGATAAAACGAAAAAGACGCCCGCCGAATATGTATTGAGCGGAAAAATAGCGCTGTTTAACACAAAAAATCAGTTCCTTGCGGAAATAGTGCGCGTGGATAACAGTATGCTAAAAACGGCGGGGGCTGTTGACTTTGGCACAGTGGAAGACGCAATGTCTAAAATGTACCGCCTTGCCGGGGAAATAAGCGCCCGGTGATGCGGTAAACCGCGTTACCGGTTACTCGTAGTTTTCGGGTTGAAGTACCTGTTCAACCTCGTTTGATATGCGTTTTAGTATACGGTTCGTCAAATCCTGGCGTTCTACTGTGGTTAAGCACTCAAGGTAATCATCGGCGGGGCAGGGTGCCGCGCTGCCTCGTTCAGTATCGTCCACAAAAAGCCTAAAAGGTTCTACATTAAGCGCGTTGGCAATCCGTTCAACCATGTCCATAGACGGAGCGCGGCTGTTTATCTCTATCTCCCCGATATAACTGGTCGATGTATCAAGCATTTCCGCAAGTTTCATCTGAGAAATCCGTCTTTTCTTGCGATATTTCTTCATGTTAAAGGCAAAAATCCTCATCATCTTCATTTTTATATGCTAAATGCCGATAAAAAGGCATATCAATGCGGTCTATGCAAATAATATAATATATGTTATGCTCTATATGCGTATAATCAAAAGCCTGATGGCGGCTGGTTTGCGCGCCCCTCCCTGCGGAGGGGGATTATGAGCCCCAAAGGGACGGCAGTTTGCCGGCTGGAATCCGCCTGCCGCGTAAGTTTTGCCGCCAAATGCGGCAAGAGGAGTTTGCTATGAGGCAGAAAAATTGGTTGAAAGGAATAGCATCGGCGTTGCCGGCGGCTGCAATGTTGCTATTCGGAATGGCGCTTTCCGCCTGCGCCCCGGAAGTTGACGGACCATTTGGAGTAGGTTTGCTAGGCGGCGGCAGCGGCGGCGTTTTACTGGTAGGCTTAGACCCAGCCAATGAACAAAAAATTAAGGATTTACCCGCGTTTGAGGGAAACGCCGTTTCGAGTGAAGACGAAGCAAGCGTAATGGCAATCGGCGCTATGGCGCAGATTACAGCCGCAGCCACAGCCGCCTTGTCATACTCGGCGCAGTCTAATACCATAAACCGCGCTGTCGCACCCAGCGGGAATTACTCGTACAATGGAGTAAAACTAACTTATTCCGTTTCTACGACCGGCAGTTATCCCACTCCTCCTTATACAATGGATGTAAAAGAATTGATTACAATAGATGGAACTTACGGCGGGTATACCATCTCAGGGAAAGGAATGGAAATTGATTCTAGCATAACTTATACTTCTTCAACATCAGTTTCAATAAAATATAAATATGACTGCGCATTTACGGTTTCCTATAACGGCAAGGGTATGAAAATAATATATACCGGCTCTATGGATATTACAAGTACCGGTAAAAATGCCTATAAACTGCATTACACTGTTTATAATAATAACAATACCGCCATATATAATTTTGACTACGACCTATAATGGGCAGACCCGCAAAAAGGAGTTTTTGATGAGGCATTTTGCCGCTGTGTTTCTTCTGCTTGTTCTTACAGCCCGGTATGGATTTGCGGAACATCCAAACGGATGGAGTGTCGGTATAGTTCCGATAGACTCATCCTTTTGGATTGCGGACTTTTTTGAAACTTATGTTGAGGTAATGCCTTCATTTGGTATAGGCATTGATTTTGAGGGAAAGAGCGATAATTATACACTTAACAACGGCATATACCATGAAGGGGGGACAGGCTTAAAATTCGGGTTGTTAGCGGCGGCAGGTTTCCGCTTCTGGACAGAAAGCAGGCGGAATGTGCCGGTTGCCAAAACGCGGGATACCGGCGC
>JAIROZ010000067.1 GCA_031257255.1 Spirochaetaceae bacterium | reverse complement strand
GCAACAGGGTCGCCGCCGCCCAGAACAACATGCCCTGTATCGGGGCAAAGGCAGGCGCGTGTTTTTGCCATTACCTTGTCCAGTTGCTCAGGCTTTTCCACAAGACTGCCCATGTGAGGGTGGTAACTCACCGTCATTCCCAGTGCTTCCGCCATCGCGCAAGTCTTGTCGAGCGCGGCGGCAAGTTTGCCGTAGTCCGCCTCCTGAATGCCGCCGCAACGGGTAGCCCCACCGCCCAGGGCAATTTCGGTAGCGCCGAATTTACGGGCGAATTCTGCCGCCTTCTTTAGTTTGTACAGTTCCTCATCCAGAATTTCATCGTAGATAAAGCACGCCGCGCTGTACACCGCCAAAAGCGACACCTTGTTTTTTGCAAGCAGGTCCTTAAACGCCGCTTCTTTCCCCTGGTAGGCAAGCAGGTTCCCGTCAAAAATTTCGATTTGTTCAAATCCGGCGGCGGATATGCCGGCTATTGCGTCCGAATCCGCCCCTGTAGACACATAGAACGCGCCGTTTACATTGTTTGCCGCCGCACAGTGCGCCATTACCGCGCCCCATGCGTTGGTCATATAGGCAACTTTCATATACACTCCTAAAACTTCCGTTGTATTCTGTAACAAGAAAGGAATTACAGATATTGTTTCATTACATTTTACATTATGTTATATATCGCTGTCAAGATGAATCTGCGCAAAATCCGGTTGGTTTGCCACCGGAACACGGATAGGCACTATAGAATTCGCCTTTCCGTCTTCGGCAAGTTCAACAAGAACACCCCGGGTCTCAAGCCCCTCCCACGACTCCCGCGTCCAATCGGGAATCCCGCTTAAATATTCCTGTATGCGGCTTGCCGCTTCGTTTCCGCCCACCGAAATCTGACTCCCCGTTCTGCCCGCATCCGTTATGACGGCAGTGCCGCCGGGCAGTACCGCCGCGTCCGCCGTTGCTACCCGCGTATGCGAGCCGATAACAGCGCCGCAAAAGCCGTCCGCCATCGCAAAAAGCGTTCTTTTTTCGGCAGTTGCCGCCGCGTGAAAATCGAGAACTATGTACGGAGTTTGCGCTCTAAGTTCTTCCAAAAGAGTCCGCAGCATTGCGTACGGATTGTCCGCGTGAATCTTGCTCAACATTGTTTGCCCAAGCAAAACAACAACGGCGAGTTTTTGGGGGACAGACGCGCCGTTCCTCTCAGCCTTAACATTAAAAATTCTGATTCCTTTGCCCGGCGATATAGTACCGAGATTATGAGGACGAAGTACATAGGGGACGGCGGAGAAGTCCGCAACAAGGTCTTTTTTGTAAAAGCATTGGTCGCCCAGGGTGATAATGTCTACGCCTAATTTACGGATAAAACCGGCATGTCGGCGTCCTAGTCCACTGCCGTTGGTTGCGCTGTCCGCGCAGACTATTACCGCATCCGCGCCTGTTGCCGCCTTTAGCGGCGCAAGCGTTTTCCGCGCGCAATAAATCCCCGGTTTGCCGACAAGTTCGGCAATATACAAGATTTTCATTCATTCGAGGCGGCTTTTACCATTTCTACCGCCTTTTCCATCATCTTGGAAAGCGGCAGGTTTTCGATACCGGCAAGGCTTACATGGTCGTTCTGCAACGGTAAGATTATGCGTTTGCCCGGCGCGGTGAGCACCGCTTCCGTCATAGCAGGCGTAATTTCTCCCAGCATACTATTTGCCAAAATGACACCTATGGGGCAGACAATAACATCGCCCAGTTTGACGGATTGGCATATAGCATTTTCGCCCGCCGCCCCTCTGTCCGCTCCCGCCCTTACCATACGCTCGGCAGCGATGGCATTTGTCGCAAGCGCAATGATTTCCGCATTCGGGACGGCGGCGGCAATTCGGCGCACCAATTCTTCGCCTATGCCTCCGCCCATGCCGTCAACCACAATGATACGCACCGCGCCGGACGGCTTTTGCCGTCTTTCGTGTGCAGTTTTTTTTGACAGTTCAGATTGCGCCGCCTGTCCCCCAGACTGAGATGACGGGGGCGTTTCCTCAGGCTGCTCTTTGCGTTCCTGCGCCGCAGTCTCAGCCAAGTTCTTTTCTCTCCCTGATGACCTTTGTGATAAGTCCGTATTTAACTGCTTCTTCTGCCGTCATCCAAAAATCGCGGTCGGTATCTTTTTCGACTTGTTCAAATACAGCGCCGGTTTCGTCAGCAATAAGGCGGTTAATTTTGGCGCGTAATTTTTCCAGTTCCCGCGCATGAATTTCGATGTCTGTTGCCACGCCGCGTATGCCGGAAAGCGGCTGGTGTATAAGGAAGTGGCTGTTCGGCAATCCTACACGCCTATCTTTTGGGCTTGCCAAAAGAATTATAGCGGCTGCGCTTGCAACCAAACCCATACCGACCGTCCATACCGGGTTGCGTACAAAGCGTATCATATCGAATATCGCAAAACCCGCATCCGCATCTCCGCCCGGCGAATCTATAAACAGGCGCACAGGCTCATCGCTTATATTCTCCATTAAAAGGAGTTGTTTTATTGTTTTTTCGGCTAAATTCTTGTTGATTTCGCCGGTTAATAAGATGTTGCGGGTTTTGAGCATCTTTGTGGAAAACGGGTCGTTCCCCCCGTCTTTTACGCAGTCCTCTTGCTCTTCCTCGTCTTCATTGCACTCAATATATTTCATACCGCAAGCATAGCGCAATTTCGTGTTTGTGCCTACCGTGCTGCGCGGCTCTAATATTTGCGGAATATATAGGCATTTTTGACGCAGCGGAGTACACCTTGCGGACAGTAAAAATTTTCTACATCCTTTAAGATGCTTACGGTAACCGTCTCCCCCATTTTCCAGTCATAACAAGGCGTAAAAGGAGAGCCGCCAAGCCATGGTCCACCTGCCGGCACTGTTACCGGCAAACCGGCATCTTTTTTTACCTTGATTCTGGTTGAAGAAAAGCCGGATTCGGCGGTTTTTTGCGCGATTTCTTTCCATGGGACAAGCCATGGGTCGGAGCGGGCTTCTTTTTCAGTTTTTTCGCCGGTAAAAAGTTCGCGAAAGCGTTTCCAGTCGAAGTTGGCGGGAAGGCGCTTTTCGTTATCCAATTCCGCGAGGAGTTTGTAAAAATGAGCGTCCACACCTCCCTGCCAAGTGAGGGTAATCTTGCCGTCTGCGGCATCCTGCGGAAATATAGCCCCCGCCCCGTAAAATTGACCGGCGCTTATGCCTTTCTCCTTCCATACAGGAGAGGCGCTAATCGGCACCGCCCTATACCTGTATGGTGAGATATGCTCGCCGTCAAGAGTTGCCGTTTCTTTTTGCTGAAGATTGCCGTCTTCATCTACCCATTCAAGAATCCAGCGCGGTTCACCCAGCGCTTTTTGCCATGCCGCCGGCAATTCGGGCGGCACAAGAACATATACGTCGTTATTTTCTTCCAATAAACAGGATGTAAAGCAGATACAGGCAACTACCGCCGCAAAAACAACGGCTGCCGGCAGCGCAAATAACGGTACGATGGTTTTTCTTTGCTTCATACAGAATGTACGCCGCGTCCGTTTACGGCGCATTATTAAACCATAACTGCCGGTTTGCTGTACGAGTTATACTTCGATTTCGAGTTCGTCCCCTGGATTTATAGAACCGCCGCATAAAACGCGGGCAAAAACGCCTTCGCGGGGCATAATGCAGTCTCCAACCTGATGGAATATGGCGCAATGCTGATGACATTCCTTGCCAATCTGTGTCATTTCAAAAAGCGTGTTCCCTGAGCGCAGCCGTGTTCCCACAGGAAGCGAAGCAAAGTCAATGCCGTCCACAACAAGGTTTTCGCCGAATGCGCCGAATTCAACACACCCGCCCCGCGCTCTGAATTCCTCAATTTTCTGGAACGAAAGAAAACTCACTTGCCGGTGCCAGTTGCCTGCATGGGCATCCCCTTCAATTCCATAATTTTCTACAAAATATGCGGATGGAACAGAATGTTTTGCCGTTCCCTTAGCCTCGCTTTTACATACCGCCAGAATCTTAGCCATATATTTAAGCATAGCGCGGATGCTCAAAGCAAACTAGGGCGATGCTGATGCCGAACGCATGAGAGTTGGCAAGGAAGTTGGGGCAAAGTTCAAATCAACAGGTGCCTGAGTTATCAGGCGAGGATTTTATCGGCAAACCGCCCAAAAGAGCCGCATAACACAAACCGTTTCGCTTTCTGACTTACCCATTTCTTCCCTATATCTAGCGTCTTCAATATACTTAACACGCTCTATCGTGTCATGCGAGGGTATGCCGTTAGGTAACTTAAGCCATTTCCTTAACAGCCTTTCGTTCGCTTCCGCCCATAACTCCATCTCTGTACAACTGTCCGCATCGCATAATGTCCCCAGCAGCATTATTACTACTATGTCTTTGAGTATATGCTCTACCTTCCATTACTGCCTCTTGTCTTTTATCGTATCTATGAACTCTAGTATCTCTTTCACCTTTATGCCCTCCCAAGGCTGCTACTATTATATCATACTCTCATGCGTTCGGCGTGATGTCCGCTATGTACATTCTTGGCGTTTATGCGGCTTTTATTGTACACTTAAACTTAATTGCCTCTATCTAGAAAATAATTTTGGGGGATTTCAAGTGATGGATTGCCCGCTTTTTGG
>JAIROZ010000093.1 GCA_031257255.1 Spirochaetaceae bacterium | reverse complement strand
TTGCGCCAATGCCCGCGTCCCCTCGGCGGATGCCGCCGTAAAAATTGCGCGCGCCCTCCAGGTTTCCTGCGAATACCTTGTAACCGGCGAAGAAACCGCCGCCGGTTTTAGAACATTGTCCCTGTCCCCCGAAACCCGGCGCATCGCCCTCTATGCCGAAAAACTGCCTCCCGCCCGAAAAAAACTCGTTCTGGCTTTGACAGAAGAATTGAGCGGCGGAAATAGCGCGGTTTCCTGAACTTTTATTTTATCAGTCGCGACCGCGCCGGTTGGGAGAAGTCTGCGCTTGGAATTGTTGCCTTACGGCGTGTCTATCACTTCGTTTGCGGCGCTCTCGTCTGTGCTTGGGGCAGCCGGCGCGGTGGTAAATTCTTCGAGGGCATCTCCCGTTCCGGCGGCAAGGCGTGGAAGCGAAAGCAGCAGAGCATCCGGGCGCAGCGGCAGCCGGAGGACGGCTTCAAACGGAAGGGCGGGGCTGGACTCACCTTTACCTGCCTCAATTTTGATACGCGCCTTTGTGCCGCGGACAAAAAAACGGTCGCGGTCTCCCGCGCCAAATGTAACCGGCAGCGCTCCATTGACGGACACCTTAACATTTTGAAAGGCGGCGATTGCGCCGTCTAACGGCGCGTTATCTATTAAGAGGGTATGCCCTCGTCCTGTTACAAACAGCACAGCCAGCGCGGCAAGCCAGCAGACGGCAAAGGCGGCGCGGAATACGGCACGGCGGGTTTTCGTGTCAAGTTTCATTATTGCGGTTCCCCCCTTTTAGCCAATCCGGCGGCGGCATCGGCAAAGTCGCGTTTTTTGCGTTCGCGTCCGCGCCAGGCGTGGAGAACCAGCGCGAGGGCGATTATCGCGTAACTAAAAGCATCGCGGAAAAATTCGCCTATCTGCGCCTGACCAAACAATTGGACGCCGGCGCGGGGGACGACAATATACATCAAATGTAAAAGCACCGTGCCTATGAACACATTGGGTATAGTCGCCTTGCTTACGGATGCGCCGCCTACAAGAATCGCGGCGGCGGCAAAAAAACCGGTCTGCCGGTGCGCGTTGTAAGTTGCCATATTACCCATGTTCTGCAAAAAAATGATTTGCCCCAAACAGGCAAGTATCGTGGATATAACTATCGCGGTAATGCGCGTGGCGTCAACATTGATGCCTGCCGCGTGGGCAACGCTCTCATTCTGACCTATAGCCCGCATATCCTGTCCCAGTTTGGTCTTGCGGAAGGCGGCGATAAAAACACAGAGCGCCGCTATAACAAGATAGTTAGCAAGCGGGAATGTAATTACGCCGGTTCTGAGCGGCAGCAATCTGTCGAGCGATTGACGCACGGTGTCCAAATTCAATGTGTTGCGAATTCCATAGCCGCGGGAAAGCGTTATTGCCGCCGAATGTACCGGAATAATAGCGCCCATAAGGTACATTACTACCAACTGATAAAAGCCGTCCATAAAAAAGCCGAGTATGTAGCCGGTAACCATTTCACGTCCCCGCGCCATATTCAGGATTCTGCCGGCAAACGCGCCTAAAAGCGCCGCGATGGGGACGCCGATAAAGGCGGCAAAGAGCAAGCCCTGAACGCCCGCTATGCTCCAATCAACGGCAAAAATCAGTCCGATTTGCCCCGCCATCGCGCCGAGCACCATCCCAAAGTTGATGCCCATGCCCGCCATTATCGGCAGTATCAGACTAAAGACCAAAAATGAATTGCGCCCCATCCGTGTTACAATCTCCTGCGCGATAGACGCGGCAGGCATCGAAGCGGCAGGTATGGCAAGCGCCGTTATTACTAAAAAGATAATGACAACAAGGTTGTCGGCGGCAAAGCGTGTAATTGTTGTTTTTTTCATCTTGCTACCTTCGTTTTGCGGGTTAGCGCGTAGATTATCATTCCGTTGGAAATCAGAATACGAATCACTTCGGACATATCGGTTTTGACTATGTTGTTGATAACCGACGGGGTCATAGTCAGTATGCTCTGAAAAAGAAAGGTCCCGATAATTACATTAAGCAGGCTTGCTTTTTGCACCGAAGCGCCGCCTAAGAGCACGGCGGCTACGGCGGGGAATGCCATAAAGAGCGGAGCATTGTACATTTGGATAAAGCCGAAACTTTGCTGATAGACGAGTATGCCGACCGCGCCGAAGAGTGTTGAAACGACAACGCTTGTACGCCTCATCTTATCTACGGAGACACCGCAGGCGCGGGCAAAATCAGGATTGGAACCGGCGGCGGTCATTGCCGTGCCGGTTTTACTTTGCATAAAAATCCGCATAATAACGGCGCAAAGTACAAAAAAGAGCAGCGCCCCCGTGGGAAACATAAAGTTTCCGGCGCGGATGCACAAAAAATCATTCAATATATGCGACCAGTACCCTTCGAGCGAGATGGTCGTGCGGAGCCCCGCGCCGGCATACGCCCAGACCATGGTCGGGTTCGTGAACGGCAGCGCTATCCAGAGGATGGACATAAAGGTAACTATGGAAAACCCGATGTACATTGCTATCGTCATTTCCTCACCCTTTACTTTGTTGAGTATGCCTCCGTACAGGTAGCCGGAAAAGAACGCGAAGGGCAGGCAAATAAGTATCGCAAGGATAAAACCGCCTGTGCCGGCTGCGCCTATCTGCATTGCCAGTGTAGCGCCCAAAAGCCCGCTAATTATGCCCACAGGCAGCCCGAAATTCAGCCCCGCGCCGCTTTGTATCATCGGCACCATAGCGAGGACGAGCACGGCGTTCTGCGTCCAGCGTACGCACACATCGGAGAGAGATGCCGGTACATTGACGCCCACAAACGGAGCGGCGCAAAAAAGCAGCGCCACAAAGAAAAAAATGATAAGCCTGGGCAAGCCAAAGTTGCCGACAAAATGTTTAACTGCCCCGCGTAACGCTTCAAATTTCATATTTGGACTATTGTATAGTAAATGGCGGAAATTGGACAGCCCTCGACTATACCCATGTTGAGCGCTTTAACTTTGTTTAGTTGCCGTTTTTATATTCCGATAATGTTATAGAGGAGAGGGGAAAATTCCCCGGCAATTATGGGATTATTTAACGCCATCAATATAGCCGCGACAGGAATGAGCGCGGAACGCAAACGCACGGATGTTATTGCCGATAACATTGCCAATGTGTCAACAACAAGAACCACAGAAGGCGGACCTTACAAGCGCAGCCGCGTAATAATGCGCCCTATTGCGGGTCAGGCATATTGGCGCAGCCCGTTTTTACCTGACGGGATGGACAATGGCGGCGGAAGGGGAGTGCGCATAAGCGAAATTCAAAAAGACAATTCCCCGCCGCGCCTTGTATACGACCCTACTCATCCTGACGCGATAAAGAGCGGAGAACGCGCCGGTTATGTGGAAATGCCCAATGTGGATATAGTAACGGAAATGACCGATATGATTGCGGCAAGCCGCGCTTATGAGGCAAATGCTTCGATTATTGAAGGCAGCAAAACAATGTTCCAACGGGCGCTTGATATAGGCAGAACATAGCGTCTCTCTCATATAAAAATGAAAAGACGGGCAAAAGTATTTTTTTCTAAGCAAAAGTTTTTTGTAATGACGCTGCTTGTCCTGCAACTCGGCGTCATTTTTACCGTAGCGCTTATATCTTCAAATATATCACATTATATTTATATGTCATTATCGTTTATAAGCGTAATCATTTCGATACATATCTTAAACAAGAACAACAAGCCGGCGTTCAAAATAACATGGATATTCCTTATCCTTACATTTCCGGTATTTGGCGGAATTTTTTACATAGTATTCTATCTTCAGTCCGACCCGCGCAAATACCGCGCCGCGATAAAAACTTCTGTGGAAAAATCCAAGCCTTTTTTTCTGTTGCCCGGCGCGGCGCTGGAACAACTGCGGGACGAAAATGTATTTATCAAAGCGCGTTATTTGCAGGAACAACAGGGCTTTCCCGTGTATACGCATACCGAAACCGTGTACTTCCCCTCCGGCGAATCATTTTACAAACGCCTGCTTACGGAACTGGAAAAAGCCGAAAAATATATCTTTCTTGAATTCTTTATCATAAGCGAAGGCAGGATGTTAGATGGAATTATGGACATTCTAAAACGCAAGGCAAAAGCGGGAGTTGATGTGCGGTTTTTATATGACGACTTAGGCTGCCTTAATACGCTGCCGGATGACTGGAAACCGGTGCTCCGCAAGGCGGGAATTCAGTTTCAGGCATTCAATCCGTTCCGTCCGGTGCTGTCTTCGGTGCAAAATTACCGCGACCACCGCAAAATTGTGTCGATAGACGGACGCACCGCGTTTACAGGCGGCATTAACATTGGCGATGAATATATAAATGATTACGAGAAATACGGGCACTGGAAGGACGCGGGGATTATGCTCAAAGGGCATGCGGCGTGGAGCCTTACAATAATGTTTATCCGTTTTTGGAACAGTATATTTACCGCCGTAAAAGAAAAAACAGAAAGAAATTATATGGATTTATATCCATGGAAAGACGCGGAATGTACAATAGTAGGCGAAGGTTTTGTTCAGCCTTACTGCGGAAATCCCGTAAACCGCGAATATGTATGCGAGCAAGTGTATCTAAGAATGATAAACAACGCAAAAAATTATTTGTATATAAATACGCCGTATTTGATACCGGACGAAACTGTATTTTCGTCTTTGGTATCTCAGGCAAAAGCCGGCACCGACATACGGATAATAACGCCGCATAAACCGGACAAGCCGCTTGTGCACATGGTTACACGCGCTTATTACCGCCGCTTGCTGCAGGCTGGCGTCCGCATTTATGAATATACACGCGGGTTCAATCATTCAAAAACTTTTGTCGCCGATGATCAAATCGCCTCGGTAGGGAGCGCCAATCTCGACTTCCGCAGCCTATGCCTTCATTTTGAATGCGGCGTTTTGTTATACAAAACAAAAACCGTGCTTGATGTAAAACAGGACTTTCTTGACACGCTAAAATTGTGCGGCGAAATTACCCTTGACGATTGTTCACGCGGAATTATCCGCCGTTTTTTTGAAAATATACTTTGCATACTCGCGCCGGTTTTGTAACGGCATTCCGCGCCGCCGGCAGCCGGCGCGCCGGCGCTTACAATCTTTTTACAGACGTTAAAAGTTCATTTCTGGTGATGACGCTCATTATCGGGCGTCCGTGCGGGCAGCGTTGTGTATCAAGGCTTAGCGCTCGTTCCGCCAGTTTGAGGGCGGACTCTCCGTCCAGATGGGTGCCGTCTTTGATGGCGGCATGGCATGCCATAGTTGCCGCCCAGCGTTCCATCATATTGCCGCCCGCTTCGCGCAGAGACAGCAGTTCCCGCACCGTTTCGCCGTCCGAAAGCCGCCAGAGCGCCGGCAATTCCTCGATGACCCATGTGTCTCCGGCTTTCTTTACGACAATGCCTAGTTTTTCAAATTCCGGCAGTGCGGCGCTAAGGAAGCGGTCATCTTCCTCGCTGTCCGCGTTAAACCTGATGGGAACGAGCAGCGGCTGCCGGGCTATTGGTCCTTTGAGCGCTTTGTTGTAAAGGATGAGTTCATGCGCGGCATGCTGGTCAATAAGATAAAAGCACTCGCCGCGTGAGACAAGCAGAAAAAGCCCGAAGAGATACCCGTGAAAATGTAAGCCCGAAGGGGTAGTGGACAGTGAAATCGCCAACTTCGTTGGCGCGTGGACAGTGGACAGATTTTTAGTAGTGGACAGTGGTATCGCCAACTTCGTTGGCGCGTGGACAGTGGACAGATTTTTGTCCGCTATATAAGTACTAACTTTGTTATCTTCGTTAGTACTTGTGTTCCGTCCTGAACGGTCGCTGTTCACTGTCCACTGTCCACTGTCCACTCTACTCACTCCCGCTTCTTCCCGTAAAAACCGGTGGGTAAATGTACGGAGGACGGCGCTTACAGCGTGGTGAATCTCGGCATGGCAGGAAAAACGCGCTTCTTTTTTTGCCGGATGAAGGTTGAAGTCCGCCAGTTTCGGGTCTATATTGATAAAAATTGCCCCCATAGGATGAACGCCGTTGGGAAAAAGCCCCTGCAATCCGTATTCAAGCGCCTGCTGCATCGAAAAATCCGTTATCCGTCTGCCATTGGCAAATACATACTGAGAACGGCGGTCGGGACGGGCAAGTTCGGGACCGCCCGCTATGATGTCAACCGAAAAGCCGTCTCCCAGCGCGGAAAGCGTATGCACAAATGCCGCCTCGCTTTCGCGGAGCAGCGCGGCGCAAAATCGCTCTTTTTTACCATTGGACGCGGCATTTTCCGGGTCATTCTGCTTGATGTCTTCCAAAATAGCCGGCGCGGCGGCAGGCAGGCGTATCTTGAGTTTGCCGTCCACGATAAAGCGGAA
>JAIROZ010000048.1 GCA_031257255.1 Spirochaetaceae bacterium | reverse complement strand
GGCGGCTTTCCCTCCCGTAACCGCTACAAATGCCGAGTGGGGTACAGGCGATGGTTCCGGCAGCGGCAAGTACTGGAAAGCCGGCACTACCGGCGGGGGACAGTTGCCGAAACTGTGGTGGGAATAAGTACTGTATGGAAGCGGGCGGGCGCGGCGGGCTTTAACGCTAAGTACCCGCCCTGCCCGCTTATGCTAACATCGTAAAATTCGCTATCGTTTTCTTATGGAAAACAAAAATAACAATAAATATCCAAGGCTTGCTATCAATCTGGACAAGTTGAACGATAACCTTTCTACGCTTTCCGGCGCGGTACATGGGGCGGGCTGCTCACTTATGATTGTAACAAAGTCCTTCTGCGCCTGCCCGGAAATAATTGACTTTTTGCTGCAAAGTAAAAAGGTTGACTACCTTGCCGATTCGCGCATACAAAATTTATCTTCATATACCGGACGCGGCAAAGAAACCGTACTCCTCAGGCTGCCTCAGAAGGACGAAATCGAAGAAGTCGTACGCTTTGCGGACATCAGTTTTAATTCCGAAATCAAAACTATCCGCCTGTTGAACACAGAGGCGGCGGCGCAAAAAAAGACGCACAAAGTCGTGCTGATGATAGATTTAGGCGACCTCCGCGAAGGCATCTATTTTAAGAACGAGGACGAAATTTTCCGCGTTGCCGGCGAAATTCAGGCTCTTCCCAACATAAAATTCGCGGGAATAGGAACAAACCTCACCTGTTACGGGGCGGTAATTCCCACGCGCAAAAATCTTTCGGTTCTTTGCGGCATAGCGGAAAAAATCGAAGCGCAACATAACCTCAAACTGGAAATAATATCGGGCGGGAATTCAAGTTCGTACTACCTTATCGGGGAAGGCGGGCTGCCGCCGCGCATAAACAACCTCAGGCTGGGCGAGTCATTTATCCGTGGTGTTGAGTCGGCATACTGTAAACGCATACCGCAAACACACGATGACGCGGTTACACTTGAATGTCAGATTATCGAATTAAAAGAAAAACCGAGCGTCCCTGTAGGCGACATAGGCGTGGATGCCTTTGGGAACAAACCTCATTTTGAAGACAGGGGAATTATCAAACGCGCCATTGCCGCCTGCGGTAAGCAGGACACCGACCCGGACGGGCTTTTCCCGATGGATAGCGGCATCCGTGTGCTCGGCGCAAGTTCCGACCACTTGCTGCTCGACCTTAGCGGCTCGGCGCGGAATTACCGCTTAGGCGATGTTGTACCGTTTGTCTTAAATTACAGCGCTTTGCTGCGGGCATTTACAAGCCGTTATGTCCGGCACTTTATTTTAGGGCGCTAAAATAAACGGGGGTTTAGAGACGTCCGTTTTCTTTGTATAATAAATTAGAGGTATTACTATGAAAAATATACAAGTTATTATTTGGGGGTTAGGGGCGATGGGTTCCGGCATGGCGGAACTGCTTTTAACCAAAAAAGGCGTTGACATAGTCGGCGCGGTCGGACGGGGCGAAAAAATCGGCAAGAGTATGTACGATTTTCTGTCTGTTAAGCGCGGCTCAAGACCGGATGTTATTATCGGGTCGGCGGAAGATGTCATCAAAGAAAAGTCTGCCGATGTGGTGCTGCTCTGTACGGACTCTTTTACAGCCAAGGCTTTTGACAAAATCAAATTCATTCTGGAGCGCAAAGTAAATGTGATAACCAGCGCCGAAGAAATGTCCTATCCGCAGGCTCAGAATCCCGACCTTGCGGCAAAAATCGACAAGATTGCAAAAGATAACGGCGTTTCCGTGCTCGGTACGGGGATAAATCCCGGTCTCATTATGGACTTGCTAGTTATTCTGATGACGGGCTGTTGTTACGAAGTCGAACACATAACGGCGCGGCGGGTAAACAGCCTTTCGCCGTTTGGTCCGGCGGTTATGGAGGAACAGGGGATAGGCATTACAGAGAGCGCTTTCCGCGATATGGTAAAGAAGGGCGAACTCGCAGGTCATGTCGGTTTTTCCGAGTCGATAAGAATGATAGCGGACGCGATAGGCTGGAAGGTCGATAAGATTACTCAGTCGATGGAGCCTATACTGACGGAATTTGACCGCCGTTCTCCCTATGGATTTGCGGCGGCGGGCAATGTTGCCGGCTGCGCGATGAAAGGGCAGGGTTATGTTGACGGCAAGGTCAAGATTGATATGGACCATCCTCAGCAGATTGAGCCTGAGCAGGCGGGCGTCCACACGGGCGACTATGTAATTATCAAGGGAAAGCCCGATGTAAATCTGGCGAACACGCCGGAAGTGCCGGGCGGTATCGGCACTGTGGCAATGTGCGTCAACATGATACCGCATATTATCAACGCCCGCCCCGGGCTCAAAACGATGATAGACCTTCCTGTTCCCCGTGTAATCATGGGCGATATGCGCGAACTTGTTTGCGAAGAGGCAAGAGTAGTAAGGGGGTAGCATGATACCAAAAGGCAGTTGGGTGTTGATACACCGGACAATTTTGAAGGCAGGAGAACGCGCCCCGTCCGTGCCGGACGACACAAAGCGTCTTCCGCTGGAGATGTGGGTAAAGGGGCGGCTTACCGCAGACGGCAATGAGGGCGCGGAGGTCGAGGTAATTACGCGGACAGGACGGCGCGAGAGCGGGCGTCTGCTGGAAGTGAACCCCGCCTACAAGCACGGGTTTGGGGACTATGTACCGGAACTGCTTGATATAAGCGAGCAGGTCAGGCGCGAGGTCTTTGGAGGATGATAATGGCTAACGATTACGCATCTGTTATGTCCCGCAAGGGCGAAATAATGAAGAAATCCGTAGGGATAGACTTTGCAAAGTACGAAAGCGGCTCTATTGCCTTTGATTACGAAAAGATGATGAGCGAAACCGGCTACACACTGGAAGAGATACAAAAGATTCAGGGGGCGGTTCATGTGGGGAATACTCCCATTATCGAACTGCGAAACCTTACGGCGCTGGCGCGGAAGTATGCAAAGAAAGGCTATGGGGCGCGGATTTTTGTAAAGGATGAGGCATCAAACCCCTCCGGCAGTTTTAAGGCGCGGCGGGCGGCAGTTTCCGTCTATCACGCAAAAAAACATGGTTACAAGGGTGTTATCTCCGCCACGAGCGGCAACTACGGCGCGGCGGTGGCATCTCAAGCGGCAATGCTTGGGCTAAAGTGTATTGTTGTGCAGGAATGTTACGACTCAAAGGGGCGGGGGCAGCCGGAAATCATCGAAAAGGCGCGTAAATGCGAGGCGCTTGGGGCGGAGGTCGTTCAACTTTCGGTAGGACCGGAACTTTTTTACAAGTTCCTCCTCCTTCTGGAAGAAACCGGCTACTTTAACGCATCGCTTTACACCCCATTCAGCATAGCGGGTATCGAGACGCTGGGCGCGGAAATTTCGGCGCAGTTCCGGGCAAAATTCGGGCGCGACCCGGACATGGTTGTGGCGACCAATGCCGGCGGCGGCAATGTTACCGGCACGGCGCGAGGGCTCATAAAAGCGGGCGCAAAGACGCCGGTTGTCGGGGCAAGCGTGTCTCTGGCGGGGCTACACATGGCATCTGACGGGCAGTTCAACAAGAAGTCATTTACCACAGGGCATACCGGCTTTGGCATACCGTTTTCGTCTTGGCCCGACCGTTCCGATGTGCCGCGTTCCGCCGCCCGCCCTCTCCGCTATATGGAAAGGTATGTTACTGTGGCTCAAGGGTCTGTCTTCTATTTAACGGAGGCGCTGGCAAGCCTTGAGGGACTGGAAAAAGGACCGGCAGGCAACACATCGCTTGCCGCCGCTTTCGCGCTCGCTCAAGATTTGCCCGAAGACAAAATGATATTGGTGCAGGAAACCGAATACACGGGGGCCGGCAAGCATGTACAACCTCAACTTTCGTTTGCCAAATCGAACGGCATAGAGGTGCGTTTCGGCGACCCCAAAGACGAAGTACCGGGCAAAAATCTGATACTGCCGGCAAATCCGGGGCTAATAAAGACGGCGGATGTTGACATGAACCACATTCGCGCAAGCCTTATCAAAACGGCGGTAAAAACAATGCTCCCTGCGGATAAAACGCCTACAGAGAAGGACATTGCCTTCCTTGCAGAGGAAACCCGCGCCAACGAAGCGTTTGTAAAAGAGGTACTAAAGGCTGTAGAGTAATCTTGGTTTTTTGAAGTATTCCGTAACCATTAACCCGCATTGTCGTTATATGAGTACTAGAACCTAAAATCTCCTAAAACGAGCCCCGCGCCTTGCCCAGCGCGGGGTTTTTTTATGACTGTTCCAAATTTTGCGGGCTGTGCGCTCACTTGAAAAAAAAAGAATTTATTGATTTAATAAGAGTATGATTATTTCAGGCGGTGAAACGAAATTCTTGCCTTCTGATTACTATCAGAAGGCGCTGGCGTTATTCCCTGACCAGGGCTCTATTCAGGAAAATGCGCCGCCCCGCAGAGTCTTTATGGAATTTGTCGAATTGCTGGGCATAGCCGCCGAATACAAGCGCGTTGTTGATATGAAGGACGATGACACGGATTTTTTTAAGTTTGTCGCATCCTTCTACAAAAATATGGAACTCCTTATCGACAAAACTTGGGTAGAAAAATCCGATGAAATGCGCAAAGATACGCTCCACGCCCGTCTGCCTGTATTTTTTTCCGAAATAGAAAACCGCAATTACGAGAGGGCGCTTTCCGAATTCGGCGGCGTTCTGAGCGATTTGGCATTCCTGCTTTTTGGCGAACAAAGCATAAAAAAAGACTTTATCGAATATGCATTCAGAATCGACAGCCAAATGGGGCTGTTTTGGTGGTATGCGGACGCATTTAGGGGCTTTAAATTCCATTGGACGCCCGAAAACAAACGCGCCCTTTTACTTATCGGACTTTGCTTCCTTTCAAACTTTTAAAAAATCCAAAGCCCTTTATCATAGCCGAACTGGGAACGGCGCATGACGGCAGCATAAGCCGCGCAAAGGCGCTTATAGACGCCGCCCGTGAAGCAGGCGCTGATGCCGTCAAATTTCAGATAGTCTATGCGGACGAAATTCTCCATCCTAATACAGGCACCGTGCCGCTCCCCGGCGGAGATACACCGCTATATGATGTTTTCAAAAAATTGGAAGTTCCCGCGTCCTTTTTTGCAGAATTGAAGGAATATGCCGAAGCGCGGGACGCGGTATTCCTTGCAACGCCATTCGGATTGCGAAGCGCCACCTGTCTAAAGGCGCTTCATCCTGCCGCCGTCAAAATTGCATCCCCGGAACTGAACTATACTCAATTATTGCGGGAAACCGTCCGCTGGGGTATTCCGCTTTTTCTTTCGACCGGCGTTTCCAAGTTGGGGGACATTGAACGGGCGCTAGAACTTGTACGCGCCGTAGAGGATGAGGGACTGCTCCCGCCTCCGTCGGTGCTGCTTCATTGTATTACCGCATACCCCGCCCCCGCTTCGGAGTACAACCTCCGCTTGCTAAGTACAATGCGCTCGCTTTTCGGCGTTGAGACCGGCGTTTCTGACCATAGCCTTGATGCTGAACTCGTTCCGGCTATTGCGGCGGCTCTTGGCGCGGCGGCTATCGAAAAACACTTTTGCCTTGACCGCGCTGACGGCGGACTGGACGACCCCATCGCCCTGCCGCCTAATGATTTTGCCAAAATGGTAAAGGCGGTAGAAATGAGCGCGGCGCTTCGCGTTCAGTTTGGGGAAGAAGGCGCTCTTGCCGAATTGAGGCGGCATTATGGCGCAGAAGCGGTGAACGCCGCATTGGGCAATGGGGTAAAGCGGCTTGCAAAGTCAGAGGAAGAGAACTATGGGCGCACAAACCGCTCGATTCATGCGCTTGTTTCCATTGCGGCAGGCGGGGAATTTACCGCCCAAAATATAGCCGTCCTCCGAACCGAAAAAATCCTTAAACCGGGACTTCCGCCTTTTTATTTTGACAAAATCCTTGGACGCCGGGCGCGTTCATCAATACCGGCGGGAGAAGGCATCTGTTTTGAGGATATAGGGTAGCGGACAATCTGCTTTTAACTGTCGGTCGATGCCGTTGCTGCTGCGCGAGTTCCATCAGTCCAAAATGCCTCGACTTTGAATAGTCCCCGCAAGCCTTCCGGCAGAGCGAGTTCCAGCGCGAGTGTTTGGGGCGGATATGCTCCGGTAATAAGATGAATTTTGTCTTCTTCCCAAATGACAGGAACCGGAGATTCATACAAAAATGGGATGCCGTCATCTCCGGCACCGGCTGCGCCGCTATATGTAATTTGTTCTAAACTTATGCGGTAAAAAAGCGCTTCCTTGGCGCTTGCTATTGTAAGAGTGAGCGGAACACGGCGCAGGTACGGTTTTGCGGAAATTTTAACCGAGAGCATGCCTTCCGCATCTGCCTGAATAAAATTGCCGGAATTGCGCGTATTGTCTGCGGCAGTGCCGCCGGGGGAGGAGAAAATGAATATGCAAAACAGCAGCGCGGCGGCAATTCCGGCGCAAATAACGGGGATTTTTTTTGTTTTCCGGCAAACAAAAAATAAGATGCTAAATATGAGCGTAAAAAAGAGCAGCGCGGCAAAGACAACATTACGCCCGCTCAAAGTAATGTTTTTACCGGAAAAACTAAAAGCCAAATAGTTAATATCATTTGCGCCGGCGGTCGTTTGACGCAAGGTTTCGAGCGCCGCCGGCGCAAATCCGGCAAACAGCCGCGCAAATTCCTTTGAATGAATACCGGCATCTGCGGCTTTAATTTCATCCTCAGATAGAACTAAAGCCGATAAAAAAAGCGTGATGGCGCTGTCGCCGTAATCATCGGCAAGACGGGCGCGGACGGCGCGGCTTTGGCTAAAATCCGAATCCTGCGTTTTTGTTAGCAGAGATAGTTGAGCAAGCGGTGGTTGCGCAGGCGCTCCGTCAGACGCGCCCGATAAGGTCGCTCGTAAAAATGAGGTAAAACGGCGGACATAAGCAAGCGGTGTGCGTCCGCGTCCGGCGCTTATATCCAGAATGGGGTCTTTCCCCGGCAGCGGCGCGTCAAAATATATGATAACTGCCGGAATACCGTCAGCGTCCGCAAGCATATCAGTCCACGCCGCAAACCATGAATCTTCCGAGCCGGGAACATCAATCCGCGTCCAGCAATCGGCGAGAAAAAATACTTCTGCCGCAAATTCTTCCTCTTGTGCCAGCGCAAGGAATTCAAATGCCGTTTCCTGGGCAAACGAAAATTCCGCCGGTTCTATGCCGTCCGCAAGCAGCGCCGCTTCCTCTGTAGAGAGTGCCGGAACGGCAAGGATAAACCGCTCTCCGGCAAATTCAGCGTTTCTCTTTCCGGTCTTTACGGCAATGGTCGCGCCAAAAACCCCGTATTCTTCTAAAAGAGGGCGTTCTTCAAATTCAATCTGTAATTCTCTTAGTTTATCGCGGAGGGCTTTGTATCTTTGTTCTTCCCATACCCGCGCTGTGTCTTGCGTTTGGGCAAAAAGGCAAGGAAGGTAAAAACTTGTACAGAACAGCGCCAGAAGGAGGGGTTTCATATTTTAATAGTAATCTTTATGTTTTTTATCTATAAGGCGTCCCCTTGTCAATAACCGCCGCTTATCTTACACTAGGAAAGAATGATTACAACCGTGTGCGCTCAACCGCTTTCTTTGAAAACGCCGCTAAAAAATCTCGCGCTTTTATTGATACGTTTTTACCAGTTGGCTATATCGCCGCACCTGCGTCCCCGCTGCCGTTTTTATCCCAGTTGTTCCGTGTATGCGTACGAGGCGGTAGAAAGGCATGGCTTTGTCCGGGGAGTTTATCTGGCGGCGCGGAGGCTGCTCCGCTGTCATCCGTTTCATGCGGGGGGCTATGACCCGGTGCCGCAAACAAACAAGGAAACATAATGGAAAAAAATACACTTTTGGCGATAGTTCTTTCGATAGTCGTGCTTATAGGCTTTTACTTCGTGCAATTCACATTCTTCCCGCAGACCCGCCAAAGCGCTCAGGCTGTCAGGACAGAACAGATGCGGGAAGCGCCCCCGCCGCTTACCACAGGCGCTCCGGTGCCGGTTCCGGCAGACGGTAGCCTGCCCGCCAATACCGGCGCGTCAGACGCGGCGCAGCAAGCAGCGGCGCAGCAAACAGCGGCGCAGCAAGCAGCGGCCGAAACAACGGCGCAGACAGCATCTTTAGCGGCGGAATTCCCTCAAACTGAAGAATTGATAATTGTGGAAACGCCCCTTATTGCGGTAACGCTTTCCAACAGAGGGGGCGATATTGAGTCCTTCAAACTGAAGGAACACGCGGCGGGCGGCGGCTCTGAGGGGCTGGAAATGATACTTACAGGCAGCGAGTCAGACCGCGCCTTTAGTCTTGCCTTTGGCGATAAAAATGCCGCGCCTGTGGATGCCTTTTTCGCGGTAACCCGCGTTTCGGAACATATCATCGAATTCTACCGCGACTTTATGACACCGGGCGGCGCGGCTTCGGTATTCAGGCTTATCAAAAGGTACACCTTCTACCCGAATGAATATATGTTCCAACTGGACATCACTGTAGACGGGGCGGCGGCGGGCATAGAGCCTAATTTTAACGGCTGTACTTACACGCTTGCCTTTGGACCTCAGATTGGACCGGCATTCGAGGCGCTTGATGAGCGCAGTGAATACCGCCATTACATTGCCTACATAAACGGCAAGCGTAAACAGCAAAAGGTAAACGACACCACAGACGCCCGCATAAGCGCCCACGCAAGTTGGGCGGCAATAGCCGGAAAGTACTTCACTTTCTTTGCCCTGCCGGACGAAACCGCCTACGAACTGGTCTTTAGCCAGCGTCCCCGCGCCGAAGGCATCCCCTCGACCTCCCGCCTCTACATTGAGCGCCCGCCCGTTAAGGCTACCCGTACAACAGATACTTTCAAATTCTATCTTGGTCCCAAAACGCAAAAGGCGCTTGCCCGCTACGACAACGCGGATAACGCTTGGGGGCTGCGGGACACACGGCTGGAAAGCCTTGCAAACGCAAGCGGCTTTTGGGGTGTACTTAGCCCGCTGGAAAGCGTCCTAAAATGGATGCTCTCGATTTTCTACCGGCTTGCGCCGAATTACGGGGTAGCCATCATTCTGGTAACACTGGTTGTCAAACTGATACTTTTCCCGCTGACCAAGAAGTCATCGGAGGGGACGCTTCGTATGCAGGCGCTTGCCCCAAAAATGAAGGAATTGCAGGAGAAGTACAAGGACAACCCGCAAAAATTGAACGCTGAGTTGGCGGCATTTTACAAGCGCGAAAAGTACAACCCCATGGCGGGTTGTCTGCCTTTGCTGATACAGTTTCCGATATTTATAGCGATGTACAATTTGTTTAACAATCACTTCGACTTACGGAACGCGCTTTTTATTCCGGGCTGGATAGACGACCTTTCCCGTCCCGAATCGATACTGCATTTTAACTGGACTATCCCATTTTTGGGCTGGAGCGACCTGCGCGTACTGCCCTTTATCTATGTAGGCTCGCAACTTGTGTACTCAAAATTGACGCAGACACCGGACACGGCGGTCAATCAGCAAATGAAGATGATGATGTACCTAATGCCTATTATGTTCTTCTTCATTTTGTACAATGTACCTTCGGGGCTGCTCGTATACTGGATTGCGAGCAACATACTGGCAATGGCGCAGCAACTCGCTATAAATAAATACTTAAAGAGTAAACGCGCCGAAATGGGAATGACAGGCGGCTCAAGTCCGGCAAAAAAAGTAACGCCGCCCTCCCGAAAGCGCAGGCGGAGGGGTGGTAGTAGAGGATAGGGGACACTACCCACTGTCCACTAAATAAATGGAATCTTAATTTAGGAGGCTGTTATGACATACGAATTTGACGGTCATACAGAGAAAGAGGCTGTAGATAAAGCCATTAAAGAGTTGGGGCTGGAACAGGATTGTT
>JAIROZ010000029.1 GCA_031257255.1 Spirochaetaceae bacterium | reverse complement strand
ATAGGAGTTTAAAATGGAACCGGATTACAAAGGCTTATCTGAGGATGAAATAAAAACCTCAATAAAAAACTATCTGGAAAAAGAAAATTGGACTGTACAGGTGTCTTGGGGAAGAAATCCAGGCATTGACATTGACGCGCATCGTGGTAAAGAGCATTGGATTATAGAGGTCAAAGGACATGGCTCAAGGAATCCTATGCGCGTAAACTATTTTTTAGCGGTCTTAGGAGAATTGTTACAAAAAATGGATAATAGCAATGCAAAATACAGTATCGCTTTACCAAATTATGAACAATATCGAAAACTATGGGCAAAATTACCGCAATTAGCAAAGGATAAAACTGGTATTTCTTGCTTGTTTGTTGATTCAAACGGAGGTATAACAAATGAATAAACATTACATTCCGGTATTATGTTGTTCCAGCAAAAAAAACAGAGACCGGTTTTGCTATAACGGCAAATACTATAAGTTTTTAGCATCTCCGCGAATGGTGTCGCAAGATGGTGTCATATTCTATAAACCTGATGACAGAATACCCGGCACAACTAAAACATGGCGTGATTTAGTTCTGGAACAAAATGAACCTGACCTTGTTCCGGCATACAAGTTATATAGCCATGTAATTTACAGAGACCTTTACCATGTATTTGGCAACCGTTTTTATATACTTTCTGCTGGTTGGGGAATTATCAGGGCGGATTTTAAAATTCCCGCATACGATATTACCTATTCTCCCAACGCGCCAAACTATGCAATACGGACAGATGATATTGGTTGGAATGATATTAACCATCTACAAGAAGATTCTGGAAAATTTGATAGCAATACCGAAATAATCCTCTTTGCCAGTTCCTATTATGCGCCTCATTTTTGTTATATGGCGCAATCTATCCCATATAATAAAATTGTATTAAAATACACGAGCAATAAATCTGAAAATGGAAGAGTCAGACAGGTTCAAAACTGTTCTTGGACAAATTATTACACAACACAAAAAACCAATTGGTATTATGAAGCCGCCCAAAGGTTTACAGAAAATTATGCAAACAAAATTAAATGAGAGACAAAGCAAAAGATGTCTGATACCTTTTGCGCTAACTGTCGGCACAAGCCACGCCGTTTTCTCCGCAGACACCATACCCGAAGGTGATGAAGGCAAAAGAATCCGTGCGGCAAAAATAAGGACGCGGTATAGGTTTTAAGGATAGAAATAAATGGAAAAAATGGCTTTTGATTTTTACAATTTGCTAAAAGAACGTTTTGATAATAATGTTTATACGACAGAAAGAAATGTAACATATACATTTTTTGCTTCATTGGTTATGTTTAATCATTATAAACCACATGAAATTTTATTAGAATATAATCTCAACGAAAATGGCAACAGAAAAGTTGATGCTTATATACCGCCAAACTGTAAGAAAAATGGGCTGGTAATGGAATGTAAATACGACAGGAAAATACCATCGCATAAAAACAGCCCTAAACCCCAAAAAGCAGGTAAAATTTTTAATGATTTATTTAGGCTTGCATCATTTAATGATGATAAAAAAACTATAAAATGGTTTATTTATTTGACTGATGAAGAAATGATAAATTATTTTAATAATATAAATAATAAATTAAATGATTTCTTTAATTTAGCACAAGGAGCATCGTTAATAATTGATGATACATATTTGAAAAATAAATCGGCAACATTTAACGGAGAAATAAATAAAAATGGTATCAACAAAATAAATATTAACTGTGTTTTTCAAAATGATTTACCAAACAAACATAAATTAAAAATTTTTGAAGTAAATACTATATAATATACTAAGGTTTTTAATATGATAGATAATAAATTGAGTGAGAAAGATTTCTACAATATATTATGGAATTATTTCTCACTACATGCTAATCAGAGGATACAAGTATTTAACTTTTTCATAATACTGGAATGTGCTCTTATTGGCGGCTTCTTTACGGTTTCTCAATCAAAAAACAGTTTATGTCCCTTCAAACTTGCTATATGCATTTCCATTGTTATCTTTTCTGTTGTTTTTTATCTGCTTGATAGTAGAACAAAAAATCTAGTCAAAATGGCTGAAAATTCAATAATACAAATTGAAAAGAAATATACTAAAAAATTTGGAAAAGATTTTATGATATTTAGAAAAGAAAAAAAGAAAACAAAACTTCTTCGTTCAGACTATATTCTACAGAACTTACAAAGCTATAGAATATTATTCTGTATAATATTTGTATTATTTGCTATTACAGGTGTTTCGGGCATTATATTTGTTTTACGAGGAAATTTGTAAATGCGTAATTATGGTTGGATGATAAATCCCCTCCGCCGTTTTCTCCGCAAGCACCGCGCCTGAAGGTGATGATTTCGTAAATCTATTGCCGCATTGCCTTCCGTAAATACGGCGGCTGGATTGCGAAGAAAAGATGCGGCAATGAGCAAACATCTAATCTATAATTACAAAGTCCGAAAAAATGAGAGTGCCGGTTTTGCCTAGACGGAGCGGGGCGTTAAAGCGGCGTTCCAGTGTTTTTTTTAGCGCGTCTTCGTTGGAGAGAAGGTCTGAATTGCGGTCTATGGAGGCAAAGAGGGCGCGGGTTTCCTCGCGGAAGCGGGCGTTGCTTCGGGCAAGTTCGTAGGTAAAGGCGGCATCGGCGCGGTTGTAATAAAAAGTGATAGTGAGCACCGCTGTTGGCGCGGAAGTCTCGCCATGCGCCGGCTTGAGCGGGCAGCGTAAGCGCCCCAGCCCCGTCCACATTCGCACATCGGAGGTATCACCGGCGGCAGGCTTGCCGGCTTGCGTTTCGGCAGGGGTTGCCGTAGGGGGGGCGCCGTCTTGTGCGGAAGTCATTTTGCCGCCGGCAAATGCGGTAATGGTAACAGCCGCAATAATGACAAGCAAAATGGCGATAATGGCAAGGAGCGCCATATTTAGCGTTAGTTTTTTTGCCGCCATATCAATCAAGCACCTTCATAAAAGAACCGCTCTGCGCCTCGCTTAAAAAATTTCGCTCGCGTCCCGTTTCAAACCGCGCCTTGATGACGGGACCATCATCAGTTTCGCTTATCGCGCAAACTTCGCCGTAACCCTCGTCATCATGAAAAAGCCTGTCGCCTAAAGTCCACCGCCCGTCACTGGAACGCCGGATAACGGCGCGAGTGCCGCCTACGATGACGCGGTTTTCTCCCATCGCTTGCCGGACACGCTGATGCGCCGCCTTCCCTGCCTCCCATGCTGAGGCGCGTCCGCCCTTCCAGCCTGAGCGCAAGTCTATCGTTTCTAAAAAGTCTTCGTCCGCTTCTTTTAGGAAGATAGAGGGCTTTTGGTATTCGTAAGAGCCAAAGACGCGGCGGGAGTCCGCGCAGGTAAAGTACAGTTCGTCCATTGCGCGGGTAGCGCCCACATAAAAAAGGCGGCGTTCTTCTTCAAGGTCTTCGGTTTTTTTGTCGTTGCGCGGGAAAAGCCCCTGCTCACAGGCGCTTATGATAACCCGCCGGAATTCCATGCCCTTCGTGTTGTGCAATGTAATAAGGTTTACGCGGTCGTACGCTTCGGCATTTTCTTCTGTTTCGAGCGACTTGTCCAGTTCGATTCTGTCCAAAAATGAGATGAGCCCGGCGGCGGACAGCGGAAAAAGCACCGCGCCGTTTGCCAATTCCTGCAAGTTGGAGAGCCGCTGCCCGGAGCCGTCATCTTCCTCGTGGTAATGTTCGGCAAGGCGGGAATCATTCAGGAGGGCGGCTATGCAGACGGCAAGCCCCTCGCCGCCTCGTATTAAGCGTTTGCTTTTTGAAGACGCGCCGGATTTTGATGTATCAGTTTTTGATGTACCGGAATTTGATATATCAGATTTTGATATATCAGATTTTGATACACTTAGTCCGCCTTCCAAAAGAGCGCGGGCATGGCTTATTGCGGATAAAAATTCTTCCAGACCTTTTTTTGCCTTTGCGCCTAATGTATCTTTTTGCGATACACAAGCAATTTCCAAATTCCAGCGTTCCGCTTCCGGCGTATCTATTTCCAGCGCGTGCGCTTCGGCGGCGCTAATAATTTTTTCTAAAGATGTCGCGCCAATGCCCCGCGCCGGTTTATTTACAATCCGCCTGAATGATACTTCATCGCGGGGGTTTACTGTAAAAGAGAGCAGACTGAGCGCGTCTTTTATTTCTTCGCGTTCGTAAAATTTCAGGCTGCCGATAATTCTGTATGGAATTTTTTCGCGCAGGAATTCGGCTTCAAAACCCAGCGACTGCGCGTTTGTGCGGTATAGGATAGCCCAGTCCGAGTACTTAGCCCCGTCCTTTACCGCTTTCTTAATTAAGTTGGCGCAGAACAATGCCTCGTCTTCCTGAGTATCAACACGGATTAAACGCGCCGTCTGACCCGCGCCGCGCTCTGCGCTCAGCGTCTTGCCAAGACGCCCTTTGTTGTACGCGATAACCGAATTGGCAAGACTCAAAATTTCCTGCGTTGAGCGGTAATTGCGTTCAAGTTTAATTTGCTGCGCTCCTTCAAACTGTTCACGGAATTGTAAAATATTTTTTACTTCCGCGCCGCGGAATCTGTAAATCGACTGGTCGTCATCGCCTACCACGCACAGATACGGCGGAGTATCACCGGTATTTCCGTACAATGCTTTAAGGAGTTCAAACTGAGCGGTATTAGCGTCTTGATATTCATCAACAAGAATGATACGGAAGCGTCCGCGTATATAAGCGGCAATATGCGCGTTATCCTTTAATATTTCGACCGGCTTTTTGATAAGGTCGCCGAAATCGGCGTTGCCGCTTTGCGACAATGCCTGCTCGTATCCTGAATATATCTTTGGAAAATCCTTTAGGTGGTTTATCAAACTCAGGCGGGCATCCTGCGGAGTGTACAAATAGTCCTTGGCAAGCGCTATGCCGTGCGCAAACATTTTGGCATCCGACTTGGCGGCACCGGAGCGGGAAAGAGCGGTTTCAAAGTTTGATATAACTTTTGATACAAGAGAACGCGAGTCTTCCTCATCATATATCGTAAAATTGCGTACAAGTCCCGCCTCGTCCGCATAACGGCGCAGAAACCACGCGCCAAAAGAATGGAAAGTCCTCATCATAACCTGCCCGGCGCGTTCGTCTATCGCGCAGGCGCGTCCCGCCATTTCGCGGGCGGCTTTGTTGGTAAAAGTAACGGCTAATATGGAAGCCGGCGGAATGTCCGCTTCGCGTATCAAATAGGCAATTTTAGTGGTAATTACCCGTGTTTTGCCGGAACCCGCGCCGGCAAGAATCAAAAGCGGGCTGCCTTCGTGGAGCACCGCTTCCAGTTGTTCGTTATTTAGAGCGCTAAGATAGCCCGGTTTTTTCATAGCCCATCCGGTTTATATTTCCAGTATATATAGTTGAACATTTATTGTGTTGTTTAAGTTGGAGGGCTTCTTAAGTGTGATGGAAAGCGGGGCTGTTGTATTTATCCATGAATTGTGCGATTCGAGCAGTATTCCTTTTTGCGGAATATTTATGTTTTGATTGTACTGAAAAATGAATATTCCTTTGGTATTCCTATTGTTTGTAATATTAGAAATATTTATCGGGTAAAAAGTATATGTATTTCCATTTATTACACCGGAAATGCTTTTATTAAAAGAATATGATGATGCTTTGTTAAGCATGGCGGAAGGATAGTTTTCCAGAAGCGTATCAAAAGTGAGGTTTGCGCCGGTACAATACAGGACAGCCTGTTCTATTGACATTTCGTCTATATATTCATTTTGAACCA
>JAIROZ010000022.1 GCA_031257255.1 Spirochaetaceae bacterium | reverse complement strand
ACTTGTCGGTAACACGAACAAGTCCGGTAATAGCCGGTCAATTTGGTGATGTGTTTTCCGCCTCCTTTTGTGTTTCTTGTGGAAATACAGTCTGCCGCCGGCGCGGACAGTATGCCGCTTATCAAATGTCATCTCACACAAAGTTCCGCTGTCCTTTGCGGGAAACTACTTATCCAGCGGCGTTGCCTGACGGTCGGCTTGGTAGCCGTACCACACAAAGCGTACCAGTGATTCAAGCAGAAAAATGCCGGCAAGCACGCCCACGCCGCCGGCAGCCCAGTAAACAATGGTTGCGCGGTCGGCTTGCTCCTGTGTGCGCGTTTCCGCCATGTTGTAGGCATTTACATAAGAATCGGAAAGCCCTACGGCAAGCCATGTAAGCGGCACAACAAGCCATAAACGCCCCCACGCTCCGTAAAAACCTTTACGCGATTTTTCTACACGCCCCTTTGGCGGCGGCTGAGTCGGATTAAGCGTTATAGGATTTTCGCTTATCTTAAAAACTGCCCCCGCCGTTTTGCCTTCTTTTGTAACAACATTTACAGTCATGTTCTTTTCTTCGCTGTCAACAATATGAACAGGCGCTTCACCTACATATAACGCCCCGGAATACACAGACGCGGCAATTTCTCTCCGTGTATTTATATCAAAACCCATAGTTGGAATCGCCGAAAGCATAAACGTCAGGCTTGTGCGCTCGCCTTCGGCAAGCGGCGTTGTCCACCGCGCCGTTTCGTAACCCGGCTCAAATATCATTACCTCCGCCTCGCCGGGCGACCGGGGAATAATGCCGCTCTCCCCTTGCCCCGCAAATTCATCGTCTACCACAATTACCGCATCTTGCCGCCCCGCCGCCGCCACTGTAAGAGATGTAGGATATACGCCCGTCATTGCGTCAATAAGCCGCGTAATAATTTCATCGCTCGCTTCGTTCATATCTTCCAAAGAAAATATAATGCTGTCGGAATATATATATGATTTTGAGTACATTGCCCACAGCCTTAATTCAATATATATGCGTTCATGATATACAGAAAGATTACTGGTAATGAATCCGTCCGCTTTGTGAGTTACGCAATATATGTACTCTGCCCCAGTCTGCGGAGGCTCCGGGAATTCTCCGGTGGGGATGTTCCGTCCTTCCAGAGTGAATTTAGGAAGCGGCTCGATAAGCGGCTCGGTTTCCTCCGCTTCGTTTAAGGTTTCGCGTAATTTCTGAATGTCCGCGTCAATTTTTTTTATCTGCTGACGGTATTGCCAGTTCGCAAGCCCCTTAAAATAGAGGGCGTCCCGTTCCGCCTGCTTTGTGCGCACCGCCTTGGCGGCGGCAGTCTGCGATTTTAGCCATTCATTGGTTTTGTAAAATTCGAGTTCGCCGTCCGCCCGCGTCCTGTAACGGATATAACGGATTGAACGCTCAAGTTCACGGTTCCAGTAAGTAGCAACCGAAGCGCGGGATGCGGGCAACGCGGTGCCGTCCGCCTTTGTAACGACTATCTTCCACTCGGTATCAAGCGGCTTGACTTCCGAAGTGTCCGCCTTTCCCTTCGCCGCGGCGCACAACGGCGGCATAAGAAAAAAAGCAATAATAAGGCGGCAAAGACGCGTGTTGATTTTCATTTTATATAAAAATTAGTCTAAAGGCTAATTTTACGGAAGCCCTTCCCGGAATTTCGGTTTAAGAAATGAACTTATCATACATTCAGGCTAAAAAAAGCGCCCGCGCCGGGACTAAGCGCATTTTTGTATGGAAGACTGCCTTGCTGCCGCATTTGCGCGTCTTCCATATTAAGGCTGCGGTTTAGCATTTCTATCAGTTTGTCGAGCCGCGCCGCCGCGCCGCCTTCGTCCGGCGCTGAGTTTACATTCGGGCGGTTCTGACGCAGTTGCCTCATTCTTTCTATCATCGAATCGAGTATCTTTAGCCTGCTTACAGAAACGCCGTTTACCCCATCGGGAGCGGGCACTCCCCAAACATGCTGAAAATGCGCGTATATAGCGTGAGACGGGCGCACGGCTATTGCCGTTTTTGTACCCGCCGCCGCCTGAACACCGCCCACTGCTGCGGCAGCCCCCGGAATCTGTAAGGTTATCGCATTTATCATTTTTTCCCCTCATGTTTTTTATCGGAAATAACGAGAGGCGTGTTTAGGGCATCGAGTTTACCGGCGTTTCCCTAAGGAAGCACTGATTAAATCCAATCGAGGATTTAATCAGTGCTACTTTCCCTGTAGTTTCGTAACAAAGTGAGAAACTACAATAGGGCGGCGCTGATTATAGTCAATTTAATCAGCGTTCCCTAAGAAGGGCGGACAGGGACTTGCTCCATCTCCAGGGAGCGCGAGGGATAAAAAGGCGGCTCAATTCCCATTTATGCCGATTTTTGCCGTGCAAAAATCGTATATTTTTTGCGCTCTTTCTATCGCCGCTTTTGCCACCGGTTCATCGGCGGCAAGTTCATTGGGATAGCGGATTTCAGCGCCGAAAGGGTTAAGATTTTTGCATTCTGCGTCTAATTTGGAAAAATCGCCGTCAATGTTTATGCAAAGTTCGCAGAGTTTCGG
>JAIROZ010000154.1 GCA_031257255.1 Spirochaetaceae bacterium | reverse complement strand
CCATCGGCATTAAAGGTAACGGTGAATGTACCCCCGGCTTTATTGCCTTTTGTGTCATCATCATCCGCGCCGGGGCAGCCCGCCAGAATCAATACCGCCGTCATAAGAACGGCGGCTGCCGCTAGAAGCAGAACACTGCTTCTCTTTTTTGTGTTTACTTTCATAGTAAACTCCTTGTTGGTTTCCGGTTATCGGTTATCGGTTGCCAGTTGCCGGTTGCCGGTAGGTTCAGGCAGCGAACCAAGTACTAGCGCAGATAACATCGTTAGTACTGATATGCCGTACTCAAAACCGGAAACCAGAAACCAACAACCGATACCGGTACAAAACCGGAAACCGGTTATATTAACGCCTCCCTACGGAGCGCGTGCGCCCATCGCGCCAAGTTGGCGGCGATTAGCGATTCCTGCCTTCAAACGAAGGCAAAAAACCATAATTAGTGAACAGTGAACAGTGGACAGTTCCCGTCCTATTTGTAAACCGGTTTCTACCGTCAGGAAAATCTGTTTTAGCCGATATATGTTGTCTAACGCTGATAGCGCCGCTAGAATTTGTATTTCTATTTGAGTGGGCTCTACCCACTACCCACTGCTCACTACCCACTGTCCTACGGGCAGCCCTCTCCCCCGAAACCCGCTCCCAGAGCGGAATAGAGAAATCTATGCTATGTATGTACCTATAGTCTAACGGGGGGGGGGGGGGTATTGGGACAAAAGTTTAATATTCATTATGAGAGCAGACTACATAAGGCGTAAAAAAACGCAAGCCCCCTGTGAGCGGGTAGACGCAGGCGAGCGCGGGATAAACGCTGGTAAACTCAATATGTAAACAAACAACTCGCTTGACAAATTCCTTTAGTTCGCAATAAGATGCAACCAATAAGTATGCGCATAGAGATGAATGGAATTTGCAAATCGTTCTCCGGCGTAAAGGTGTTGCAAGATGCGCATTTTTCGGTAACAGACGGTGAAGTTCACGCGCTCATGGGAGAAAACGGCGCGGGCAAATCCACACTAATGAAGGTGCTTACCGGCGTTTACAAGCGTGACGCAGGCGAGGTGCTTATCAACGGCAAGCATGTCGATTTTTCTCATCCCAAAGAAGCGGAAGCGGCGGGTATCTCTTTTATCTATCAAGAACTTAACACCATGCATGACTTAACGGTCGAAGAAAATATGTTTATGGGCAAAGAGATGCTAAAAGGTCCGGCGCTGTTTGGTGTTGCGGACAAAAAAGCGATGACCGCAAAGGCGAGCGAAACACTTTCTCAACTTGGCGTAAACATAAGCCCGAATGCCGTTATGCGCGAACTTTCTGTGGGGCAGCAGCAGATGGTAGAAATCGCAAAATCGCTTTTAGCGGATTGTAATGCCCTCATTATGGATGAACCTACGGCGGCGCTTTCTCCGCATGAGACAAAAGAACTTTTTAAGGTTATAGCGCAGTTAAAAGCAAAAGGCGTTTCAATTATCTATATATCGCACCGTATGGAAGAAATATTTGAAATTTGCGACCGCATAACCGTTATGCGCGATGGGCAATATATCGGCACAAAGAAAATCAGCGAGACCGGTATGGGAGATGTAGTGCGCATGATGATAGGGCGCGATATCGAGGTGCGTTTCCCTCCGCGTAAGGCAAAAATCGGCGGCGCTCTTCTTCAAGTAAAGGGGCTTACAAAACACGGACTATTCAACGATATAAATTTTTCCGTGCGCGCAGGCGAGGTGCTTGGAGTCGCCGGACTTATGGGGGCGGGCAGGACGGAAATTATGCACGCTCTTTTCGGTTCGGTTCCCGCCGATTCAGGGTCGATTTATATTGATGGGAAAGAGGTGTCTATTAGAAATCCGGCGGACGCGATAAAAAATGGAATCGCTTTTATTACCGAAGACCGCAAACTTGAAGGGCTTATGCTTTCGTGCGGGATTGATATAAACATCGCTCTAAATAATCTAAAAACGGTTTCGCGTTACGGCGTTCTCGATTCCTCAAAAGAGAATAATCTGGCGGCGGCGCAAATTCAGAAATTGCTTATAAAATGTTCATCGGCAAAGCAAAATGCCGGCGAACTTTCCGGCGGCAACCAGCAGAAAATCGTGCTGGCAAAGTGGATTTGCGCTAATCCGCGTGTGCTAATTCTTGACGAACCGACTCGCGGCGTGGATGTCGGCGCAAAAACAGAAATCTATTCTATTATAAATGAACTTTCGGAACAGGGCATTGCTTCAATTTTTATTTCTTCTGAATTGCCCGAAGTTATCGGAATGAGCGACCGCGTCATGGCAATACACGAAGGGCGCATCGGCGGCTTTATTGACGGCAAGGACGCGACACAGGAAAATGTTATGGTTCTTTGTACGGGAGGCACTTTGTGAATATAAAAATAAAAAACTTTTTGCGGACGCAAGGGTCGCTTATCGCGCTTGTGCTGCTGGTCATCATCATTGGAACCGTGCGCGCGGAATTCCGCACATTTGACAATATGCTTACTGTACTGCGGCAGGCATCAATTAACGGAGTTATCGCCTTTGGTATGACATGCGTCATCCTGACAGGGGGCATCGATATTTCGGTCGGCGCGGCGTTGGGGCTTGCGGCAATGCTCGGCGCGGGTTTTTTGAAAGGCGGAATGAACGAATTTCTTGCCATTCCGCTTATGCTGGCTTTGGGCGCAGGCTTCGGCGTGATAAACGGAGCGCTTATTACAGTGGGGCGTTTGCAGCCTTTTATTGCAACGCTTATTACGATGAGCGTGTATCGCGGGTTCTGTTTGGTTTACGGCGGCGGTTATCCTATTTCCGGCTTGGGAGACCAAAGAGTACTTGCCGGAGTAGGCACCGGCTATTTTTTGAAAGTGCCTATTCCTGTATGGATTTTGCTTGCAATGTTTGCCGCATTTTATTTTATCCTGCAAAAAACCACGCTGGGGCGGCGTATCTATGCGGTAGGCAGCAACTCGGCGGCGGCGCGGCTTGCGGGCGTGAACATAGTCCGCACAAAATTGTTTGTTTACGGCGCGGCAGGGCTTATGTCGGCGCTTGCCGGATTGATTTTGCTGTCGCGGCTCGGTTCCGCGCAGCCTACGCTCGGCACCGGCTACGAAATTGACGCTATTGCCGCGACCGCTTTGGGCGGCACATCAATGTCCGGCGGGCGCGGGAAAATTTACGGCACCGTCATCGGTGTTTTAATCATTGCGATATTGAGTAACGGATTAAATATCATCGGCGTGTCTGCATACTATCAGAATGTCATCAAGGGCTTTGTCATTCTGCTTGCTGTGTTAAGCGACAGGGGACGATAATCAGGGCTGGGTTTTGCATTAACGCTTTTGGTTATCCAAAAGTTTAATGTCCGTTCGTTGAACGGAAAATAATTTTCAGAAATTTCTGGAGAAGGTTGTATGAAAAACATACTAAAATTTGCGGCGCTTATTTGTGCCGCAGGCGCTTTTGCCGCGTGTACCGGAAGCGGCGGAAAAACGGATGTGGGCTTTTCGCTTTCCACGCTGAACAATCCGTTTTTCGCGTCAATGAAAGACGGCGCGGAATCAAAGTCAAAGGCAATCAATGTATCGGTTATGGTAACCGATGCCAATGACGAGCCGGCAACGCAGACAAAAAACATTGAGGACTTGCTAAGCAAAGGCATTAAGGTTCTCATCGTGAACCCGGCAGACTCGGCGGCGGTAGCTCCTACCATCCGCGAAGTAAAGTCCAAGGGAATCAAAGTCATCGCTGTTGACCGCAAAGTTGATGGAGTTGAAATCGACACTTTCATCGGTACCGACAACATTGCCGCCGGGCAGAAGGCCGGCGAGGCGTTTGTTGCCGCGATAAAAGCGAGCGGGAAAACGCCGGTTGTCGCGGTACTGGAAGGTGTTCCGGGGTCTTCGAGCAATATTGAGCGCATGGCGGGTTACAAAAAGGCGCTTGACACGGCGGGCATTGTGCCGGTAGTAACGCAGACGGCGAATTACAACCGCGACCAGGGGCTTACCGTAACGGAAAATATCCTGCGCGGAAATCCTGACATCAACGCGATTGTATCAATGAATGACGAGATGGCGCTCGGCGCTATTGCCGCCGTAAAGTCGGCGGGCAAAATTCCCGGTACGGATATTCTGGTTACCGGTTTTGACGCGGGCGCGGATGCGAAAGCCGCCGTGCAAAAAGGCGAGATGCTGTTCACTGTAGAGCAAAAAACGGTTTTAATGGGCGAGACCGCCGTGGAAACCGCAAAGAAATTTATCGACGGTCAGAGTGTTCCGGCAAACATTCCGATAACTGTTGAAATCATCACTAAATAAGGCGTTGGTATTCTGAAGTTGTCCGCAGATTAAGCAGATTTTTATATAAATCCACCTGAGTAATCTGCGGACTATATCAGCGCTTCCTTACCCAAAAGGAGTTCGTATGTTACGAAATATACCCCCTGTTATTAGTCCTTGTCTTATGAAGATTATCATGGAGATGGGGCACAACGATTACATCGTGCTTGCTGACGCGAATTATCCCGCCGTTGCCGGCGCTCAGCGTCTGGTCAGGCTGGACGGCGTTCCCGTTGACACATTGCTTGACGCGCTGCTGCAATTTTTCCCGCTGGACAACTTTGTTACAAATCCCGTAACACTGATGAAGCCGCGCCCGGACGAACCAACACCGGAAATCTGGTCAAACTTTGAGCGGATATTAAAGGAACGCGATTTTTGCAAGGCGTTCAAGGAATTTCATCTTATAGAGCGTTTTGATTTTTACGATTACGCAAAAAAAGCCTATGCTATTGTGCAGACAGGTACCACAGCGCGTTATGCAAATATCGGCATACAAAAAGGAGTTATTTGATGGCAAACAAATCACTTGTAGAAAATGTTTTTGAAAAAGGCGGCGGCATATTCCGGCTGCATCCGGTGTTTGTACCGCGTCCTTTCGGCAAGGCGGGCGGGCGGCTCAAACTGCATCCGAACGATTATTACGCTTATGGACTTGAGCGCGGCTCCATCAAAGAGCGGTGGTTTTCGTCCACTATTCCCGCGCAAAATGGTCCGCTTGCGGCGGCAGACGAAGGCTTGAGTTATGTCAATGTCGATTATTCAACGGACGAAAAATTCACGCTCAAAGAAGCAATAGATATTTTAGGCAAAGAAATTGTAGGCGAAGAACTTATAAAAAAATATTCCGGCTGGCCCATGTATTCAAAATTTTTCGATTTCTTTAACCCGCTTTTTCATCATGTACACCTTATGTTTGAACATGCGGCAAAAGTCGGCAAACTCGGCAAACCGGAGTCTTACTATTTTCCGCCGCAGTACAACAATCATTTTGGCGAATGTAACGCGACATATTTCGGCTTTGACCCCTCGACAAAACCGGAAGATGTAAAACAGCGTCTGCGCGATTACAACAAAGGCGATACAAGAATTACAGAACTTTCGCGGGCATACCGTGTAACGCTGGGAACAGGCTGGTATACTCCGGCGGGCGTTATCCACGCTCCGGCTTCCGTGCTCACCTATGAGCCGCAATGGAATTCCGATGTAAACTCCGTTCAGGAAAATGTAGTATCGGGAGAAATCTACCCGCGTCATTTTTTAGTTGACGAATGTCCCCCCGATAAAAAAGATGACATAGATTACATTTTTAGTTTGCTTGATTGGGAGAAAAATATCGACCCAGATTACAAGAAACACTATTTCCGCCCGCCTGTCGTTCACGCGAAAGACAAGGCACACGAAGAAAAATGGGTTTCTTATGCCAACGACTATTTTAGCGCCAAAGAACTTACAGTGAACCCCGGCGAAAGCGTTACCGTCAAAGACGGCGCGGCCTATGGCTTAATTTGTACACAAGGGCGCGGAACTCTGAACAAATGGACTATCGAGGCGGCAACCTTGCTGCGCTTTGGGCAGCAGAGCACCGATGAATTTTTTGTGAGCGAGAACACGGCAAAGCAAGGCGTAACGGTTCATAATGTGAGCCCAGTTGAGCCGCTGGTGATTCTCAAACATTTTGGTCCTAATCATCCAGACTCACCAAAGATGAGTTGACGGGTCTACTCATTTCTCTGAATTCCGGGTAAAGTTGAAGCGGGAGTGTTATCTATGGCACAAATGGAATCTATCAAGAATGTAGCCCTTGCAGGGCATGGCGGGACGGGAAAGAGCACACTTTTTGAAAGTTTGCTCTTTGCCGGCGGAGCGATAGCCAAGACGGAAGTCGTGGGGTCTGGAAAGACCGTGGGGATGAATGCCCCCGACGAACTTGAACGCGGAATTTCGATACGGACATCCCTTGCTTCGTTTGAACGGGACGGCGTTAAGGTCAACCTATTCGACACGCCCGGCGCTTCGGACTTTACCGGCGAGGTGATACTCGCCTTCCGCGCATCGGAGTTCGCCGCGCTCACTGTGGACGGACGCGCCGGCGTTCAGATAGAAACCATCAAACTCTGGCGCAACCTCGAAGAGCGCAAGAAACCCCGCGCCGTCATCGTAACCAAGATGGACGAAAAAACCGCCGACTTTGA
>JAIROZ010000121.1 GCA_031257255.1 Spirochaetaceae bacterium | reverse complement strand
GCGGGTTTATTACAGCGCCATCTTCCGGGGCTATGGCTTCGGGAACCTCTTTGGCTGTGAATATACAAGTACGCCCGGAAGACCCGGAAGCGCCGGATACAGACTACACGCTAACTGTCCAGAAAGATGTTAGGACGGTGTTAATTTCTGTGCCTGCGGCGGGGGAGGATGTGGTTATGTCGCCAGATTTTACGCATGAGATTTCTAACTATACGGTATATGTAAAATCTACAGAACCGTTTTTGGATGTAGAAGCATCGGCATCTTCTGCCGATATCTCTTATAGCATAGGGGGCGTGCCTTATATTCCGATTTCCGGTACAACCATACAGGTTCCGGTAGGCGAAACGAGGCCTGTTAACAAAGAACTAAAGGTTAAGGTTCACCCCACCGACAGTGAAGAGGCGGATACAGAGTACACCTTGCTAATACACTTTCGCAATTTTATTAAATACGAGTTTACGGCAACAGGCGCGGTACAACCATGGACAGCACCCGCTGCCGGCAGTTATAAAATTGAGGTCTGGGGTGCGCAAGGCGCGAACACTGGAAATGGGCAGTCAAATATTGTTAGCGGTTTCACTGGAAACAGAAAGATACAATATGGAGGCAAGGGCGGATATTCTTATGGAGAAATAGATCTGGGTCTTGGCAATGTCTTCTATATAAATGTAGGAAAGCAAGGTCAGAATATAACCGCCTCAACAATCCCCACAGCCGGCGGCTGGAATGGCGGCGGCAAAGGCGGCAAAGGCGGAGGCGGCACTGCCGGCACGGGCGGTGCCGGGGGCGATGCGTCCGATGTCCGTTTTGTTCGCAATGACGCACACAGCAGAATAATAGTTGCCGGCGGCGGGGGCGGCTCATCGCCGGACAAAGGCGTCATCGACCATAGCAATGTAGGCACCGGCGGGAACGGCGGTGCCGGCGGCGGAGGTGCCAGAGGACCAGGCGGCAACGGATTTATGGGGCAAAGCGGGTCTACTCCGGGAAAACCGCAGGCTGATACCGGCGCAGGCTGGGTGGGTAATACCCCCAACGGCAACACGGAATATCAGGGACAATACGCGGTAAAGACTAATGCCGGCAGCGACACTGGTTTTAGCGGCAGCGGCGGCGGCGGCGGCGGTTATTACGGCGGGCGTGCCAACCAAACAGGCACCGGCAGACTAGGCGGCGGCGGCGGTTCCGGCTACATCAAAACATCATCGGGTACAGACGACGGTTTATGCACAAGTACATCTTTCCACTTTACTAACGCCGGCGGCAAAGCCGGTGTGCGGGACGGCGACGGGCTGGTTGTCATTACGCAGTGGCTTGAGTAGTTTTATGGTTGTAGTTGCACTGAAAAATGCTAACGAGCATTTTTCAGTGCTTCCTTTCCCTAAAGATAATTTTTACAACAAGGAGTTTATGTTGAAAACAAGAAATTTATTAAAGTTGTCCGGAAACTTTAGTTTACGAACAACAAGCAAACAAAATGCGCAGCATTTTGCGGAGACTTGTTCTGGTTACCGAACAAGTACATTAAAGGTATGGAAGCGGGCGATAGTAGCACTAACCGCTCTTTTAATTCCAGTGCTGATTTTTACGGCATGCAAGTCGGACATTGACGACATTGAATCTTCACCGGTACTGTCTGAACTTAGCGTTAATGTCGCTAATAAAAATTACCTGGAGAGTTTTATGCCCAAAACGCGCAATTATAACGTTAAGATACCGGCGGATGTAACAGAAAATACGGCGCAAATTAAGTGGTCTTACGGCACTAAAGTAGATAGCGTTGAGTATGCGGTGGGCGCTGTGGAGTTTAAGACAAGCCCAGATGGTTTTACATTGGAAGATCTTAACGCCGGCGCGGAAAAAACTATAAGCATAAGAGTAACCACCAAAGACGACAAGAGCGCTGCGTACCTTGTAACTGTTGCGCGCGAACCAGACACAAACAAAACCAATAAACTTACAGCGCTTTCTGTAAAGAAAAATAAAGCAGACGGCGATGAACTTACCGGCAGCATAAAACCCGCTGTGCCGGATAATCTTAGCAAACAAACAAACTACACGCTTGCTGTCGGCACGGACACAGATTCAGTAATCATAGCGCCTACAGCGGCGGAAGGCGCGGAAATCTGGTACTCCGTTGGTACGGATAGTCTGGCAAAACTCACGGAAAGCGCTTTTACAGCACCGTCTTCCGGGGCTTTGAGCCCGGGCGACTCTATCGATGTAAGAATGCAAGTACGCCCGCAGGACACAAAAGTTCAATCTACGGACTACACGCTAACCCTCCACAAACTGGACACGAACAACATACTTACAGGGCTTGTGGTAAGAAAAAATACGGCGGACGGCGATGAACTTACCGCTTTGATAGACCCGGCGGTGCCGGACAACCTTATCGACACCCAAGACTACACGCTTGCTGTTGGTACAGACATAGACAGAGTATTCATAACGCCTATAGCGGCGGAAAGCGCGGAAATCTGGTATTCCATTGGCGCGGATGCCCCTGTAAAACTGATAGGCGGGTTTATTACAGCGCCATCTTCCGGGGCTATGGCTTCGGGAACTTCTTTGGCTGTGAATATACAAGTACGCCCGGAAGACCCGGAAGCGCAGGCTACGGATTACACGCTAATTGTCCAGAAAGAAAAAAGACTGATAGAAATATCCGTGCCGGCGGCGGGCGATGATATTGTTATGTCGCCTGATTTTACGCAGGAGATTTCTAACTATACGGTATATGTAAAATCTTTAACTACGACGGTTTTAGATGTAGAAGTGTCGGCATCATCTGCCGGTATCTCTTACAGCATAGGGGGAGCGCCTTATATTCCGCTTTCCGGTACAACAATACAAGTTGAGAGAGGCGGACTGCCGCCTATTATCAAAGAACTAAAGGTTAAGGTTCACCCCACCGACAGTGAAGAGGCGGATACAGAGTATACCTTGCAAATGCATTTTCGCAATTTTAGTAAATACGAGTTTACGGCAACAGGCGCGGTACAGACATGGACAGCACCCGCTGCCGGCAGATATAAGATTGAGGTCTGGGGCGCTCGCGGCGCGAACACCGGAAACGGGCAGGAAAATATCGTTTCCGGGAAAACCGGAAACAAAAAGATACAATATGGAGGCAGGGGCGGATATTCTTATGGGGAAATAGATCTGAGTCTAGGCGATACCTTCTCTATAAATGTAGGAAAGCAAGGTCAGGATATAACCGCTGCATCAGCCGCCACAAATGGCGGCTGGAATGGCGGCGGCAAAGGCGGCAAAGGAAGCGGTGCCACCGCCGGCACCGGCGGTGCGGGGGGCGGCGCGTCCGATGTCCGTTTTGACAGCAACACCATAGACCATAGAATAATAGTTGCCGGAGGCGGGGGCGGGTCATCGCCGGACAAAGGCGTCATCGACAAGAACCAAGTAGGCACCGGCGGTAACGGCGGCGCAGGCGGAGGAGGTGCCAGAGGAACAGGCGGCAACGGATACTTGGGGCAAGGCGGGACTGCTGCGGGTATCGAGCAGGAACATACAGGCGCAGGCTGGGATAGCAGTACACCTACCGGCAACGCGGAATATCAGGGAAAAAACGCGAAGGATACTGAAGCAGGTAGCAGCGGCGGCTTTAGCGGCAGCGGCGGCGGCGGCGGCGGTTATTACGGAGGTATCGCCAATAGCACAGGCATCGGCAGACAGGGCGGCGGCGGCGGTTCCGGCTACATCAAAACATCATCGGGCACGGACGGCGGCTCGTGCGCAACTACCCCCCTCTACTTTACTAACACCGGCGGCGAAGCCGGTGTGCGGGACGGCGATGGGCTGGTTGTAATTACGGCGTGGCTTGAGTAGTTTTACGGTTGTACTTGCTAAGGAGGCGCTGATTAAATCCAATCAAGGATTTAATCGGCACCTCCTTAGGTAGGATATAATAACACGATAGATAGAACGAGCGGCTTTTTCCGTCCGGCAGATACCGGCGCGGAATTGTATGTTAAGGTAACGCCGGGCGCTTCGCGCTCACTTGTAAAAGGCATAAAGGACGGCAGACTTTGCATGCAAATTGCCGCCGCGCCGGAAGACGGTAAAGCCAATGCCTGCCTTATCGCTTTTTTAGCCAAAATGCTCGGCGTTCCCAAAAGCGCGGTAACCCTCAAATCCGGCGAAAAAAGCCGGCTAAAAACTGTCGCGCTCAATGCGGCTGCCGCTAATGCAATCGAAGAATTTGATTTTGTTTGAGACGTTTACAGGCTTTCCAGCCGCTCACGCTGCGCTCGGAGGTCTGGGGCGGCAGGCGGCTCTATAGTTGCTGCGGAACCGCCGGCTGCCGCGCCGTTTTGACTTTGCGCCTTTACGCCAAATATGTTCAAGAGCGACCTAAAACTCATTTTGTTCCAGACAGCGCCGCCGCCCTCGCGGGAATAGTCCAGAAAGAGCCCGTCAAGCGTTTCCTTGTCTGTTACTTCGGCAATGAGCGATAGTCCGGCGTCTCCCGTGCCCACAAGGTACGCTTTTTGCCCCACTGCCACGACAGCCGCCTGAGTCCGGGCATTTACAGGCACGGAAGCAAGCACTCTAAGGCGGGGATTTTCAGCAAGGGTATTTTTCTTGCTTTTTTTAATAAAGTAGATAACGCCGTAAGCGGCGGCGGCGGCAAGCGCCAGTACAAGCACAAGCCGTAAAAGCGCTAAAAATTGCGCCAAAGCGCCGCCTCCGCCTCCCACAGGAACATTTGCCTCTCCTGCGCGGGGGTCGGGCAGAGGTGCCGGCGGCGCGTCTAATAAAATGCCCGCCTCACCTTGAGGTGCCGCCTCGGTTTGAATCGGCGCTTCGGTTTGAAGCGGCGCTTCATTTTGAAGCGGCATGGATTCATCTGCCGGTTGAGACTGCGCTGTTCCCGTGCCGGGCGCTCCGGCGGACTCCTGCGCGTTTATCAAATTGAGGGCGGCAAAAGAGAAGCACACCACAAACAACGCGCAAACCCGCGCCGGCTTGCCCCTCGTCATGAAACAAATTCCTCTTCGCCGGCACGCGCTACAACGATTTCGCCCTGGTCTTCAAGGTGGCGTATGATGGCGACAATCTTTTGCTGCGACTCCTCGACATCTTTTAGGCGCACCGGACCCATAAATTCCATATCATCCTTGAGCATCGCTGCGGCGCGTTTGGACATATTGCGGAAAATCTTTTCTTGTACCTCGGTGTCAACCGATTTGAGCGCCTTGGAAAGTTCGGCGGTGTCAACCTCGCGGAGCACCTTCTGTATAGAACGGTCGTCGAGCATAACAATATCTTCGAATACGAACATCCGCTTTTTGATTTCTTCGGCAAGTTCCGGGTCTTCCTCTTCCAACTGCTCGATAATCTGCTTCTCTGACGAGCGGTCTACAAGGTTCAGGATTTCGACTATGCTGGGAACGCCGCCGGCGGTTGTATAGTCTTCGGAAGAGAGGGTCGATAACTTTTTTTCGAGCACGCGCTCTACTTCGCGCAAGACTTCCGGGCTCGTGCGGTCCATTACCGCAATGCGGCGGGCAACCTCGCTCTGAATTTCGTGCGGTAAATTTTGCAGAATAACGGACGCCTTGTTTGGTTCAAGGTAGGCAAGGATGAGCGCTATTGTCTGCGGGAGTTCCTGCTGAATAAAGTTGAGCAGATGAGCGGGGTCTGTACGGCGTATAAAGTCAAAGGGGCGTACCTGCAAACTCGAAGTGAGCCTGTTGATGATGTCCACAGCCTTTTGACTGCCGAGCGATTTTTCCAGCAATTCGCGGGCATAGTCGATGCCGCCTATCGTGATGAACTGATTTGCCATCATCAGTTCCTGGAATTCTGTTAGTATTGCGTCTTTTATTTCCGGCTCTATTGTTTCCAGCCGGGCGATTTCGAATGTAAGCGTTTCGATTTCGTCTTCGCGCAAATATTTAAATATTTCCGCCGACACTTCCGCGCCGACACTTACCAAAAATATCGCCGCCTTTTGCCGTCCCGAAAAGTCTTTTAAGTCTTTTTTTTTCTTTTTGTCGTCAGCCATGGTTCCCCTCACCACAAATAGTTAATTCACTGTATCGTATATGGCAAAAGTTGTAAAGAGCCAAAATTAGAAACAAACGTCCCTCTTGCTAATTCTGTAAAATTAAGTGTAGTATAAAGATAAATGGCACCCAAAAAACCAAATTTTTTTACAGGCAAAAATTTAGCGGCGGCTTTCGCGGCGGCATGCGCCTTAACAGCGGCAGCCTGCGCCGAAATTGGGAATGAAGCAAAAGAGGAAGCAAAAAATTCAGAAGGCATTATCATTAACATAAATGTACAGGAAAACG
>JAIROZ010000110.1 GCA_031257255.1 Spirochaetaceae bacterium | reverse complement strand
TGACTTTACCTTTTCATTTATCTTATTCTTGTACCAAAAACCAAGATGCAAATTGTTGTCATCATCATGATAAAGAAAGATACACATACCATCGCTTACATCTTTGAATAAATGAGATGGATATTCCTCATTTTCGTAAAATCCGAAATCTTTTTTCAGTTTGTCCCATGCCGACTGGCAGACCAGAGCGCTCAGCAGTTCATTGCGTTCGTTCCAGACATCGTTCATGTGTTCCAATGTCTCGATGCTTTTTTTGTCCTTGTAGAATTCTTTTATGAATTCCATGTCGATAGTTTCTGTCATTTTTGACTCTCCTTCCATTGTTAGTAATAGTTTCGCATACTGCGAAAGCATATATCTTTGAGGTTCTGTAATTCCCTCAAGTTTCAAACATCCGCCTATAAAACTATAGGCGATATCGTTTGCGTTTGTGTCCTGCTCATCTTTGCGCCGCCGATTTATCGCGGGCAGGATAACCAGTTTTTGTTTGATTTCTGGAATGTACTTTTGCCATTCCTTATCATAATCCAGAGGCGGCTTGCCGTCTTCAAACAGCGGAATGTAAACAACGGCTGACACTTCTTTTCCGCTTGATTGCGCGACATACCTTGCCAACTGGTTATGCTGGTCTTTCGCGTTATTTATTTTGTTTTCGATGATAACAGCATGAGTTTCGCTGTAAATAAACAGGTCTATGCGTCCATTCTCACCTGATGCTTCGCGCTCCACCGTAATTTGCCCGTCAAAGCCGCCGGTTTCTACCTGCGGGTTTATCTTTTTTAGCAATTCCAGAAACACGCGCAAAAAGCGCTTATCGCCAATTTCCGACTTTTTCGGGTAGAGAAATTTCTTCAGCATTTCGCTGTGAAACTCTTCCTTTCTTCTGATAAGTGGAAGAATCCCAGTGAACAAATTTTCGTGTGTTCTTTGAAATTCCTCTATAACCGCGCTTCGTTCCGCCGCCAGTTTGTGGAAACGAGAAATGAATGCGGCGTGTTCGTCAATGAGCCTCGCCGTCACTACGTTATGCGCCGCTATTGCCGCTTTACAGTCGTCTAATTGTCTGCCGCAATCTAAATTGTTACCCATAAATATCTCCTAAGGCAAAAAACCTAATACCCCATATCCTTTAAGACTTGTAAAGCGGAAATTTCAAAACCCACATCATTTCCTGTTCCCTTCATAACAATAATTAGTTGTCCATTATTGTATACTTCTGTAATGTACGAGTTATTCTGATTATGAAGCATTATTAGATTTCCATATCCTGCCTGATTAACTTGATATGGAGTCCAACTATCAAATCCCTTTCCCCACATATCAAATTTAGCCATGAACTTTCTTTTCTCGGCAAAACCTTTCTTCCAATCCGAGAAAGTGTTGAACACTACAGTAAAATTTTTATTTATAACTTTCTTAATTGTCTTTACTCCGAAGTCATCTGAAGAGTTATTCTTGATGTACAGAACTTCATTGTCTTTAGTCTTGTAATATATTAAGAAAGGCTCCGAATAATGATTAAAACCTGCCGCTAAAGAAATATATTCATAACCTTCAAGTTCGTTATCATTCCAAGCAGATTTATATATTTCATTTATGTCTTCCCTGTATTCAGGAGTTATCTTGCTTTCTTTATACTCTGAAAGATTATATCCAGACATCTGATATTTCTCGTTAGGAATTAATTTCCCCCAACTATACCAATAATAATATCCTGAAGGAGATACAAAATTATCTCCGCTATAATTCATATCTCCCTTCATGGTTCTCTTTTGATTTATTTCGTTAATCTCTGCCTCTAACTTGGTTCTATATGCCTTTAATATTGAAATATCCTCTTGGACGCTCTTGTAATTATTATCATCATTCAAGTTGATGCTTTCTGCTTTAGCATAAGCAAGGTTTCTTTCCGCAACTGCTTCACCATAAGCGGTCAATTTCCCCTTCTTGTCTTTTTCAACACGCTGTTTCTCCGGTATATCCTTAATACGGAACTCAAAGATTAAATCCGCGCCGGCTTTATTACTTTTAATAATTTCCGGAAATGTTTTTTCTTTATAGTTTTTAGACCATTCAGTTAATTCCTGAATTTTAGCATCTATCCCAGCAATAGTTTCCTGGGTAAATCCGGCTATTGGTAACCACACCAACAGTATAAAAAACAAGAAATTATATTTCATATTTCTCCTCATTCGGCTGCGTGAACAGTTTCCGGTTTCCGGTTTCTAGTTGCCGGTTGCCGGTTAGTTCGGTATGTAATATGAATTCTAATACTGATAACTGCGTTAGTACTGCAATACCGGACAAAAAACCGGTAACCGGCAACCGTTGACCGGCAACCGATACAAAACCGGAAACCGGAAACTGGCAACCGGAAACCCAAAAAGGCAGACCTCGCCTGTGTACTGCTCTGCCAAAGCAGAATAGCGAATTCAATACTATGTATGTATATACACCTATAGGTGTGTGTGTTTGGCAGATTTGCTCAAAACTTTAGCAAAAGTTATCAAAAAAGCGGCTTCTGCCGGGACATTTGTCATGGTTTTAGGGTACAGGAGGCGGGTGTTTTGTGCAAGCCCCCTGTAAGCAGACGATTGCTCGGCACCCGCGTGGAATTTTTGCGCCGTTTTACACCCTTTTCCACCTTGCAAAAATCGCTTTGGCTTCTTTTAAGAAGTCTTTTGAAATAGTGATGGTCTGTTCCGTTACCTTTTTATATTGCGGGAAAATAGGCACGGGATTACAACCGCCGCTGCGCACTTCAACTTGGCTCATTCTAAAGCGGTTGCCGCAATTCTGGCAGACAAGTACTGTGCCTTGCTGTTTGTAAAAACCACGCCCCGAACCATAGCAAACCTGACAGGTGTTAAATGCCGTGCGGATGGTGCCGTCTGGGGCTTTTACAGCCAGCACTTCAAGCCGTGTGCCTTCAATATCCACCGGATAGAAAACGGCATTTTCCGTAATGTCGCTTATCTGGATAACTACATCACGGTCGGCAACGGCGGGCTTTACTACATTCTGTTGTCCGCTTTGCGCGAAAACAGACGGCTGTCCAAAAGCGGAACCCATTATCAAGGCTGCCGCAATCAATATTTTGCTATTAATGTTACAAAATTTCATTTTGTTCTCCTGTTATTTTATTTATAGCACAACATTGTGTCAGAATTATGTTTTTTTCGTTGATAGCGCTTTTTTGTAATAGTGTTGTTCTGGTTTCTAGACAAGTCTAACATTATTCCCGTATAAGTTCTAAATCTGTCTCGTAGTTGATGTTGTAAAATATATTGCGCCCGTCTGTGTTAAAGCGTTCAATTTCTTCTTCTGGAAGGCTGAGAATTTGCATTGCGGTAAATGCCCTTTGCGCCTTGTAAATACCGGCAGCAAGGCTTTGTTCCAGCGCGGGCAGAGCGCGTTTGTGGTAGAGCGCATTAAATGGTTCGATAAAACCGCCGCTGCGGCGCACCGCGCAGACATCGAATGTTTTATCATTTATATATGTATTCAAAAATGATATATATTCAGATTGAATATACGGCATATCGCATGCGCATGCAAAAAGATAATCGCTTTTACAGATTTTCAGGGCGCTGTAAATTCCGGCAAGCGGTCCCGCGCCAAGTGTATCGCGGACTGTAATTATATCTTTATATTCAAACGGGTTGTTGCTCGATACTATCACTTCAGAAAAAAGCGGACTTAAAATTTCAATTTGATGTTCTATAAGCGTTTTACCCTTCAGCATTATTTGTTTTTTGTCATAACCTAAGCGCGTTCCCATGCCTCCGGCAACTATTACCGCGCCGCCTTTACCGTTCATAAGCCGCCTCCACAATAACCGCATCCGGCACAGGCATCCCTAAAAATTGTACATAGTCTTCCGGTGTATCAAAATATATGCCGCCAAAACGAAGGCGCGTTTCCCGTTTGCCGTCCAAATCCATATCAATAAAACGGTCGTACAATCTGCCGTTCCTAAAAAAATCTTCGCTTACTTTTTTGCCGTTTAATTCTTCACGGGACGAAAGTATAACGCCGCTGTTCAATTCAATATATAAAGTTGCGCCTTCAAAATTCCGTCCTTCAAGTTCAACCTCGTATGCGGCGCTCCAAAGACTCCGCATACTCAGCATAACAGCGAGTTCATTTTGAATGTAATTATTCTGAATATATTTATTTTGGATATATTCATTCTGTACTAACGGAAATGGAAGCCCGAACGGAGGGGCAAACTGTTCAAATTCTACAGGTTTATGAAAAAAAGAATTGGGGCGGAAGCGGAACACCGCGCCTGCGGCGCGTATTTCCTCCACAGCGGGATATTCCGAATAAGATACTATAAGTTTTTCGCGTTCAGTTAAAGGTTCAAAAAACCGGGCTGGTAAATTGCCGTAACCGGGCGGATAGTAAGGCTGCCATATATTTACAGGCTTTCCGGCTTCCATAGTAATAGTCATATCGGCAATACCATCCTGCGCATCGTCAAAAGTGAAGATCTGCATTATCCCATTGTGGTACACGGCAAGCGCCTCGTTATATTCGTCATCATCGTAGTCTTCGGTAATAACGCCTGTATAATGATTGATAAAATTGTTAAACCGGCCGCGGGCTTCGTCTGTGCGGAAGTGTGTGTAGACTTCGCGGATGACATTCGCTTTCAACTGATACTCCCGCGACAGGCAGTCCAGCGCCTTTTCTTCGTTTATTACGCCGTAATTTAAGAGAACAGGGATAGATGTCTGCGGAATGTTATCATTTAGCGGCGCATACCAGCGCATTAGCAATCTGCGGGCTTCGTCCTCGTCTCTGTAAAACGGCGCGGCAAGGTACGCAATGTCGTTGTCTTTTTCGCTGAGCGAGGGGACAAGCCTAAGCAGTTCCTCAATGAAGTCTGTGTTCTCAAAGTTGCCGTCTGCTTCGTCCGGCGCAACTTTTGCCGCCCACATAAATGCCATACGGGCAAAAGCCGGGTCATTATGATACCGCCCGCAGGATTGCCGGAGTTCGCTTTTGAACAGCGCATTGTTCCGCCTACTTGCTTCGCCGCGCCCGCTGTGAGCCGCCCCCCGCAATGCCCGCAAACGAAGCAGCGCGGTTTGGGCATTTTCCGCGCAAGATTCCAGCGTCCGCAAGGCAGCAGCATAATTACGCAAACGCACCTGCGCTTCCGCCGCCAAAATACGGGCTTCTTCCGGTGTTCTGCGGTACCAGCGGGCTGTTTCCAGCGCCGTCTGCGCCGCCTCCAGCGTCAAAAAAGCGCTTGCTCCGGTTTGGGAAAGAGTCAGCGCCAGCAAGTACGAAAGGTCGGATAACTCGCCGCTAAAATCCTTTGCTCGTTCAAGAAAGAGACGCGCCCGCTGCCAATCGTCGTTTGCTATGGCGCGTTCTGCCCACTGCGCGTACTTTTCGGCGGCGCTTGCTTCCTCATCAAAATCCGCCGGAAGGGAAGGCAGCAAAGCAGCGGCATTAACGGCGCAAACAATGCCAAGAATAACGGCGCACACATACGCCGGAGTTCGGTTTTTTTGAAGCATATTTAATTATCGGAAAATTGCGCCGTCTGCCGGTGGTTTGCTTGTTTACGGCAGGGACTAGAGACGCTTTTACTATATAACTATACTTACAATAATAGAAACGCGGGAGTTGCGGCATATAAACGGAATGTGCCGTATTTGACGCTGTTTTAGGCGGCTTCCGCAGGGAGTTTTTACAAATTATGACGGAAATATCTACAAACAAACGGCTTTTAGGGCTTGTCGTTCCTGTTGGGGCGTTGCGAAGTATGCAGAGCGCCGGCACGGGCGAATTTGCCGACATCGTTGAATTGGCGCATTTTGCAAAAAAATTAGGGCTGGGACTCATTCAACTTTTGCCGGTAAACGACACAGGCTACGAAAGTTCACCATATTTTGCGCTTACAGCATTCGGTCTAAACCCGATTTATATGCGTATAGGCGCTATACCAGAGGCGGCAGACTTCAAAAGCAAAATTGAGGCTCTGCGCGATGATTTTGAAAAGAAAACACGCTTCCCCTACTATCAGGTTGCTAAAGCAAAAATCAGTCTTTTGCGGGACATATATGATGCCAACCGCGCTTCCATAGAAAAAGATGCCGCGCTTGGCAAATGGATAACGGCAAATAAATGGGTCGTCCCTTATGCGGTTTACCGCGCTCTCAAGGACGAGCACGAAATGAAGAGTTGGCGTGAATGGCATTCATCGCGCCATCTTACCTCAAAAGAAATAGACGCGCTCTGGAATAACAGCGGCAAACGCTCCGCGCATATATTCTGGGCATGGATTCAGTACCACCTTGATATGCAGTTTCAGCAGGCGGCGCGGGAAGTGGAGAAGCTCGGTATTATTTTAGAGGGCGACCTTCCTATCCTTATGAACGAGGATTCATCGGATGTCTGGGCGCATCCAGAACTCTTCAATCAAAATTTATCCGCAGGCGCGCCCCCTGATATGTACAGCCCTGCCGGACAGAATTGGGGATTCCCCATTTACAACTGGAAGGCGCACGAAGACCAGAACTTTGAATGGTGGAAGGAAAGGCTTGCGGTGGCGGCGCGGTACTACAAGGCATACCGCATAGACCATGTGCTAGGGTTTTTCCGCATCTGGGCGACAGATAAAAACAATGTTAGCGCGGCACTGGGGCGCTATGTTGAGTCCGTGCCGGTGCGTTATGCGGAACTAAAGGCGCTAGGATATGACGCGGGGCGCATCCGCTGGGTTACAGAGCCGCACATACCCACAAATGAGGTCTGGGACGCCGTGCAGAGAGCCGCGTGCGGCAACGAAAACGAAGTACGCCATGTTTTTGACACCGCTCTTGAACGAATAGGTGATGAGGAACTGTGGCTGTTCAAAAAGAGCATTACCTGCGAAAAGGATATACTCGCGCTGGATATACATTCGGCGGCTAAAAATTATCTTACACTTGCGTGGTCAAACCGGATTTTTATGGAGATACGGGATGGCGGCAGCAATAATACGGCAGGTGCCGCAGAGTACGCGCCGCTTTGGTATTATAAGACATCGCGGGCGTATACTTCGCTGACAAATGGCGAAAAGGCAGAACTCGATAAATTTATAGAGAAGAAAAAAACAGCGTCCGAAAAAATATGGAAAACGCAGGGAGACAAACTATTGGGGGTGCTTGCCGCGTCTTCTTCTATGCTGCCCTGCGCTGAGGATTTAGGCGCGGTGCCTGAGTGCGTTCCAAAAACGCTTGCCAAATTGAAGATTTTGGGCTTGCGCGTTACCCGCTGGCACCGTGAATGGAACAAAGAAGGAACGCCCTATGTACCATTTGCCGCTTACCCGGAACTTTCGGTATGTACGCCGGCAGTTCACGACAGTTCCACAGTGCGTGAATGGTGGGAACGCGAGGCATCTCAGGATGAGTTTGCTCACTTTATAGGAGCGCCGTCTCTGCCTCGTGTTTACAACCCCGGTACAGCGCGTACAGTGCTAAAGGCGATTGCTCAGGCGGCATCCCGTTTTCGTGTATTTCAAATTCAGGATTTGCTTCATCTTTCACCGCGCTGGTACGCCGAGGATGCCGCTTCTGAGCGCATAAATGTTCCGGGTACAAACAACGAGTTCAACTGGACATGGCGGCTTCCCGCGACTATTTGCGAAATAGCCGATGATACTGAACTTGTGAACGCGGTAAAAGAATTGGCGGCTGTAAAAAAGACAACAAAAAAATAAAGTGGGCAAAGTATGACGGCGGTAATCAATTCCGATAGGAATTTAGAAAAGTCTATATTAAAGGCTCTGAGCGAAGCAGGCGTAACATCCGGTGAGGTTAAATTTCTAAGCAGCCCCGATGTAATAACAGACTTCGTAAAATTCTATTTCCCGGAGATTATCATCGTCAACCTTTCCGACCCAGTACTAAACATAGATGATGTTATTACAATCATAAACCTTGACCGCCGCTTTCTTAACTTTGGAGTGGTTGGTATTTTTACGCCCGCAGGCGGCGCGGAAGAGGAGTTTCTTTCCAAATACCGGACGGGCAACATAATTACCTTTTTGGAAGATTATCGTATTTCTAACAGTCTGGCTCATATCGTCAAAATAATACGGCAAAACTATCAATTGATATTTCAGAGCGATTTTGCCACAGATATAAAGGACGGCGCGTCCGGCAGCCTGCTCATCGACAATAACATAAGTTCGGTTTCTTCGTATGCGGGCATCATCGCAACGATGCTTGTGCGGAGGGGCATCATCTTCCCGGACGACAAAATTCATCTTCATATCGCTATAGAAGAACTGATAGTGAACGCGATAGAACACGGAAACTGTGGAATTACATACGAAGATAAAACTAAAGGACTCGAAGAAGGGAAGTCTGTTGTTGATTTAATCGAAGAAAGAAACGCTGACCCGGAAATTGCAGCCCGTAAGGTAGAGGTAGTGTGGAACATTGATGAAACAGAGGCGATAATTTCCATTATCGACCAGGGAGAGGGCTTTGATGTACCGGCGCATCTCGAAAAACTTCGTTCTCAGGATAAAATGAGTACGCACGGGCGCGGCATACGGATAGCCTCGTCTGTAGCCCGCGAAGTAAAATACAATGCCAAAGGGAACAGAGTCTCACTCTACCTCAATAATAAAAATGCCGAACATGACATTCCGCCCGGACTGCGCTCCGGCGAGCCTGTGCTGGTAAAAAGCGGCGATGTGATAATACGCGAAGGCGAGGAGAGCGGCTGCCTGTTCTACATAACGAGCGGAAGGTACGGCGTGTATGTAAAAGGCAAGCGCATAGATACAATAACACCAAACGAAATTTTTTTGGGCGAGATGGCTTTTATTCTGAACCAGCCGCGTAACGCAACAATAGTCGCCGAAGGTACAGGAAGGCTTGTCCGCATAGACCAAAAAACATTTATGGAAATAGTCCGCGAACATCCACATTACATAATGTTCCTTTCGCGCCTAATAGCCCGCCGGCTTTTGCGCCGTTCGGAAAGACACGGAATTGCCGGCAGTGCCGCTGTTGCCGATGTAGGTATAGGCGGCGGCTTGTAACCGGAATGTAGACACACTAGCATACTATATGAGACTTTAATGCGTGGAGTTACGTTTAAGCATTTAGCAAAGATTGAGGGACCGGTCGTGATAACGCGGCGCAGCCGGAATGTTGGTTTCAACGAAGTCGCCGCCGTTTACGGGCGGGACGGGGGCAGGCGGCTTGGGCGCGTCATCGACCTGGGGCAGGATTTTGCCGCGATACAGGTTTTCGGCAGCACGACTGGGCTTGGCGCGGAGACTTCCGGCGTGGAATTTCTGGAACGCCCCATGGAATTGCGGGTCGGCGAGGGGCTTTTGGGGCGTGTCTTCAACGGCTTGGGGCAGCCCGTAGACGGCAGGCC
>JAIROZ010000188.1 GCA_031257255.1 Spirochaetaceae bacterium | reverse complement strand
CTTACATCGGCTCGTTTCTGCGGGGCTTGCTTAGCCGGTTTGCCATTGACTAACCACTCGGCAGCAATCCGCTCGGCTTCGGCAAGCGTCCGCGCCCCTGTAGACATAGCCCCGCCCCGCCCCGCGTCTGTCCGGTACTGGACATAATACACGCCGTTTTTTCTAGGATAGACTGAAAATGCGCCGCCTCGCCGTTTGGACATAGTAACCCCAAATCCGGCATGGTTGCGCCCATCGCCTAATATAGATTTTCTGCTGTAATTTTTTTTGGCATGGTTGTGCCCATCGCCTAATTTAGATGTTTCTGCTGTAACTATCTGCTGGCAGTTAGCCCCAACAGAAACATCTAAATTGTCAAAAAGCCCCAATTGCCCTGTTTTGTCCTCTGTAGAGGGCTTTTTAGGGTGTTTTAGGCTATAGTCCCTACGGGAATTGAACCCGTCTTTAAAGATTGAGAATCTTTTGTCCTAACCGATAGACGAAGGGACCGCTGTCGCTTCCGGCTGCAGCGTTGCCCTTAGGGAAGCATTTATTAAATCCAATCGAGGATTCGCCATTCATTAAAAACTAAAGAATGGCGCAATAAATGCTACTTTCCCTTTAGTTTCTCATTCGGCTGCTTGCAGCCGAATGAGAAACTAAAAAGGGCAACGCTGATTAGAATCAATTTAATCAGCGTTGCCCTTAGTCTAACGGGGTTTCAAAACCTTGTCTACTATTACTACAGGCTTTGCGCAACTCTAAACCCCAGGTATGTGCCGCTGGAAAAAGGGCGGCAATAATTGCGGGCGCTGACGGCACATTCAGCGGCGCTGCCCCGCCAACTGCCGCCCCGCGTTACGCGGTGGGCAAAGACACCCGCGCCGTCTCCTTCCGGCGGCGTTTGTGGTGTAATGCCGTTTTCGTTGTACCAATCCCAGACCCATTCGGCGGCATTGCCGCTCATGTCAAAAAGCCCGGCGCTGCCGGCGGCTTTTGTTCCGGCGGGGTGGATGCCGTAATCCGCAGTGTTTGGCGTATAGGCGTTCCCTTCGTACCATGCGATGCCGTCAATGCCGCCTCCGGTGCCGCCGCCGGCGTAGAGGAAGTCCCAGCCTTCGGTTGCCGGTGAGCCGCCCCGCGCCGCCAATTCCCATTCGGTTTCCAGCGGAAGGCGGAAGCCGTCTTTTTCAAGGCGCTGTACCGCGAGGTCTGCCTCCGTGCCGGTGCGCGAGGGGTCATCCGGGGTGTTGTTGACGGAGGTTCTAAGAACGCGCTGTGCGCCGCCATCGGAGCCGCCGGAGCCGCCGGCAGCGCCGTCATCGGCGGTGTAGTAAACGGGCGTCCGTCCGCATAGTTCGCTGTAGGCGTTGCACCAGACAACGGCGTCCCGCCAAGTAATGTCTGTAACGGGACGCCGGCGGCGCTGTTCCGCAGTCCAGCCGTTAGCCGCGCTTCCGGTGCCGTTTGCGCCGTGTCCTTCGGTTCCACGGTTTGCAATCCGGTAGCCGTGCGCCGCCGCCCAATCGTAGACTTCCTTCCAGAGTTCCCAAGTGGTTTCGTATTTAGCAATGCTGAACGCCGCAATGGAGACGGTTCTTCCGTCAACAAAAACGCCGTCCGCGCCGCTTCCCGTAACCCGCGCTTCCACCTCCGCCGGAACTATCGTAACCATTTCGCGGTACCGGGCGGGAGTTTGCATGGCGCTCTCCGCTTCCGTTTCTCCTCTGCAGGATGAGAGAACGATGCCGCAAACCGAAGCGCAGAGCAGGCAGCCAAAAGAGACGGCAAGCGCCGGGATAAAAGACGGATTTTTCATTTAGCGCATCCTGAATAAAGGGATTTTCCCGCCATGCCCGTAAAAGTCCTGGAAGGTAAAAATATCATCCTTAATAATGAATGGACCTATGTAGTCCAGTTCGATTTCCGTGTTGTAGGCATAGCCTGAATAAGCGCGAGGAAAACTCGTGCAGTCAAAACTGTGAGAAACCTGAATTGTGCCGCCGCCCGCCGCCGCGCCTGCCTTAATGGTGAGTGTTGTCCAGTCTTTTGTGCGGAACGCGGTTGCCGCCCAGACGGTGCCGTCAAGGTTTTCCGGCAGAGCGCCGTAGGTAAAAGGGGCAAGTTCGTCAACGGCATTTTTGCGGCGCACCCGCTTAAATGAGCGCACGACCTGCTGTCCGCGATAGTTTGTAAAGGTTATGGTTTTTTCGTCCGCGCTTAGAGTGAACGCGCCGGGCGGCGCTCCCTGAGCCGGAGGGTTTCTGCCGGCTGGAGTAATGGCGGCTATATTCCCGCTTAAAGCGCCGCCAAAAGCGCCGGTTCCCGCCGTCTGTTTGCAGGTATATGTCCCGCTGTAGCAGAGGGCGTTGTCCGGGAAGAAATATACCGTATCTTCGGATTGTTCTTCGTCATTGACAGATTCGACAAACGCGAATGTAGCCCAGTTACCTTCCGCGTCTTCTCCGGCATACACCGACCACGCAAGGCTAATTTCTTCCGTGCCATCGGTAAAAGCGCCGTCTCCGCAACTTGCGCATAGCAGCGCGCATAACAGCGCTGTCCATAGCGCCAAATTTGTCTTGTAAAAAAATCGTTTCATATTTCTCTCCTAATTATTAGTTAATGCGTGTAAAACGCAGGCTGCCTTCTCCGGCAAAGTCTTCAAAACTAACGCTGTCAGACCCGCCATCGACAACGGTAAAATTTCCTATGCCTTCGATGTTCCCGGCAGTGCCGTCAACCGAAAAATCAAATACCCGCCGCTTTTGCGCCTCCGTAACCGTGTTCCATGTGCGGGTAATGTAGGCTTGCGCCGGAGTGTCATCATACTTAACAAAGGCAAGGATGATAAGGCTTCCGCCCCCCGCGCCGCCGCCGGGTGCCGCCGCCCCCGCAGGCACCGTCCTCGCCGCCGCCGGGATTTCCGCCATCCAGACGGTGTTTACAAGGGTCGGCGGCAACGCGCCGTATTCAAAACCGCCCGCCGGCGCGGGGCGTATCCGGTTAAAATCCGCGCCATGACCGTAACCCTTGTAGTTTGGAAAGTAAAGTTCGGCATCAGACTCGCCGGACTTTTCCCTCAGTTTGAAACTGCCCAAATGTCCGCCCTGATATTCGCCCAAATCGTTTATCGAGCCGCTTTTGGCGCCCGGCTTCCATGTATACGAGTAGGCATAACCCGGCGTGTTGTAAGTGTACAAAAACGGATAACCCGAATACGGATAGTACGCGCCGGCGCTGTAAAGCGCTACGCGGTCTTCGGAAATAAAAAACAATTGCAAACTGGGCCAATACCAGTAGGTTCCCACAAGACTTTGCGGAAAAGTTGCCGGAAATACCGGCGCGTCAGGTGTCTCGCCGTCCTGTTCCCCACCGCCCGGAGTCTCCTGCGATGCCTGCTCCTCATCCTTGTCCGCGCCTTCACACGAAGCAAAGAGCGCCGTCAAAATCAGCAGAAAGGCAAAAATGCCGTTTCGTCTTGCCGTCAAAAATCCGGCGCTATTTTCTTGATACATAAATTTCTCCATAATTCCTCCATATAATCCCCATAATTCCCTCCCCCATTTATTTGAATGTGATTCTTAAACCCGCCATAAAATTAAAGCCGGGCAAAGGCTGGTCAGGGCGGAATTCGCGGCGGCGGTTTAAGATATTGTTAAACTGCGCAAAGATTTCTGCCTTGTCTATATTCCACGCCTTGCGGGACAGACTGAACGCGGCGCGGGCATTGAGAACATGGTGGTCTTCGAGGCGCTGCATATAATCCGTAAACGCGCCGAACATAAGGTCGCCCCAATAAAGCCCGCCCAAGAATTGATAGTCCGCGGAAACCGAAAAGCGCTCTAAAAAAACATATTTTGCCCCCGCCTGAATCGACAATTTAGGGCTATACGGAAGGCGCTTAGCCGTCTTGCCTGCCCCGTCATCTATGTCTACCCAGAGGTAGGTGCCGCCAGCCCAAAGGGTAAGATTCGGCACCGCGTCTATGCTTGCCCCCGCTTCTATGCCGCTTATCCGAAAATAGGCGATGTTTGCCGCCCTTTTTACGCCGTTTCTGCTGTCGCTTCCTATAATGCGGTCTCTGCCGTCATCCAAAAAGAAAGCGGCGTTCACGCTAAAGATGCCCCGCATAGTGTGAGTGATTCCCGCCTCATAATGATGAGCAATTTCGGGCTTTACCTTTTTTAGCGCGTCTATGTTAGAAACAAAGTCGAAAGCGAGGAACAGCCCCGGCGAAGGGTAGACTACGCCGAGCGCATAGTTAAAATGCGCTTCCGTGCCGCGCCAGCCCGCCGTAATGCCCGCCTGCGGCGCGGCGGTTGATTCAAAAATGTTGTGAATATAGCCGCGCACCCCCGTCTGCGCCTCCACATGCCAGCCGTCCCCGCTTCCCAGACGCCCGGAAGCGGCAAGGTAGGGCGCGTAGAGCGCCATAAGCGGAAACTGAGTAAGCGTTGTTCTGGCTGTCTTATTATCCCCAACATTGAATTCGTGCTGTTCGTTGGCTGCGCCGCTATAATCCATATCGAATCCGGCAATAAACTCCACAGGCTGCCGGGGACGGGCGGTCTCGCGGATTTTTACGCCCGCCATAATCATAGGTTGTTTAGAATAATCTCCCGTTATGTTTTTTTCGTTGAGTATCGTAAAGTCTACATTGTCAAAGTAAAGTTTGAGGTAACCTTCCGCGTTGTCAAACCGATTCGCTATAGTCGCCGTGGCAAGCAGACTTTGCGTCTCATACCGTACTTTGCCGGGTTCATCCCCCTCATCGGGCGGGTTGTCCGTCCATGAACTTACATAGTTGACCAGCGCCCGCGCCCCCCAGTTCGGAGTGAACGCGAAACCCGTGTTTGCATAGTAACTTTCCTGCCGCGCCCCGGAATGTTCTCTATGCCCTTCTGTTGTTATGAGGCTCTGCGCGGTAAAAATATCGAAAGCGCCCCGCTTAAAACCGAATGAAGCATCCTCCGAGAAGGTGTTAAAACTGCCGGCGCTAAAGCCTGCGGCTGTCTCCCAGCCCTGCGTCCGCATAAAACGAGGGCTAATGTTGACAAGCCCCAGTCCCGCGCCAAAGGCGGAAGGCTGCGGCGCTGTGTAGACCTCGATACTGTCCGCCGCGAGTATGGGGAAGGCATCCGCCATCGGCTGCCCCCAAACCGCGCCGTTGCGCGGCACATCATCGAAAGTTGTTACGGTTTCCTGCGAAGGATGATTACTGCCCCGCCCGTGTATGTAAAGGCTTGCCGCATTCTTAGCGCCGATGACATTCGTTTGGCTGACAACCACGCCGGGCACATTGCGAAGGGCGCTCCCCAAATCGAGCGACCCTTGTTCGCGGAGTTGCCCGTCCGTTACAAGACGGCGGCTTCCGTAAACATCCCGTTCCGGCACGGCTGGGTTAGCCTCCTCACCAAAAACGGTGATTCCCTTGTTATCCTCCCCAAAAATCCGGTAATCCTCGTCTGTTTCCACCGGAATGTCCGCCGCCGCATCCGCCTGTCCCCCCGCCGCGCCTTCCGTGCCTGCCGCGCCTGCCGCGCCTGCCGCCGTCTGCGGGAAAAGCGCCGCAGGCGGTGTAAATACAAGCAGAATGAGCGCGGCTGCCGTTGCTTGTGTACTCAATTTCCTCATGGTATAGTCTCCATATATGCTTTACACACAAACTGTTAAAATTCCGGCAGACCGCCGGATTGTTATTGACCTTCCCAACGAAATTCCCGCAGGAGAGGTTACGCTTACTTTTTCGTCCGCCCCCGCCGACAGGAAAAAAGCCGAAGCACGGGATTTGGAACTCATAAACCTGCACGCCGAGAGCCTTAACCGCGAAATGGCGGAAATGCTTTCATTTATGTAGGCGCTCTTTCTCCGCAAAAAATGGAAGCGGTGAACACCGCCCTCCGTATTGCTTTGGCAACAGGCTGAACGGGCGTTATTGTCTATTGCCATATTGCCTCCTCTACACGCACAAAGGTTGCGTTATGCCCGTAGTTGCTGTAATTGGGAAAGAACATTGTGCCGTCTGCCTGTAGGCGGAATTTGCCCCGGTAGTCGATTTCGCCGCGCCCGGTTGACGCCGTGTAGGTGTAGGAATACGGGATGATTTCCGGCGGAGAGCCGCCGAATTCCGCCATACGGTGGTAATCAACGGTGTCTTCGTAGAAGAAATAGGCGCGGTGCTGCCATTGCCAGATAGTGCCGTTCAGTGTTTGCGGAAAGCCGTTTGTCTGTCCTCCGGTTTCTTCTCCGGTTTGCCCGCCCGGCTCTCCTTCAGTTTGCTCACCCTGATTTCCTTCGGTTTCGCTCTCTGAACCCTGCTCTGTTTCAGGTTCGTCCTCCGGGTCGAGTTCGCAATTTGTAAAAAGTGTTCCGGTTATCAGGATAATGAACACAAGCCAAAATTTTGCAGCCTTCATGCTTTTGCGCCTCCTAGCGCACTCTGTAACAGGTCATCGAATGACCGTATTCCTTGTAACTCGGAATAAAAAGTTCCGACCCGTCCGCGTTTATGGTGAACCTGCCGATAAATTCGATTTCGCCCTTGCGGGCATTGGCGTGATTGTAATTGTACGAATCGTAAAAAAAGCCGCCGCCTGAGCGGTTTATCGAATTTTTCGGCTCGGCGTGAACGCCGGGACTCGGTACAGCCTCTCCAAAGAAGATGATGTACTGGCACTCCGCAAAGCGCTCATTTCTGGCGGCAGTGTCGTAGCCTACATTCCACTCGGTTCCTACAAGCGTATCGCCGGGAATGACAAGCGCCTCCGGGTTTTTGCGCGTAAAAACCGCCGTGTAAGACGGGCTTGGCGTGTATGCGGCATCGCCGGAGGCGCGGTAGTTGATAATTTCCAGCGTTAAGCGGCCGGCGCTAAGAGTAAAGTTGCCCAGCGTATCAACCGCGACAACGGCTTCCGCGCCGTCCACAAGCGGCGTATTCAGATGCCACGGATACGGCGCGGAAACATCCCGCCGGAAGACGGCGGCGGTTTCGTCAAACTCCAGCAGGGACTGTCCCCACAGCCACTTGGTTCCGGCAAGACCGGTAAATTCCGGCGGCGGTGCCGCGCCGCTTTTTTCTACCAGCGAAAATTCCATTGTGTGCCCATAGACAGAAAAACTTAGGAAGGTAAGTTTTGTACCGCCTTTGTTGAGTTGGAAACGCCCCGGACTGAAGCCGCCTTTTACATTGCCTTTGCCTTTTTTGTTGTCGTAAGTCCAGTTGTCCGTGTACTCGTGGTAAAGGTAGTCCTTGTCGAGCCCGCCGCCGGTATCAACATAATTGGTTAAGTCGTCGATAAAGGTGCAGGTTGTTTCGTTATCGAAGATAACGGTGCGGTCGCCCCAGCCGTCATAACGGATGTAGGTTTTTCCCAGCAGTGTTACCGGATAGCCTTCTGCCGTAAATTCTTCCGTGAAAGTTTCTTCTTCGGTGCCAGTTTCTTCGGCTGCCGGCGGCGTCCAGTCCTCATCTTCCTCCGGGTCGAGTTCGCAGCCCGCGCATAGCAGCGCTATCCCTAGCGCTGTTATGCGTAAGAGTTTTTGCTTTGCAAAAACTCTGCCTAAAGCTTTTTTTACACCGCCATCCTTGGCGGGAAACAGCGCTATCCGTAGCGCTGTTATAAAACCTGTAAATAATAGTTTTGTCTTCATAAATTTCTCCTAAATTACCTCTTGATTGTTTTGGGAGATTGTTGTAATCTCTTACCAAGAGGTAAAAAATGAACTTAGTCCTTAATATGCCCCGTAAAAATGCGCTGTCCGGCTGTCTTGTAGTTACAGCAAATACGCCGTTTGTTTCCCGTAAAGAAAACAACGCCGCTGTTCCGGCAAAACAAAATGTTCCGTTGGAAACCGCCTCTTACAAGCCGGAAGACGCGGTAAAGTATGCCGCCGCCCTCCGCGCCCGCCCAAACCGCAAACCGCTTTCGGACTTCTTTAGCAGCATATCCCCCGCCACTTACGGCGACGGCGTTTCTTACCAGCGGCAAATGCGGGACGAATGGAATGGCTAACAGCCGTTTTGTACTCGATACAAACGCTATAATTTTTCTTGCATCGAAAGGCAATTCTCTTTCCAGCGAATTACAGAACGAATTAAACGAGGCAGATTTATTTGCCAGCGTAATTACCGAAATTGAATTGTTTGCCAAGCCGAGGCTGCCGCCCGAAGAAGAAAAAACGCTACGCGCTTTTCTTGCAAACAATATTCCAGTGGTGGATATTGACGGCGCTATAAAAGCGCAAACCATCGCGCTCCGCCGCGCCGCAAAAGCCAAACTGCCCGATGCTATTATTGCCGCTACATCTATCATTCTAAATGCTCCTCTCCTTACTAACGATTCCAAACTCCTGTCCCTTAATTGGTCAGGGTTTGCCGCAAAATCAATGGGTAGTGAGTAGTTACCGGGTGCCTGAACGGTTTCTGGTTGCCTGAACGGTTGCCGGTTCCTGGTTCCTGGTTGCCGGTTGCCGGTTAGTTCGGTACGAAATACAAATTCTAACAAAGATAACTTTGTTAATACTGCAATACCAAACACAACACCGGAAACCAACAACCAACAACCAACAACCAACAACCGATACAAAACCGGAAACCGGAAACCAACAACAAGAAGCCGATACCCACTACTTAGGCTACTGCCACCTGTAGGCTGTCCACCCCGGAGCGTGTCCGAAGAAACTTGTAAAAACAAGCTTGCTGCCAACAGTGTGTGTGAATTCGCCGGGACTTGTTTGACCGGGGTTAGCGGTGATGGTACCTATGCCGGTAGTGGAATTGTAGGTGTAAGTCCAAACATTGGTTGTATTGTCGATAGTGAATGAACCTATAACAGTGCCACTGTTAGTGCCGGTATCAAAATCGCGGAAGGTAAAAGTTACCCAATCGGGCGTTCTGGGACCGGAAGCGGTAAAAACTGTTCCTACCAAATACGCCGGGTCTGAGGTATAATCAGGCGGCGGTGTGTCGGTATCGTTTGTCCGCAGTATCGGATATCTGCTGCCGTCCGGGGCTATCAATGTGCTGCCATCGTTAGTCAGTTGATAAACGCCATAGCCGGTAATTGTTACCGTGTAATCGACATCATCGTAAGTGTATGTTGGGTCAACCGATGAGTTCGTTGTTGCAGTTACAGTCTGAATTACGACCGTGCCGTCAGCCCTAAAGTCAAAATCAGTCCATGACCCCGCTATGCCGCCGGGGTTCCCGCCGTAAACATAGTCAATGATGTCGTCAGGGAAGACTTTCACCTCGCTTGCCTGACGGGATGCGTTTGCCGCAATCTCCGTCCCGTTAAAATTGGTTCCCTGTTCGCAACTTGCGAAGACGGCAACCAGACCGCTTAGGATGACGGCAACCATTGCCAGCCATCCGATTTGTAGTGTTGTTCTTTTCATAAACAACTCCTTATATGAGGTCTGCAAGTATCATTTTGATTTTTGCAAACCTGTAAAATTCCCCGGACGTACGCCCGGAGCCCTAAAAGGGTTAAGTTAATGTGCTAAACCTATGGTTTAACACCCTATTCCTCAAACAGAATGAGGTTTGGCGTTAGGTCGTCCAAATCTTCCAATCTGAGTCCGGTAGCGGGAATATCGTTCCTGCCGGTTCCTAAAGCGCCTTGACTTCCCGCGCTTAAGCCCTGCCCGTCATTAAGTACATATATGGTAGAACCGCTGGGAGACGCTATCGCGCTTACGCCGGTAAGGATGTTTTCAAAAAGGTCTTTTACCTGAATGAATTTTGGCGGGTTGATTATGGTATTCATGCCGGCATCATGTTCCCCAGGTGTCCAAACCGTACCGTCTTCTTTGAGCAGCATGCTGTACGCGATTTCCTTTATGCCGGTAATCAGAGTTCCATCGTCCCATTTAAATTGGGTAAAAGTTGTAATTTTGTCGGCTGAGCTGTCCATACCTAAACTGCGGTCTTTATTTCCCGCGCCCCACACGGAGCCGTCCTGTTTTAGCACGATAACATGGGTCAAGCCCGATATTTGTAAATCCTTGACACCGGTTAACCCTTGAACCTTGGTAAACTTGGCTACCGGCGTGTTGGTATTTCCAAGCCCCAGTATCCCATTGGTATTGCTTCCGCAAGCGTAAACATCACCGTTGGTTTTTACAAAAAACGAGGCGGTTCTTGTGCCGAATACAGCCGCCACATTATTTATGGCATCGCCGTTAATATCTGTTGTTACCTTGACAAACCCAGATTGATGCCCATCTCTTTCAAATCCCAGCGCTTTATAGGCAGCGTTATTTTCTCCGGCGACATACAATTCGCCGTCTTTTATAGCGAGAAAACCGCCAATGTCGCTGACTCCGGTCATGGGCGTAGTCCCGTCTTCCATAGTTAAAGGAATAAAATTGGATTTATTAGCGGTGTCCGTATCGCCGCGCGCTGAATTAGCGTTTCTGCCCACACCCCAAAGGGTGCCGTCATTTTTTAGCAGCCTGACCCCATTTAGTACGCTGTCTATTTTTTTAACATCGGTAATAGGTGCGCCGCTTGCGTCTTTTACCTGAACAAATTTAGTTCTGTTGGTATCGGCTCCAGAATCCCCCAGCCCTAGTTGCCCATATTGGTTATTCCCTGTTGCCCAAAGGGTGCCATCGCTTTTTTGCAAATAGGCAAAGTTGCTAAACGCCCACACCTTAGCGATAGAAGGATACATTATGCCCTTAGCCGGACTAAAATCGCTTGTTCCTTTGCTGTTCTTTGCTTTTACCCATACATAGTAGTAGGTGTTGTTGGTAAGTCCGGTAATGTCAGCGCTTGTTGCCGTTACTACTTTTTTGTTCGCGGCAAGGATAGCGGCTGTATCGTCTGCCGTGTGCCAGTAAACTTCGTAGGATGTTGCCCCCGTTACAGCCTGCCATGTTACCGTTAGTTGGTTATTTCCCGCAATTACACTGGGAGTTGGCGCGGCGGGGCTCTCTGTCGTGGGGCTCTGGTAATAACGGGTAAATGTTTTTTCGCCGCCATGTCCGCCGTAATTGCTAAATGTAAGAACACCATTAGACACGGTAAAATCGCCGGGCGACCAGCCGGTTGCGATTATTGAGCCGGTTCCGTTTTCATAGGAGTATGTCCACGCATTGCTAGTGCTGTCCGCCGAAAAAGCGGCTATAACATTGTTGTCCGTCTTAAAAACCAGTGTAAGATAGCCGGTGCCTTCGTTTTGCGGCGTACTGCCGCCCCATACGGAGCCGGTCAAATCCAGAGGAAGAGCGTCCAGGTCTGACGGACTGTCTTCCGCCGTTAAGTCCGTTTTTCGCAGGCGGTTAAAGATTTTTTCGCCGCCATGCCCGCCAAAGTTTGTAAAAGTGAGTTTGGAGCCGTCTTCATTTAGGGTAAACGCGCCGGGTGTCCAGCCGCCTTCGTTTGCGGCGCTAAGTCCGCCGCTTCTGTTGTCATAATAGGTGTAGGTGTACTCGTTGCTGGTGTTGTCGCCGGAAAAAGCGCATACCGCTTTGTTTTCCACCTTAAAAGCGACCGTTACCCACGCGCCGCCGGGGTTTAAGCCGCCGTAAACGGCGTTTACCAGCGCTGCCGGATTAGGCTGCGCCGCCGGCGGTGTGCCGCCATCCGTGTCGTGCGCGCACGAGGTAAATACCAGCGCTGCCGCAAGGAAGAGCAAAGTAGTCAAAGTCCTTGGCCCCCCCCCCCCCCCCCCGGGGGGGGGGGGGGGGGGGGGGGCGCGGAGGGGGAGCGGAACCGGGAGGAGCAGGCCCCGG
>JAIROZ010000183.1 GCA_031257255.1 Spirochaetaceae bacterium | reverse complement strand
GGAGTTTCTAAAACCAAACAAGCGGATATTTTGAAATCATTGATTTTTCAGAATATCCGTTTACTTTCTTCCTAGAAAGGAAAACGCGCCAGACTCACCTGCGGTAGCCTGACGCGGGGAGGTTGCAGTGCGGTGCTGCAATCTCCTTTTTTATTTGTAGCGGTGTCATTAGCACCGCACTGCGGCGGCACGGATGCCGCTTGTTTCCAAAGCGGACACTTTCGCGTAAGCGAAAGTGTATAAGTGAAACTGCCAAGGATGGCAGTTTCACGACAGGTGCGGCGGCTGCCTTTTTTATTTTTGTATCATCGGTTAATCCTTGTTTACAAAAAGGGTGTCACTCATTGCTTGTAATTTGGGGTCTGAATGTACACCTTCATACCAATGTCCATTTTTATGGGCGTATTTGCCCACTCATCCATACCCATACTCTATAAACATATCAGTAATCCGATGCTTTATTTGGCATTTATCAAGCGGTTTCAAAAAAAAACCTTGTGCGCGTCCGCAACTGCCGGTTGCCGGTTTTCGGTAGCCGGTAGCCGGTTATCAGTTGCCGGGGTTTGGTGGACGGTATCTCAGTTCTAACATTGCTGTCTGCGGTAGGTAAGATATACCGTCCTGAACTACCGGAAACTGGAAACTGAAAACCACTGCTCACTGTTCACTAAAACAGCCCCGCCTGTGTACTTAGCGTTCAAGCCCAATGTACATAGACCCCCTGCCCCTGTATTTGCTAAACTGTAAGCATGACCGCAAAGCAGGAAGATGCCGTATTCGAATTTTTGGACAACAGGACGGAATCTTTTAGCATTAAAGATATTATCCGTCATGTGCGTGGAAAAGACACAAAAAAAGCAACTCAACTTGTAACGCAGATACAATCCCTGCTAGACAACCGCCATATTGCCTTCAGGTTAGACTCAAACACATGGATAAGCAGGCGGGGAGTTTTTGAGGGGGGGCGCTTTTCGATACGCCCCACACGGCTCGAACTCCTTAACGGCATACTGATACCCGGACACCGCTGCATTCCTTTTGCCAATCCGGTGGTGCCTTTTAAGGAATATAAATTCATCTGGCAGGGAAAATTGCTAGAAATGGAAACATCCGAAGGCGAGCCTGATGAATTCTACCCGTACTTTGCGCTCTTCGGCGAAGAGTACGCGCCCCAATACCTCGTGCGGGATAACCCCGAAAACGAAGCGCTCTACGATGCAGACCCGTACGAAGACCCGCCGGAGGTTTCGCTCAATACTCTTGATATGCGGAATGTCTACCGGGAAAGCGGCTTTACGCCGGGCGACCGGTTTGCCGTAACCGTGCGTAACTGGCTTACTTGTGAGTTTGAACTTGAGCGCGTCCCCAAAGACGCATGGAGCGCTAAAGAACTGGACGCATGGCAGGAGTGGGCGGAAAAAAGTTTTTACGATGCCTTTGAATTGGGCGGTCCCTGCGCTTCTACAGAAGAGCAAATAGCGCTTGCATATTTTTTAGGCGGAAAAAGAATGCGCGATGTTCCCGCGCTGCCGGCGGAGGAATTGCTGCTTGAATTGACATGTAAGATTGAATTGACACCATTTGGTATGGAAAGCCGTTTTTGGTATACCGGAAAAGAAATACCTGATTTTCCTGAACTGAGCGGTATCAATACACAATGCGACCAGACGCCGGTAGAACTTATGTTATTTGAAAATGGAATTCCTGTTTCCGAATTCGTACTGCAGGCGTATGTACAAAATGCTGTACACAAAAAAGAATTCGATGTTATTAAAATTCTTGAATGGATAGCGCCGCCCCCTGTGCGGCTGCGCCGCCATAATTTTGAATATTTGGCGCAGTACCTTTTAGAATGTTTTGAGGATTTTGTAAATTCATATTCGCCGTTTATCGATAAAAATATCGCGCCGGTGCGCTTAAAAGCCTGCGAACTGCATACCGCCGTTATCGAACTTGCACATTCATTACAAAAAGGAAATGTCGATAAAACATGGCTGCCGTCTCATGTATTCATTCAGTTATCACAAATTCAGATACATACGGCGTGTATACTCGAAGAATTAAATGTAGGCGAAAACATAAAACAAGGCGAACTCAATTCGATAGAGATAAGCCTTGATAATATGACAGAAGCATTTGAGGAATTGTCAGAGTCGATAAAACGGGCAATAAGGAACTTTAGGCACAGCAATATCTCTCTTGTTAAAGCAAAAGGCGAAAGTGAAGATGCGGCTTTATGGCGTACAATACAGATAAGTATAGGCGGCACGGAAATATGGCGGCGGATTGTGCTTCCGGCGGAAACCGGCTTAAAAAAATTGCAAAAACTTATTATCACGCTTTTTGGATGGAGCGGAACGCTAAAGCGGTATTTTACCGCGCCGCTGCCAAAGGCGCAGGCTGCGCTTGATATGGATAAACATATACGAATGAATGAAACTTTAGAAAGTTTACTGCGCGAAGGCATAAATGAATTTACATTCGAGTATAATAATTACTGGACGGTAAAAATAATCAATCTTTCCGCCTATGATGTAAAAGAAAGCGAAACACCGCATTGCGATGCGGGCGCGGGGCTGCCGCCTAATGAATTGCTTGAAGGACCATTGCGTTTCCGCAGGCTTTTGGCAACGCTGGAAACAGGGACTTTTCAGGAACGCAAGGAAGCGGAAGAAATTTTAGGCGCGGATTTTCACAAGTCAACATTTAGTTTAGACAAGTGTAACGCGCAGTTAAGGAGTATATATGCTGGAGAAACTGACAAATAAAATTCAGGATGCTTTTAAGTTTGTCGCTGGGAAATCGACAATAACCGAAAAAAATATTTCGGACGCGGTAGACGCCATCAAAATGGCGCTGCTTGAGGCGGATGTAAATTTGCGTGTTGTACGCCGCTTTGTCAATTCAACTATTGAGGAAGCGCGGGGCGGGCGCGTACTCCGCTCGGTAAATCCGGGCGAGCAGTTTGTCAAAATAGTACACGACAAACTCACCGCGTTTTTAGGGGGCGATGGAACTCCGCCTGCCGGAACGGTTGCCGGGCTCAAACTGAAAGGACCGGATGCAGTTTCAGTTATTCTAATGTTGGGGCTTCAGGGTTCAGGCAAGACAACGAGTTCCGCGAAGTTGGCGGCGCGGCTCAAAAAACAGGGGCGCAAACCGCTGCTTGCCGCCTGCGACCTTGCCCGCCCAGCCGCCGCCGAACAACTGGCGGTTTTAGCCGCCCAGATTGAAACGCCGGTCTGCCGCGCAGATGCCGGCGCGGCTGCGGATGTGTGCGCTGTTTTTAGAAACGCGCTTCATTTTGCGGAAACTAACGGGCTTGATACCATCATAGTTGACACCGCCGGGCGGCTTCAGATTGACGAAGGCTTGGTCGCCGAACTTGTCCGCCTGCGTGATGTCGCAAAACCGGACGAACTTCTGCTTGTGGCGGACAGCATGACCGGGCAGAGCGCCGCGGATATTGCCAAAACTTTTGACGAGAAGGTCGGGCTTACCGGCGTCATTCTGACTAAATTCGATTCGGACACACGCGGCGGCGCGGCGCTATCGCTCAAAACGGTAACGGGCAAGGCGCTAAAATTTGTAGGCACCGGCGAAAAATTAGCGGATTTTGAGGTTTTTCATCCTGAGCGCTTTGCGGGGCGCATACTCGGCATGGGCGATGTTGTCAGTTTGGTGGAGAAGGCGCAGGAAGTCATCGACCGTGATGAGGCGCTCAATCTGCAAAAAAAGATGGCAAAAGAAACCTTTTCTTTGGAAGATTATCTGCGGCAAATACGCGCCGTCAAAAAAATGGGAAACTTGAAGGGCATGCTCGACATGATGCCCGGCATAGCGGGCAAACTGACGGAAGATGATTTGGAGAAAGCCGAGTTAAAAACGCACGAGGTTATTATCCAGTCGATGACAAAAAAAGAACGCGCAAACCACCTGATTATTGGTCCTTCGCGCCGCGCCCGCATAGCCCGTGGGTCGGGCACCTCTGTCGGCGAAGTTGCGCGGCTGTTAAAACGCTTTGAAAAAATGCGGACGATGATGAAGAAAGTTGCCAAAATGGGCGATAACCCCGCCGCAATGCAAAAAATGTTCGGGATGGGATAATAACCGGTAACATTTTCAAAACGGTTTTAACAGGTGGTATATATGGCTAAAGCATTTTCTGAACATGAACGGGAAATTATCAACGAAAAACTTATAACATCTTGCGAGGAATGTTGGAACCAGTACGGGTATCAAAAAACCAGTATCAGAGACCTTTGCTCCCAAGCCGGCATTTCGTCCGGGGCGTTTTACCTCTTTTACGAGTCAAAAGAACTGTTATTCATTGAAACAGCCGCCCGTGGAGTAAAACGTATTTTGTCGATTATCGATAAAAATATGCCGCCGGACAACCGCACCAAAGAGGATTTTGCCAAAGAGTTTAAACTCATTGAAAAAGAAATCGAGAATACAAAATGGCTGCTATCGATTGAGGACGATTTTGAAATATTTAAGCGGAAACTTCCCCCGGAGACATTCAGGGATTTTGTGGATCTCTATTCGTTCCAGGCGGAAAAATACGGGTTTTCCCCTGCCGTGTCCCCGCAGACGGCGAAGGTTGTTTTAGGCATCCTGTTGACGGCACGGCTTGACAAAAAATCAAAAAACAAACAGTACGACAAGGCTTACGGGTTCATCATCGACACCGTAATAGACCGCCTCTTTGACTGAATTTTCCCTGCTTTTTTGAGTCCCCTCCCTCTTGACACTCCCGGAATCCGCCTGTATCATGCCTTTTGTGAACATAAACACATATTGTTCATACGGCAATACATCATCAGGGGGATTTATGGGACGGGAAACGCTTTGCTGCGGTCTTGCGCTGTCCGTGTTTCTTGCGGCAGGATTGTCCGCCCAGGGATTGCCGGGGGCACGGGAAAGCCCGGACGGTGAAATTACCCGCCAGCAGGCGGAGGCGGACAGCGGCATATTGCCCGCCCGGGAAAAAAAGTTATATCCTGCGCTGCTGGGTGGTTTGTTCGCAAATGCGGCGTTTCACCTGACAGTCCGCCTGTTTGGCGCGGACTTCGCGCAGACAAACCTTGAGAGCATAAAGGTAAACATAAATTCCCTGTGGGTATGGGACAACGACAGGTTTCCGTTCAATCATCCGGGGCATCCGTATCAGGGAGGGCTGTACCACGCGGCGGCGCGGGCAAGCGGTTTTACTTTTTATGAATCGATTTT
>JAIROZ010000157.1 GCA_031257255.1 Spirochaetaceae bacterium | reverse complement strand
TTGTTCTGTAACCAGAACAAGTCTCCGCAAAATGGCAGACTAAAGTCTGTCGCATTTTGCATCCCTCGCAGAGGCATAAAGGCGCGGAAATTATAACATTGATACTCTCCGCGCCTCTGTGCCTACTGCGGCTAATTGCCCCTACTGTTTTGTGTAAGGTCCACCCCATTGTGAAACAAATGTATCTGCATTATCAAGTGTGAATTTTTGTTTTGCATCATCAAGGCTATCAACAGGTGCCGCATCACTAAAATCATCTTCGCTTGTTGCTTGGTATGCAGTTGACATTTCCACAGTACTTCCAGTTAAATTCTTCCAAAATGCAACTGTGTATTTGCCATTATTAGATGAGGAAGTAATTTTAAAAAAAATTATTCCAGACTCCGCTTTCAAATCAGTATGATATTCAATACTGCCATTAACATCGTAGTCAGGATATGCCGGGTCTCCATAATGAAATGTTTTGGCGGAAACAGTAAATTCACTTGTACCATCACCATGTTCGTTAGAATAGTTGTGTACCCACAACCCTATTATGCCGTTTCCGCCATCATCTCCCCCATCTGTCTCACAACTCGAAAAAATTACCGCGCTTACGCACAGTAAAACCGCCAAGGTAAAGGCATGGGATAATTTTTTTATTACCCCCCCCCCCCCCCTGTTAGATACATGCCCACTGTTAAATGGGCTCAAACTGAAAGCCATTTTCTTTTTCATAACTTGTCTCCATGGAACTTTATTTGGATAGATGGCGGTGTAGAGAGGATAGTTGGTAGAGGATAAGGGACAGTTTCTATGCCATACCGGTCAACAGATAACTTTGACGGTTTTTATATTCAAATTAAATTTACTGTCCCCTGCGCCCTATTCCCTGTCCCCTAACTTTCCGCGGCTCTGACCTCGAAGCCCCGAAAATGCGAAGCGTGAGATTTCCGGGTTTCCAATCCGGCTATCTTGCTTCTTAAAGATTCCTTCCGCATACGCAAAAGGCTGTCCACCAAAGTCGCCTGGCTTACGGCTATAAACCGCTCACAGTTACGGGATAGCGCGGGATTCCAGACTTATCACGGCAAGCATTGCCGTAAAGTCCTCCACCCGCTTCCTCTGAAATGAACAGTACCAGCATACCTCAGAACGCGGAATTTCGTCAAGAACACCGGCTTACAAAAAAAGCCGCTTTCCCGCTATATTGGATTATAGAGAGTCTGTAACAGGCTCTTGAGCAAATCGATGCTGGACTATCTTATTATTAACGCAAAAATTGCTGATGGCAAAGGCGAAATGTACGAAAATGCGCTCGGTATTGAGGGCGGCAAAATCGCATTTTTAGGCTGGTCTAACGCCGCCTTCCCTTTGGCGAGCGCCGACCTCCCGTCCGCAAAAAACATTATCAATGCCGAAGGGCTTACCCTCGTTCCGGGCATCATCGACATACATGCGCACAGCGATTCAAACCTGAACTGCGCCGAAAAATTGCTGGCGCAAGGCGTTACAACCTGCCTCTCCGGTAACTGCGGACTCTCCCCGGAACTCGACTTCCGCGCCTTTCGCGCTCATTTTGAACGGCAAGGCTACCCCATAAATCAGGCTGAACAAATTGGACATAGCAGCCTTCGTAAGGCGTGCGGCGTTCAGGATTTTTATGCGCCGGCATCTCCCGCGCAGATTGCCCGTATGCAGGAAATGTTGGAACAGGCAATATCAGACGGCGCGGCAGGACTTTCGCTCGGTTTGGAGTACGACCCGGGCGCGCCCTACGAGGAGGCGCTTGCCCTCGTTAAGACCGCCGTTCAAGCGGCAAAGTGCGCCGGCAAACCGCCTATAGTTTCGATTCACGCCCGTAAGGTCGACCGCGCAAACGATGCTTCTATTATGGAAGCAATAGCGCTGGCGGAAGAGAGCGGGGCGCGGCTTATTGTTTCTCACCTTGTCTATATGTGGAACGGCGCGGGACTGCGCCGCGCATTGGCGCTTATTGATGAGGCGAGACGCAGAGGCGTTGACTTGTGGGCGGATAGCGGGATGTGGACGGCGTACGCTACAACGGCAGGCAGCGCCGTTTTTGACGAAGATGAATTTACCCGCAAGGGCTACGATTTTAACAAAGTGAGAGCCGGCAGCGGAAAGTATGCGGGGCAATTTCTCAACCTTGAAAAATACCGCGCAGAGCGGCGGGACTCCCCCAAAACTATATTCATTTACGACCCCGGCGAGCCGGATGATGTACACACCGCGCTCGCTTTTGCTGATGTTATGGTTTCTACGGATGCCGCCCCAGCCGCCGCCGGTCAGGGACATCCCCAAAATGCCGCGACCTATCCGCGTTTTTTCCACGAAATGGTCCCCTCAGTTTTTACCTTGCCCGAAGCCTTGCGCCGCACCTCGCTCTTGCCTGCTCAAGCATTGAGCCTGAACAAAGGACGCATAATGCTTGGCGCGGATGCGGACATCGCTATATTCGATATGAGCAGGCTGCGCGGAAACGCGGGCTTTCCCGGCGAAAACGCCGAAAGTCCGCCGGATGCGCCGCCGGAAGGCGTTGAATTCATATTCGTAAACGGCATCTTAAGCCTAGCCGCCGGCAAACGCATTAAAGGCATAAATGCCGGAAAGATGATTTAAGACGGCGGGGTG
>JAIROZ010000128.1 GCA_031257255.1 Spirochaetaceae bacterium | reverse complement strand
CCCCACCCCCCCCTCCCACCCTTCCCCCCCGTCCACCCCCCTCTTCCTTTAAAACACTATCTTCACCCTTAAAAGTATCGGGGGGTGGGGGGGTAATGCAATTTTACTGCGGTGTAAGTGTAATGTATTATAGAGAAGAAAACACCCATTACCGCATATAGACCCAAACATAGCAGGAAGCCGTGAAAATCATTTAAGCGGGCGAGTATTAGTATACTTCCGGCGCAAAGGATAATCTGCATTATGTAAAGGAAAAATAATATGCCGGCGGTTGAATAGCCCAACGCGAGCAATTTGTGGTGTAAATGCGCCTTATCGGGCTTTAAAAAGGATACCTTGTCCCGTGTTCTGCGCCAAATTGCCGCTATCGTGTCCAGAATTGGTATGGATGCGAGGACAGCGGCAACTGGGAAAGTATTGCCGCCGGTATCAGCCACTGCGCAAAGCGGAAATGCCGCTATCATAAATCCCAGAAATTGGCTGCCGCCGTCTCCCAAAAAGATTTTTGCCTTGGGTTTATTGTAGAACAGAAAGCCCAAAATCCCGCCGCAAAGTATGAGGGGCAGAGTGGCGTCCACGCCTGTCATGTAAAAGATAGTGGCAAGAGCGGCAAGTGAAAGAAACGAAAGCCCGCCGCAGAGCGCGTCAATGCCATCTATCAGGTTGTAGGCGTTGACGAGCCCAATAAGCCACAAAAAGGTGAGAGGCAGCGAGAAAACCCCAAGTTCGAGGGGTCCAAAATGCGTCCATCTAAAACCAAAAAGCGGCGGAACAGCACATCCGGCACATTGAAAGATGAATTTTGCTACCGCTGACAGTTCAATAAAATCGTCCAAAAGCCCTACCGCAAAAACAAAAATCCCAGCGCCAAGTATAGGAAGGTACTGTAAAAGCGCCGGTAACCCGCCGGCTTGCAGCAGCCTTAATGCGGCTATGATGATAAAAGCGGGAACTATACCCAAATTCCCCAGACGCGGCACTTTGTCCGTGTGCATTTTACGGCTGTTTACTGGGTCATGCCATCCTTTTAGGTCGCTAATTTTTATTATAAGTGGGATAAGACCGCTGGAAATTACAAATGCAGCACCGATATACGCGACTTTTTCCATTTACAAACAGTATAATGCGCAAGCCTATCTGCCGCAAGTCCCCGCGTGATTTTACGCTTGCGCAAGATATTAAGTATCAACAAATTCCTCTATAAACGAGGTGCTGAATTTGCCCGCTTGGAATACGGGATGATTGATGATAAGGCGCTGTTCTTCCGCATTGGTTTTTACCCCTCCGATGACGAGTTCCTGTAAAGCGCGGTTCATACGGGCGAGAGCAAGGGCGCGGGTGTTGTCGTGAACTATCAATTTTGCGATGAGAGAATCGTAGTATGGCGGGATGGCTGCGCCTTCGTACAAAAAGGAATCAAAGCGAACGCCCGGACCACCCGGTACTGCAAGCGCGTTAATTCTACCCGGTGTTAGCGCATTTATGCGGCATTCGATAGCCCAGCCCGAAAGACGCACGGCAGAGGGCTCAAAGTTGAATTTGCCGTCTGCGCAGACGGTAATTTGTTCGCGTACTATGTCTACTCCGCTCACCATTTCGCTTACCGGATGTTCAACCTGAACACGGGCATTCACTTCCATAAAGTAGAATTCGTTCCCATCCATAAGGAATTCGATGGTGCCCGCGCCCCGGTACTTCAATCCCGAAAAAAGTTTTATTGCCCCTTCAAGCATCGTTTTACGCATAGCATCCGGCACGGCGGGCGATGGGCTTTCCTCTATCAATTTTTGACGGTTGCGCTGAACACTACAGTCCCGCTCTCCAAGTACGGCAACGCCCTTTGCCGCGCCTGTTCCATCGGCTAAAACCTGAAGTTCAATATGGCGCGGATTTTCTACATAGCGCTCAATAAATACACGCCCATCCGCAAAATTCGCTTCGGCTTCCTTTATGGCAAGGCTTAGATTTTCGGCAATTTCGCCTTTGGCGCGGACTATGCGCATACCTTTGCCGCCGCCGCCTGCCGCCGCCTTTATGATGACGGGCAGCCCCAATTTTTCTACCGCTTTTTCCGCTTCCGCAATGCCGTTTACAGCATCTTCGGTACCGGGCGTTACCGGCAGCCCAGCCTTTTGCGCCTCGCGCCGCGCCGCCACTTTGTCGCCCAATAGTTCTATCACGCGCCAGTCCGGTCCTATAAAAGTGAGACCTGCTTCGCTAACGGCGCGGGCAAAGCCTGAATTTTCGGAGAGAAAGCCTACGCCGGGATGGATGGCATCGCAGCCGGTTTTTACCGCCGCCTGAATCAGATTATTTTGGACTAAGTATGATTGGGCGGACGGCGGCGGACCTATGCAGACAGATTCGTCCGCCATTTTTGCATGAAGGCTGCCTCGGTCTGCCGTAGAGTACACGGCAACCGTGTTAATGCCCATTTCGCGGCAGGCGCGGATGACCCTAACGGCAATTTCGCCCCTGTTTGCGATGATGAGTTTCACTTCTTCCGGTTTACCGCGATAACCGCCTGAGAAATTTCGGTAGAAATTGCGCTAAGGGCGGAACGCGCTTCCTGACTGCGGTCTATGGCTTCACGGTACCGCGCTTCGTTATTGGCAGTAGTTGCGCTTTCCGCTGTGGTACGCGCCGCGGCAAAATCGCTGTCAAGACGAGGGAGGTCTAAACCGCGCCCGTCCGAAGCATGGGCGTTCTGCAAAAGTTCATCTGTGGATGCTAGGGCATTGTTCATCGCATTTATCGCGTTTGCGGCATCCTCCTTTTGGCGGGCAATGGAATTTTTGGCATCCGCAATGGCTTTTTCGGCAAACTGCTGAGCATCCGCCGCATATCGCTTTGCTTCATCGTAACGTTTGGCATCCGCTTCGGTCTGCATATTGATAAGCGCCTCACGCGCCCGTGCCAGCGTTGACGCCGCATGAGCAATAACATCGGGGTCATTTTCCGCCCGTGCCACCGCTTCGGTAGCGCGGGTCATCTCTTCCACAGGCGGTTTGGCGCATGACTCAAAAATCAGGGCAACCGCAGCGGCAATTAACGCAGCCAACAGCATAGAATTTAGTTTATTAGTCTTCAAAATATCCTCCAAAACCGCGCAAATTTAGGTTCACTTGCGCGATATAGTTCTAATAGGTTTATCGGCATAAAAAAACCAAAAATGAAAGCGGGCTGTTTTTGTGCCTGCTTTGCGGTAAACTCAATGTACATGAATATAAACCTTTATCCTTTTAGTTTGAGTGAACATAAGCGCGTGGATTTTGCGTTCTTTCCGTTCATTTTTGAAGGCAAAGCGGTGCAGGGCGTTTCCTGTGCGCTCAGTTTTCGCGCCGCCGGAAATATGGGACTTGACGGCGCGGATGCAAACGGATGGACGCCGGCACGGAGCACATTCTACAAGGCGCTCGGACTGAACGCCGGAAATGTCTACTCTGCAAGACAGACTCATACCAAAAATATCGTGGTTGTGGATAAAGGGACGCCAAATTTTCATACCGAAGTCGACGGCTTTGTTACAGCGCGTCAAGATGCGGCGCTTGCCGTTACTGTAGCCGACTGTTTGCCTGTTCTGCTGTTGGATGTACGAGGAATTGCCGCCGGACACGGTGCCGCCGGAAACGGCGCATTTGCCGCCGTTCATTCGGGCTGGAAGGGAACGGGTATTGCGGCTGAGGCGTTGCGCTTAATGGGCAAACACTACGGTACCAAACCGGAGGACGCCGCCGCTATTCTGGGACCGTGCATCTGCGGGGATTGTTACGAAGTTGACGGTGAACGCGCCGCAATTTTTGAAAAAGAATTTGGGCAGGGAAGTTTGGACGCATACCCGCTAGGACAGGTAACACGGAAAGAATACGGGCGTTATTTTATAGACTTACGCGCCGCAAATGCCGCGCTGCTTGCCGACGCTGGAGTGCGTAACATCGCTTACTGTACAGATTGTACATTTACAAACCCCCTCTTAGGCTCTTACCGGCGGGAAGGCGCGGAGCATTATACAAAAATGTTATGTTTAATCACAAAAACAAATAATGCGCCCTCTTGACAGGCGGGGGCAAATTCCCCATTCTGAATAAACCGCTCCAAGGGATGTCCGGAAATTCCGGCGTTTTATTTCGTGCAAAGGGGGAAGCAGAAAGTCATTGAACGGAAGCGATGTAACAGTTGAAGGTGTTTGTAAGTCCTTTGGGGACTTTGACGTTCTAAAGAACGTTGGAATGAACATCAAACAGGGCGAA
>JAIROZ010000122.1 GCA_031257255.1 Spirochaetaceae bacterium | reverse complement strand
CGGACGCTTGCCGCTTCCACGCGGCAAATCCGGCGGAAGCGGCGCGGGCTAGGCGGGCGGCGCGTTCCGCGATAACTTCGTCCGAAGGATGGACGGCATCATCGCCTAGAGCCATGCTCGTATCGAGGTGAAGTTTTGAAAAACCAGCGGCGGCATACTCGTAGACAAGCGTTTCCGCCTTTGCCATAGCCGCCTCGCCGGCAAGCGCCTTGTAAGGCAGCGGTCCTATGTGGTCGCCGCCTAAAATAAGCGCCTCGCGCGGAAAGCCAACTTTTTCGGCTATGCCGTGGACAAAATCGCGGTAGCGGACGGCGTTCATCCCGGTATAGCCGCCGTCCGGGTTCACCTGATTTGCCGTTGCCTCGATGAGCGCCGGAGCATCCCGCCGCAGCGCCTCACGGAGTACCGCCTCTATGCAGAGGGCGCTTGCCGTACACGCGGACATTATGCCTCGCGCCCCGTCAGTCTGCCCGCCTGCCTGCCGCGTATGCCAATTCCGCGCAATTTCGCTTAAATATCGTTGTTTCATTCGTTTATCCTAAAAGTAAATGTAATATAAAGGTGCCCATTATCACTACCTACATCAAACCTGTTGCCCGCCGCCGGATGCCTGTATTTATTCCCTCAATTCAGATATAATGAGCACATGCGGGGCGAGCAGGCAGCACACGAATTTACCGTTACAGAAATAACCGTACAAATTAAGGGTATGCTGGAAAATACCTTTACAGGCATAGCCGTCAAGGGTGAAATTTCCAACTGGCGTCCATCAAGTTCGGGGCATGTTTATTTTACACTGAAGGACGAAAACGCCGCGCTTTCAGGTGTGATGTTCAAAGGTTCGTGCCGGTCTCTCCGTTTTCAACCGAGGGATGGAATGCTTGTCCGCGCTCACGGGCGTATTTCTGTTTTTGAGCCGCGTGGCTCGTATCAGATTATCTGCGATACGCTGGAACAAGCTGGAGAAGGCGATATTCTCGCCATGCTTGAAAAACGCAAACGAGCGCTTGCCGGCGAGGGACTTTTTAACGAAGACCGCAAGCGCTCCATTCCGCACTTTCCTGAGCGCGTGGCGGTAGTAACATCTCCCACAGGGGCGGCATTGCGCGATATTCTGAATGTACTTACCCGGCGCGCTTCCGGGATAAATGTAATAGTACTGCCCGCGCCGGTTCAGGGAGCGGATGCCGCGCCCATTATTGCGGCAAGGATTATGCAAGCAAATTACTGGAAACTAGCCGATGTGCTGATAGTTGGACGCGGGGGCGGCTCTATAGAAGATTTGCTGCCCTTTAGCGAAGAATGTGTAGTCCGCGCCGTTGCCGGCTCTAAAATCCCTGTGGTAAGCGCCGTGGGGCACGAAATTGACTGGGCGCTTTGCGACTATGCCGCCGACCTTCGCGCCCCTACCCCCTCGGCTGCCGCCGAATTGGTAAGTGAAAACCGGGGTCAGGCATTGCTCGGTATAAGGAGTGTGGCGGCATCGCTTTATACAAGCGCCAGAGCGCGGCTGGAAAATTGCCGTCTTCAACTAAAGCCCTTCAGTACTGCGGAAATTGAAAGGCGGTTTAGAGGCATACTTCAGCCTTATCTTGTTCGTATGGATGACGCTAAAGAAACATTGCTCGGCAGGTTCCGCGAAAAAATCGTTTTTACCCGCTCGCGGCTGGAAAAACAGCAAATTGCGTTGGATGCCGCAAACCCGCTCGCCGTGCTTGAACGCGGCTACTCTATCGTTACGAACACGCGGACAGGTGTTGTGGTAAAATGCAAGGAAGACGCGCAAACCGCCGATGTACTTTCTATAAGACCGGCGGCAGGGATTATTTCTGCAAAAGTAATATAGAACGGAGGATGTGTGAAATCAATTGTTAAGGCGGCTGCGGCACTTATTATGGTAGCGCTTGCCGCAACGCTTGGCGCTCTGGATTGGCCATCACAGACGGCGCAGACTGTTGCCAATTTTGGCGGCAACAATAAAGGGACACCGCAGTTGGGCGACAGTTTTACCGCAAAAGGACCTATAACTGCGGTAAGAGAAGGCGAACTTATCATCGCGGTGCCGGAAAACAATGCGGCTTCGCGGCTGCCTTCCACGCTCGGCGCGTGGATAGCGTTAGACCACGGCGATGGCATGGCTGGTATTTATGCCCGTGTTGATGAATTCGACCTCGACATGGTTCCCAAAAAAATTGACATGGGGACGGTTATCGCAAACTGCGGTTCTACAGGATGGAGCGAAAAAGAAGGATTTTATCTTTCGTTTTATGACCGGAAGGAAAGGCGCTGGGTAAACCCGTCTCTGGTAATTCCGCCTCGCGAAGACACTCGCGCTCCGTTCATTCAGTCGGTAAAACTGATTGGCGCAAACACTTCTGTTGACCTTGCCTCATCTCGCGTCATAAAGCAGGGGCGTTACACGCTAAATGTAAGCGCTTACGACACGCGGCTTGTTCCACAGGAGAGCCTTCTTGCCCCATTCAAAATAATTTGTTCTGTAAACGGCACGGAAACCGGCGCTTTAACTTTTGATACATTTTCCGCGAGGGACGGCGTGTTGATGGTCTACAGAGGAGCGCTAACTCATGCGAAGCAAGTTTACGCGCCGTTTCCCGCTGTGGAAGCCGGCGAGGTGCATTTTACACGCGGGCAGGTAAACCTCGCTGTAATGGTACAGGATATTAGCGGCAATCCGGTAAACGCCGTGTACAAGTTGAGTGTCGAATGAGCATCAAAACATGGTCAACGCCGCCGCCGGACGGAGCGGATGCTAGAGACGACTCCGGCGGAAGTCCACCGTGTATTATTTGCGGCGGGACTAAATTTTCTCGCAGTTTGGTATGCGAAGGTTTTTCGTTTGTTAAATGCTGTAAATGCGGGCTTGTACGGCAAAATCCGCCGGGCGACCCGGCTTCTGTTTTGGAGCGCTACAACAAATACGATTATCTAGGCTATGAACTTCAGAATGAAATGCGTTTCTTCAATCTTGAACGGGTAAGTTTGATTGACATCGGGTTGCCTTCGATAGAGAAAGTGCTGTTTGGGCGCGGACAGAACAAATTTTTGGATGTTGGCTGCGCGACAGGGGCTTTGCTCAACTTTATGCGCGGGCGAGGCTGGCAGGTTGCCGGTGTGGAAATCAGCAGAGCGCAGGCAGCGTTTGCCCGCAATGAGCGCGGGCTTGATGTACGCCCTTTGCCGCTGGAAGACGCCGGGTTTGCCGCCGGCAGTTTTGATGTTATCCATGCCGCTCATCTTATTGAGCACCTTGTCCGCCCGGATACTTTTGTCCGCAAGGCTGCGGAATTGCTAAATCAGGATGGACTTTTTATAATTACCACGCCGAATATTGACGGCTTTCAGGCGCGGCTTTTTGGTCATAAATGGCGGAGCGCTATTTATGACCACCTTTATCTTTTTTCGCGTTCTACACTGAGCACGCTTCTCGTCAAAAACGGATTTTATATTCTAAAGACAGTAACATGGGGCGGACTGGCGGATGGCTGCGTCCCCCGCCGCATAAAACACTTTGCAGACAGAGCCGCCAAACGTTTGAACATTGGTGATGTTATGATAATGCTTGCTGTAAAAACAATTTAACACAGTCTTTGCGATTGCTTACCATCTCAGGAGATGCTCCTGACGGCTAATTCGGTATTGCCGGCAGCGCATTGCGCTCACTTGACAATCAACTTGCATTAAAAAATAATACGTGTATGAAAAAATTTATTGCAGCGTTATTTTGTTTGTGTTTGTTCGTTTCCTGCGCGAAGCGCAAAGCGGATTCTGAAGCGCCGGCATCTGTCCGCGTTTGGACGGATTCGGCGGGGCGCGTTGTGGAAGTCCCCGCAAAAATTGAGCGGATTGCTCCTTCCGGCCCGCTCGCGCAAATCATCCTTTACTCACTCTGCCCGGATAAAGTGATAGGCTGGGCTAGTTCCTTTAG
>JAIROZ010000069.1 GCA_031257255.1 Spirochaetaceae bacterium | reverse complement strand
CCGGATTTAAATTTATTTTATGGGAAAACGGACAGTACGGCAGTCTTGTAACGGAAGTCGCGCTGGGCTACTCGCTTGCGCTGGGCGGCGGCGATGATTTTGACAAACATACAGCGCCTTTTACCGGAACTATTGACAGCGGACTATTGGCTATTTTGGGCGGCGTTATTCTGGCAGGCGGACCGCGCATTTCTCTTAACATAGGCTGGTTATATTAGTACGAAACATTGGCTGCTCCCAGCACAATACAAAATTGGGCGGCAATGTATGTTATCATAATAAATACATCCCGGTATTTGTTTTTTGGATGAGCAGCAAAAGCCCCCAGCACAATATCGGAAGCAAAAAACAGCAAGCCGCCCGCCGCAAACGCCCGCGCAAAAGGCGCGGCGGCAGCCTGTTTTAGGCATACACTCAGCGCAAGAGCGGCCATCAACGCAAGCGCAAAACCATATATCACAAATGGAATTATATATACACGGGAAAATTGCATAACAATAATTATTACCGCTTCGGCTGCGAGCAGTATACATAAAGTTATGATACTAAAAGTTGATAATGAAGTATATGTAAAAAATTGTAATATATAAAAAATATGTCCAATTAAAAAACTTCCAAGCCCGGCAAAAAATAAGTTTTGCCTGCCGCTTACCGCAAGCGCAGCGTCTCCCGCCCAGGCAAAAAACAGCGCAATAATAACAAAAATTTGAAACGGCGCGGCATCTCCTGATGTATTCAGCGTGAGCATAAGGTAATAGGCGGCAAGCAATGGCATAAGGCAGCATTTGGAAATAATACGCGCCGTTTTTTTGCCCGCCAAAATCGAGCATATATTGACAAACGCGGCGGCAAAGTAGAGCGCCATAAAAATCATTACTTTTGCCTCTTCAAAAACCGCAATGCTGCTTCACTCATCAACTGCCATGTTAATGGAGAAACACAGCCTGAGTCAATTATCAGATGATGACGCGCCGGTTTTATGGCAGCGCCGGCATTGGAAATAGCAGATATATTCCAGTCCGTTAAGCCTGCTATTTGTTTTTTCAAGGCGGGAAAACTGATAAATTCATCCTCCGGGTCGATAAAAATAAGCGTAGGAACATGGCGCTCAATGCCTGCATTTTTAGCGCCGCGCCGCGTATTCAAAACAGTATGGAAACTATCTTCCAGTTCAAAAAGCGCCTTGTACGCGCCCAAAGACGCCCCTTTTTGCGCCCTGTACTCAGGCGGCGCTCTACTGTCGATTATCGCCGTATCGGCAAGAAATATATCCGTAAAGAGGAGGGCGCGGGCGGCAGGTTTTATAGCGATGGCAGGCGCAAAAAGAACGGCGGCGGCGAATGTAACATCATCTCTGGTAAGCATAAGGTTTTCGTATACTAACGCCCCCAGCGAAAATGCCGCCAGGTACAAAGGCAGTTCTGCATCTTCCGCAATATGCGCCGCCGAGCGGTACTGCAAAAGCGCGTCAGCAAGCCAATCATCTGCCTTTACATTTTGCATACCTGCAAGCGCCCCGTTATGACCTTGCAATTCAACGCGGTACACATGATAGCCCGCGTCCAAAAATAATTTGGCAAGCGTGCCGTCTGTTTCGGCATCTCCCATTTTGGCGGGGCGTACATTCAAACCATGCGCCAACAGCACAACGCCTTTTGCCGGCATAACATTTGCCGTAAAATAACGCCCCTGTTCGTCCGCCCCCGGCGCAAACGGCAGCGCGTCCGCCGCATTTTGCGCCGCCAAAACCGGCGCAATAATAAAAAAAATAACGTTTATTTTCATTGTTTTTATGATGAACTTGTTCGATAACCCAAACAAGTCTCCGCAAAATACACCCAAAACGCGAGCTGGCGTCTTTACCTTAACGCTGTTGTCTGTTATAGTTACCTCTGTTGATGAAAGGCCCTGTAGCTCAATGGATAGAGCAACGCCCTCCTAAGGCGTGGGTTGGCAGTTCGATTCCGCCCAGGGTCAAAGTTACCGGTCTTGTCCGCAGCCGGAATAATTAGAGTTGTTCGGAAACTAAATCTTAATGATGCGTCAAATTGGTTGTTTTAGCATTTCAGAATAGTATCTGCTTTCGATACGGGACGCGGGAATTCCGGCGCGTTCCAGTAGATTGAGCAGAGCGGCACGGGCGGCTTCTACTGCCGCAGCGCTTTCTGTTTCCAGCATAATTTCTAATTCCAGAAAATAGCCTAATTGTTCCACAAACGAAAGTTCAATCAGTACATTATAGCCGCCGGCATTTGTCTGCCGGCATTTGCCGCGTTTTATTTTTGATAATACAGGAACAAATCCTGTCCGTTTAAGAAATTCCTCAAATTCTGTTTTGGAATTTGCCGCGCCGGATGCTTCTGCCGCGCTCACACAAAATTCATGTTCTTCGTTTACTTCGATGCCGTCCCGGACTTCTTTTGTTTTGAAGGTAACAAGAGTCCTCGATGTTTCCACACCGGAATTTGAAACACGACATTCTTGCCGAACTCGTACTTCCTTGCCGTCCATGCGCCAGTAAACATCTTCTTTTGTATACGCATAAATATATCCGGTAAATTCATCGAGCGCCGCTTCCGTTTTTGGAACATCGTCTACCCATGCTTTCAATTCAACTTCGATTGCCATTTTGTACCTCAATACATCCGCGCATAAGGCAGGTAGTCGTAATCCCGTGTATCGTTTTTGGACGCGCTGACGATGACATCTTCCATAAGAACGCTGTCAAGCGTCCAGCGTATAGTTTCCGGCTCTTCATCCGGCAGTATGTATAGCGAACCCGACACTTCCTTTTCGCGTCCAATAAAACGAAACAAAAATGAATTGCTGCCGTCCGGTTCAATAAGCCCGCCGCCTGAACGGACTTTGCGCGGCTCAACTTTCTTGATTTTTTCAAAGATTTCCGTTTTATCGGTTTCTCCCAGCATACGCAGAGAAGGCGCGTTCTGTTTATCTGCCATTATGTTGCTAAGGACGGCAACTGCATAACTGTAGGCGGCTTCGCTTGCTTCGCCTTTGCCCAATTCGCCTATTACGGCATCGCGGGGATATAACGGCGCATAAGAGCGCGTAGGGCGTAAAAGGTCTTCGGAAAGAGAACCCGTCCAGCGCGGCGCTTCTATAGGTGCCGGTTTAGGCTTTGCCGCGCCTGTCTGCCCGCTTGTTTGCGCTTCCGCGCCGGACGGCGCTGTTTCGCTTGCGGTAACGGGGGCTTCGGATGCCGGAGTGTTTGCCAGTTCTTCTATTGTAACGCCGGGGTCGAGGGTATTTCCGGCGCTGCCGGCAGCGGCGCTTTCTTCATTTACGGCTGGTGTTCCGGCGCTGTCGGGCGGCGGCTCTGTCTGGCTTACAACAAAAAAAGGCGGCAGCAAAAATACAATCAAATAAAATATTTTGCGCAAAAGCGAATGTATTTTTGCGGTTTTGCAAACGCCGCCGGCATATTTAATCATGTATCCTCCCTAAAAACCGTATAAAAAAGATTACAAATGGCAGGCGGTACCAGAGCGGGAGTCCGCGCAGCGCTTCGGTATAAAGCACATCGCGTTCAAGTTTTAGTATCTTGCGGAGCGGTGCCATAACTCCTCCCTTGAATATAAATTCGGCGTCTCCGCTTGATGCTTTTATTTGTGATATATCACTCCGTAAATTATTCAGGCGGGGGTCTAAATAGCATGTTACAATAAACGGGTCGCTTTCTTTTACTTTTTGCGTTACAAGTATCTCAAAATTCGTATCATTATACATAGACAGCACACTGTGGTAATTGCGCAAAATGGCGCGCCATTCGGCGCGTATGCTTTCCGCTATGGGAGCGCTGATTTTTGATGCGCGGTAGAGCAGCGCTTTTAGTATTGATTTTTTTTCAACATAAAGATGCTCATTTTTTGTTCCGCGAAAAGCAAGTATCCCCGCAAGTTTACTGCCGCCCGATTCTGTTCTTTTTTTTACGACTGCGGCAAGGTCGCTGCGGGGGATAATTTCGGCGAACATTTTGCCGTATTTATCTGTAAATTTTGATATATCCTCCATTGTAAAAAAATAAGGCGGATTTGACATTTGGCTTTCTATTTGACCTATTATGCTGTTTTCACCGTCACTCGTTAAACTTTTTTCGTGATAATAAGCATTATATATTTCTACAACATCAACTGCCTGCAAAAAAGGAGTCATTATTTTGAATGTCCGCCTTATGGCATTAGGATAATTCCGTATCAATTTGCATAAACATATCCAAAATCTGTATGTTTGACTGTGGTTCTCCGTCAATGCCCGCGCCGTTGCCGCTATTTCTTTGCGTAGCATGCCAAGTGATGTTTCTATAGGCGCTTCACATCCGGGCAGCAATCTGTTCATTTCTTCGTGTATGTAGTCGTTACACTGCGGTTCGTTTGTAAATGCCTTTATCTTGAGCAGCGCCGCATCCAGTAACTTTGTCCGCAGGAATGACGCGAGTGTTATTATTGAGCCGCTTTCTCCCAGCGCAATGCGGATAAGGGGCAGGTTTGAATCGGGCGGATTATCAAGAAATTTACGGATTTCGATTTCCGTTACAATTTGAATTAAGCCCGCATCCGGCGGATACGGAATGCCGGCTTCCGAAGGAAAAATCTCAAAAGCCCTGCTCCCGGCGGCATTCCATAATTCTTCGACCGCCTTTATATAATAATCCTGAATATATATATATTCCTGACCATCAAAATTTTTTTTTGAAACTAAACCGCGCCCTATCAGAACCGCTAAATCTACGGAAAGTTTTTCTATAGGGTTCCTCAGCCACTTGCGCATCGTGGTTTTTTTGTCTGGGCATAAAAACGCGATGGCAATCATCTCATTTACAAACAATCTTTCGTCAACATAAGGCGTCCGCCTCCTCTCCGAGAACTGTTTTAGCAATTTGAGTGTAGCGGAATCTGACATGGCTTTTAGTTTACTGTCTGCAAACCTCTATGCCAGGCAATTTTTTGCCTTCCAGAAGTTCGAGGGACGCGCCGCCGCCTGTGGAAACATGGCTCATTTTGCCGGCAAGGTTGAACTTGTTTACAGCCGCTACTGAATCGCCGCCGCCGACTACCGTTATAGCCTTGCCTGTCGCTTCCGCGACAATATGCGCCAATTGTTCCGTGCCTTTGGCAAATGCCTCAAATTCAAAAACACCTACAGGACCATTCCAGACAATCGTTTTTGCTTTGGCAAGCGTTTCCTTGTACTTGGCTATCGTTTTTGGTCCTACATCGAGCCCCATTAGCCCGTCCGGTACATCCACGCCGTCTACCGGCACAGGCTTGGCGGCGGCGTCAAATGCGTCCGCGCATAATTGGTCTACAGGCAGCACAATTTCCGCGCCTGCTTTTTTTGCCGCTTCCAGAATAGACTTGGCGGTATCAATCTGGTCGTCTTCTACCTTGGAATTGCCGGTTTTATGCCCCAGCGCTTTGAAGAATGTGTATGCCATTCCGCCGCCTATAACAAGCGAGGAAGCATTTTTTAGCAAACTTTGCAGCACGGCAATTTTGGACGAAACTTTTGCGCCGCCGATTATTGCCATGAGCGGCTTTTGCGGGTTTGTTACAATAGGCTCAAGGTAATTTACTTCTTTTTCCATAAGGAAGCCGGCAACGGAGATTTTTACAAACTTGGCGATGCTTGCTGTGGAAGCATGGTCGCGGTGGGCGGTGCCGAAGGCGTCATTTACAAACACTTCGCCGTAAGACGCGAGTTCCTTTGCCAACTTATCGCGGGCATCGGCATCTTTTGCCGTTTCTTCCTTATGGAAGCGGGTATTTTCCAGCATTATTACGCTGCCGCTTGCTTGGCTTTCGATAAAAGCCTTTTTGCCGAAGCAGCCGTCCTCCCCGGCAAAAATTACCTTCTTGCCCAATACCTTTTCCAGGTGGGCGGCAACCGGTGCCATTCGGCATTTGCCTTTGATAAAAGCAGCCTCGTCAAAAGGCTTGCCGCTATTTTGCGCCTTTTCTTTTGCGGCGGCGGCATCTTTTGCGGGGTCTCCCAGATGGCTCATCAGTGTAAGGGTAGTAACACCGTTTTCTAAAAGGTACTTAATAGTAGGAAGCGCGGCTGTAATGCGGGTATCGTCCTGCACAACGCCGTCCTTCATCGGGACATTAAAGTCAACGCGCATAATAACGCGCTTTCCTTTAACATCAATTTGTTTTATTGTTTTGATACTCATTCGAGTCCTCCATGTAAAATTATCGGAAGTTTAACACAAATCCGGCTGGAATGGAAGCGGGGCGCTTTATGCAATGTTTAAGTGTATGGAGCATAGGAGAGTCGAACTCCTGGCCTATAGATTGCGAACCTATCGCTCTACCAACTGAGCTAATGCCCCAATTCAAATTCAGTATGACAAATGCCGGAAAAAAGCGCAAGGGGGCGCATTGCCCTATATCCCTTTGAATTTTGCCAGCACATCGTCGATGCCGCCGGACATAAAGAACGCCTGCTCCGGGATTTTGTCACATTCCCCGTCCAGTATCATCTTAAAGCCGCGCACCGTCTCCTTAACAGGCACATAGCGCCCTTCCATTCCGCTGAATTTTTCGGCGACAAAGAAAGGCTGGCTAAAAAAGCGCTGCACCTTGCGGGCGCGGGAGACTGTGAGTTTGTCCTCGGTGGAAAGTTCGTCCATGCCGAGTATCGCAATGATGTCCTGCAATTCCTTGTAACGCTGAAGCGCCTCCTGCGTCCGCCGCGCCGTTTCGTAATGCTCTTTGCCGACCACATCCGGGTCGA
>JAIROZ010000068.1 GCA_031257255.1 Spirochaetaceae bacterium | reverse complement strand
CCTTGTTTCGGTTTCATACAACTCCGGCGCTGTGGTAGGCTTGGTCGCGTTTACCAACGGTTCCGCAGATGACATGGTAGACTTTAGCGCGATGACAGACAGAAACGACTTGTAATAACACGGTAACAACACCCCCCGCCCCGGCGGGGGGCATTATGAGCCGGTTGCGCAAAACCCCAAATACAGGCTATAAAACAGTATGGATATTTCCGCCGGTGCAAATAAAGACCCGATACTCCGTGTCAACAATGTTTCTATAGTTTTTGGCGGCTTACGCGCCGTAAGCGGTTTTACCTGCGACCTTTACAGGGGCGAACTTGCCGGGCTTATTGGTCCTAATGGCGCGGGTAAAACCACAATCTTTAATATGCTTTCCGGCATATACACGCCGGCATCCGGCGAGATTACCTTTTACCGCAAAAATGGACGGAGCGTCCGTGTGGGAAAGCGCGGTTTACGGCAAGCGATGCCGCCTTCCCGGCTTGCCCGCGCCGGCATTGCCCGTACTTTTCAGAATATACGCCTATTTGGCAACCTTAGCGCCATAGACAATGTACGAATAGCCCTTCATCAGTCGCGCAAGGTAACTCCGGTAGAAACGGCGCTGCGGCTGCCGCGTTTTTTCCGGGACGAAAAACGGCAGAGCGCCGAGGCGGAAAATCTGCTCGACCTTTTTGGCATAGCGGGTAAAAAGCATGAACTTGCCAAAAATCTCCCTTATGGCGAGCAGCGCAAACTGGAAATAGCCAGAGCGCTTGCCCTCAGTCCTGAACTCTTATTGCTTGACGAACCGGCGGCGGGTATGAATCCGCAGGAAACCGAAGAACTTATGGGGCTAATAACCCGCGTCCGTAAAACCTTCCGCCTGACTATACTCCTTATTGAACACGACATGCGTCTTGTTATGGGCATCTGCGAGCGTCTTATGGTGCTGGACTACGGAGCGCTCATCGCACACGGCACTCCCGAAGAAATACGCCGCCACCCCGCCGTGATAAAGGCGTATCTGGGGGAGACAGTGGACAGTGAACAGTTGCCGGTTGCCGGTTGCCGGTTGCCGGAGCAGTTTCCGGTTGCCGGTTGCCGGTTGCCGGTAGGTTCTGATATACCGGACAAAACACCGGAAACCGGAAACCGGAAACCAACAACCAACAACCAACAACCAACAACCGCCACGCTGCTCACCGTAAAAGACCTCTCTGTACATTACGGGACTATTCAGGCTATCAAAGGGATTTCGTTTGATGTGGGTGAGGGGGAAATTATCACGCTTATCGGGGCTAATGGGGCAGGCAAGACGAGTACTATGCACGCGCTTTCGGGCATCATCAAAAAGAGCGGGGGACAGGTCATTTTTGACGGCGCGGATATAAGCGCCATGCCGCCGGATAAGATAGTCCGCGCCGGGCTTATTCAGTCGCCTGAAGGCAGGCGTATCTTTGCCAACCTCACAGTTCGCGAAAATCTTGAGATGGGCGCGTTCACAGGAGAGCGTCCTAAAGTGGAATTCAAGCAGGACATAGAGCAGGTGTACGAAATTTTCCCGCGTCTGCGCGAGCGTGTAAAACAATATGCCGGTACGCTTTCCGGCGGCGAGCAGCAGATGCTGGCGATAGGGCGCTCTTTGATGGCGCGTCCGCGTCTCTTGCTTCTTGATGAGCCTTCGATGGGGCTTGCGCCGATTCTTGTGGACGAAATTTTTTCGATAATCAAAAAAATTAACGCGGCTGGGACAACTGTGCTGCTTGTGGAACAGAATGCATACAAGGCGCTGGGGCTTGCCGTCCGCGCCTATATACTGGAAACGGGGCGTATTGTAAAATCCGGCTCCGGCGCGGAATTACTTAACGACAGCGCCGTTCAGGAAGCGTATCTCGGCGGCTGAGTCATCACTTTTCAAAACACTCTAAGTAAAGTAACATAAGGGAAATGGGGAAGACCTTTGTATTTGTTAATCAAAAAGGCGGAGTAGGCAAAACGACTTCCGCGATAAATATAGGCGCATACTTTGCCGCCGCCGGGAAGCGCGTCCTCCTCGTTGACTTTGATTCGCAGGCAAACCTTACAGGCGGGCTTGGAATCAGGCAGGAAAAAAAAGGCGTTTACGAAGTAATTGCCGGTTTAATCCCCATAAGGGAAGCAATAAAAAGCACAAACGCCGTGGGGCTTTTTGTGCTGCCTGCCGGCATAGACCTTTCCGGCGCTACGGTCGAACTTATCGGCGCGGAGCGCTCCGAATTCTACCTAAAAGAAGCGCTGGACGAAGTAAAAAACGACTATGACTATCTGCTCATCGACTGCCCGCCCTCACTCGGAGTACTCACAATAAATGGTCTTGTGGCGGCGGATAGCGTACTTATCCCTATGCAATGCGAATACTTTGCGCTGGAAGGGCTCACGCTTCTTGTGCAGACCATACAACGCATCAAATCAAACTTGAACCCGGCGCTCAAAATAGAAGGAATATTCTTTACGATGTACGACCAGCGGACAAGGCTTGCTCAGCAGGTTGTAAAGCAGGTCGGGCTTTATTTTAAGGACCATGTTTATTCAACGATAATACCGCGCAATGTCAGGTTGTCCGAAGCGCCGTCTCATGGGGTTCCAATTTCCATATACGATGACGGATGCGCCGGCGCTCTGGCATATAAGAGTTTGAGCCGCGAAATTCTGAATTGAACCGGAGTTGAATTCGGGATGGAATGGGGGTAAAGGAGAATTATGGCAAAGAGATTCGGTTTGGGCAGAGGGCTTGAAGCGCTGCTTCCTATGAGGGATGTAGAGAAGGCGGAATTCCCGCAAGGTGCGGGTGAGTTGCTGCTTCCATTGGAACGCATAGTGCCGAATTCCGCGCAGCCTCGTAAATTTTTTGATGAGGAAGCGCTCGAAGAACTTGCCGCTTCCGTACGCGAACACGGCGTACTTCAGCCTATCATAGTCGAGGAGACTTCTGGCGACCCGATGGCGGGCGGCATTTACACGATAGTTGCCGGTGAGCGCCGTTACCGCGCCGCAAAACTTGCCGGACTTACCGCCATTCCCGCCTTAGTCCGCGAATTTACGGACGAAAAACGCCTTGCCGTTACCATCATCGAAAACATACAACGCGCCGACCTGAACCCCATAGAAGAAGCCGCCGCATACAAAAATCTCCTCGACATTACGGGCGCGTCTCAGGACGAAGCGGCGGCGCGGCTCGGTGTAAAACGCTCGACTTTGGCAAACGCCCTCCGTCTTTTGCGCCTGCCGGATAACATTCAGCGCTCGCTCATATCGGCGGAAATTTCCGCCGGACATGCCCGCGCAATACTTTCGCTTGATAACGAAAATGACCGCTCAATACTTTTTGAACGCATAGTTGCCGACCATCTTAATGTACGACAGGCGGAAAAATTGGCTGGAAGAATCGAAGCTGGCGAAGATATCTCCGAACCGCTAACACCGCCTCCAAAAACAGATACCGCCGCCAAAGAACCTGCCGCTCCGCCGCCACCCCGCGACCCAAATCTTGTGGCAATAGAGCAAAAATTCATCGAAATTTTAGGCACTAAGGTCAAAATTGACGGAACTTTTGACGGCGGCACCGTCAAAATCGAATATTTTTCCAAAGACGACCTCGACCGCCTCTATGGAATCTTTATAGGAGATTAGACCAATACGCCATTACCGGCGCTGTCCTACCGTCCAATGTAGGTTATGCGAATAAAACCCGCGCCGGAATGTCCGGCGGCTTGTGCGCCGTTTGGTTCGGGAATATTTTTGAACGCGCCTGAGTCAAGATTTCCGGCGCGGTCGGTATCGAGGAGCGTCCAGCCGGCTATGGTATTGATGTAACCGTTGCCGCCGCCGCCGCCCGCATTTGAACGCATTCCTGTTAATTTATACACTGCTCCACCTTTATAGCCGCCTCCGCCCCCGCCGCCGCCTTCCGCGCCCCATGAGAGTGTGTTTACAGAATTTCTGCCTGTTTCGCCTATGCCGTTGGCGGTGCCTATCGAAGAACTCGCGCCGCTTGTATAGATTACCGGAGGTGAACCGTTAGATTTATATCCATCACCGGCTGTGCCGGTACCGCTGCCGCGTCCGCCCGCATAATTAACACAGCCGCCGCCTCCGCCGCCCGCCGCCAGTTGAAAGCCGCTACGCACACCGGCAGCGCTAATTGCCCCGCCTGCGGCGGTAGATGTATTTGATACTGTGCTTACAAACGAAGCGCCGCCGCCGCTTCCGCCGCCGGGAAAGCCGTTATAGCCTATTCCTCCGTTGCCGCCGCCGCCATAAACAGCGGCACCACCGGCTGTGGGTTTGCCCGCATTTACAAAAGGAGCGTCATTTCCCTTCTGTCCCGCATAGAGATAAAAAGTTGTACCTGCCGTCAACTGTCTTTTTGCTTTGATATAGCCGCCTTTGCCGGTGCTGCTGTCAACAAGATATGGAGGCTTATCCCTGTTTACACCTCTTCCGCCTTCCGCTCCCCATAGTTCAAACTGATAATTGCCCGCAAGCGGCGCTGTCCATGTGTTAGGGGCGGAATTTGTGTAGGCGCATTCGTATGGATGTGCCGCCGTTACAATAGTGTAAGTTCTTACCTGCTGAGTGGCATCCTGCGGAGTTACCACGATTTTTATCGTGTGTTCCCGGTTAGCCGCCAAGGCGCTTAGATTGATGTCGCCGCTTGTATAGTTTGTTACACTTCCGCTGTCTATCTTGTAACTGAGGCTTGCGCCGCCTGTTACCGTTGGCGTAATCTTTGCCGCCGCGCCGCCCATAATGTAGGCTTCTTTTGCCATATCAAATGGCGGGAAAAACCGCGACTGCGCATCCGGCGCAAGGCTAATTGTTACGCCCTTCCGCACCACGAGCGTGTATGTTACCCATACCGCGCCGCTATCCTGCGGGCGCACTTGCAGACTGACAACCTGCGGAATACCGGCTGCAATGTTACCTGTTTCCGGCACCCGGAAGTTTGCGCCGCTAAGTTCGGTATATGCGCCGCCGTTACGGGATATGTAAATTTTGCCGCCTGCCGGCGCGGTTGGCGCTACCTTAACATGGGTTTCGGTTGTAAGGGTTGCTGTGTAGTAATATGCCGAGGCGAGGTTCAAAGCGGGCGAAAGCGCTACCGGAGTGGTTGTATCGTTCTTTGTAACGGAAAGCCGAGTTAGCGCATTCGCCGTGTTTGCCGCGTGGATTGCCGTTATCCGGTATTCTGCCTCTATGCCGTCCGTAGTCCTAACCTTTATGCGGATGAGTTTTGTCGTTCCTGCCGTAAGTCCTGTTAAATCAAAGCCTGAAATTCCGCTTGCGGGGGCAGTCCAGCCGCCTGCGTCAACGGCGTACTTAACGCCGGCAATCTCCGCATTGTTGTAAGTCCATCTGATTTGCGCCGTAGTTCCGGTTTCCGTTGCCGGCACAGTTGCGGTGTATTCAAATGTCCCAGCCGCAAACTTGGGGCTTATGTATTCGGCAGTTCCTATTTTAACGCTGAGTGCCGTAAGCGCCGCCTTAAGTTGACCGAGTTTGTTCACGCTAAAGTAGTAGGTTTTTGTGTTGTAGTCCGCGTCTCCATCTCCTGTTGTAATGGTAAATGTATCATTAGTCTGCGGATTGCTAAGCGGCATATAATTTACGCTTAAAGTTGAGGGGTCGCCTGCGGCATTTTCCGGTATCAGCGCATTTACATTGGACGGCACATTGACGGTGTACGGCGCGGCGGCGCTTGCCCAGTCATTTGGGTTGAATGCCGGGTTCATCGTGATATTATTCCCCGCAAACGATAGTCCCGCCGCGAGTTTAGCGTCTGTCTTATCTGTCTTTACAAAGAATACGGTGTATACTGCCGGTAACTTACCCGCTTTGGTAAATGTAAAACGAATAGGTTCATATTTACCACTTAACGGTGTAATTGTCAGCGTATCGCCTGTTACTGTCCCATTACCCGCGCTTATTCCCGCCCAGCCAATGCTTACGTTTCCCGAAGTAGGCGGAGTTGCCGTTAGCGTTACCATTGAGGTTTGACTTGTAAATTCAAGGTTGTACGAAGTTTCAGATACATCAAAATCCGGTGTTCCGCTTGTCCCGTCCGCTTTACGCTTCTTTAGCGCAGCGTTCATCCCGGTCAGTGTTATGTTCGCGTTGTTATCAAGCGCCGATGTCCCGTTCAGTACCTTCACGATAAATTTATATGTCTTGTCGGCATAACCCAGCCCGTTGTTCACAGTGATGGTAATTTCATCGCCGTCCGCTGTTTGCGTAAGCACACCGTCAAATTCGTTTCCGTCTTTTCTATATGTTACAGCCGAAAATGGAAATGCCGCCGGTTTTACCGCCGTTATCGAAAGCCTATTACCGGCAGCCTTTAGCGCGTCATCCGCTGCCGCTATGTACTGAATATCCGTATTCGATGCCGCCGCAGTGAACGCCCCCGGTACATTCAAAGCCGTAAGTCCGTTGGCTATCCACCCCGGATTGGGAATAACATCGAACAATGCCGAAGCAGTCCCGCCCGCGCTCGCCGCAAAACTTAGAGTATATATTCCTAAACTCTTCCCTTCGGCGTTCACAGTTATGGTAACATCTGCCCCGGCAGGCGTACCGTTCAAGTTTAACGGCATATTTTTATTGTACGCTATGAATGACTCATCCTCACCAACGGCAAATACGCTTACATTGTTTACCCCGTAAGGCAGAGTTACAGCAAGCGCCTTGCCTCCGTTTGATGTAGTACATCCCTGACTATCCTGAAACTGTCCGTTCTGGATATTTATTGAAGGTCCGACCGATAGCAGCATCGACTTTAGCGTTGCGGGCGGCAAGACGGGCGCATCCGTTTGTCCGTAGAATATTGTGTAAGTAAGTGAAAGATTATTGGTGCCAACGGCGCTAACCACTGTATAAGCGCCGTTGACGGGCGTAAATTCCCTATCGCCTTTGTACTCAACTTTATACCCGGATTCCGCAACGCCGGTTATCCTAACCTTAGGCGCGGGATTTGGCAGTATTACCTTGTATGAGGTTGTTTCGGGTTTAAATTCCACAGGAGTCCCGTTCATGTCCAGCAATGGAAGTATGGACTTGGGCGCTTCCGTCCCGCGCTTTTTTCCGGCAGGCTCTTCCGGTATATTGCCATCGCTAAAATACAGAGCCGAAAGCGCCGGATTGCTTGCCGGCTTTGCAGGCGCGGGATTACTTACATCTGTCTTGCATGCAAAACATAAAAGCGCCGGCAGCATTGCCGCAATAATTGTCTTCTTTGTCTTCATAATAAACACCTTACGGTGAGAATCCGGCGGAGACAGCCGGTAAATAATAATGTTGTTAGTTATAGCCATTACCCAAAGGATAATAAATAATTTATGGGGGAGGGTGGGGTAAAAGTTTCAT
>JAIROZ010000047.1 GCA_031257255.1 Spirochaetaceae bacterium | reverse complement strand
TGCATTAGCAATCATTTTTGCATTTTGGCTAAAAAAGGAAGATGCAAAAAAAGGCTATGGACTGGAAAAAGCGAATATTGATGAGACCGGAACGTTATGTGAAATGGGGGGCTAAATTGTTTGGTAAATTTATTTGAGAATGAATTACAAAATAAAATTTTTACTATAATGTATATAAATGATTTAACAGAGAACTTTATGAAACTTTTAAAAAAAATCAGTTGGAAATTTGCAACTGCAATAGCTAATAGAATAAGTATTAATAAAAGTGAAGCGGAATTATTGGCACTTGGAGCATTGTTGTCAAAACAGCAATTTTTGTCCCCCCCTCCGTGAGTTAAATTTTAATGATTTTGAATTTAAAATTTTCAGCCAATGGGGGTGATGATGGTTTGATACAATATCTCATAAAAAATATAAAAATTGAAAATGAGATATTTATTGAATTTGGTGTTGAGGATTTTTCTGAATCAAACTCAAGATTTTTGATGATGAATAATAATTGGAAAGGTTTTGTAATGGATGGTTCAGAAAAAAATATAGCAAGGTTAAAAGCCAAGCCGTGGTTTTGGAAGTATTCATTAACCGCAAAAGCCGTTTTTATTACAAAAGAAAATATAAATGGGCTTTTAGCCGAAACCGGATTCAAAAACATTGGGTTATTGCATATCGATCTTGACGGAAATGACGCGCATATCTTGGCTGAACTGGATTTAAAAGACTTAAATCCGGCAATACTCATTATGGAATATAATTCTGTTTTTGGAAAAGAACGGGCAATAAGCGTTCCCTATGATAAAAGTTTTGTAAGGACAAAAAAACATTACAGCAATTTGTATTTCGGCGCTTCATTAGCCGCATTAACGCATATTGCCAATAAAAAAGAGTATGCGTTAATTGGGTGTAATTTGACCGGTATTAACGCCTATTTTGTAAGACGGGATTTATTAAACGAAAAAATAAAAGAAAGAACGGTTGGAGATGCGTTTATTTTGAGTAAAGCCCGTGAAAGCCGTAACAAAGACTATTCGTTATCATTTTTGGACGGTGATGAACGGTATGAAATGATAAAGGGATTGGATGTAATAAATGTGGTAACAAATAAAATGGAAAAATTGTAAAAATAAATACGAACAACAGCCATAATATTGGACTTTTTCGGGCTGCCGAATAAGTCCAATCAGTCTTTCCTAGGGGCACGGTACACCACTTCCACAAAATATCTCATTCCGGTATACTTTCTGCAGATATTTCTATATTTTATTGGCTAAGGGAGAAAAAATGCGCGATATTCAAGATTTCGACAGTATTATGATAAGGCTGGCATCGCCTGAGATGATTAGACAATGGTCGTACGGCGAGGTAAAAAAGCCGGAAACCATCAACTACAGAACGCTGCGCCCCGAAAAGGACGGGCTTTTTTGCGAAAAAATATTTGGCACCACCAAAGAATGGGAATGTTATTGCGGTAAGTTCAAGTCTATACGGTACAAAGGTGTTATCTGCGACCGGTGCGGCGTGGAAGTTACTCACTTTAAGGTGCGCCGCGAGCGGATGGGGCATATAGAACTGGCTGCGCCGGTGTCCCACATCTGGTATTACCGTTCTGTGCCGAGCCGTATGGGGCTCCTCCTCGATATACCGATGAACCAACTCCGCGCCGTCCTCTACTACGAAAAATACATTGTTACAGACCCCGGCGACACCGACCTCAAAAAATCGCAACTCCTCACGGAAGAAGAGTACTTCGATGCGGAGGAACGCTACGGGGGCGGTTTTACCGCCGGCATGGGCGCTGAGTCCGTCCGCATTTTGCTTGAAGGACTAGACCTTGACGCGATGGCAGAAGAATTGCGCGAAAAAATGAAGGAAAAAGGCGTAAAAAGCGACAAACGCCTCCTCAAACGGATAGATATAGTCGAAAATTTCCGCCATTCGCACAACAAGCCTTCGTGGATGATACTCGATGTTATCCCCGTTATACCGCCGGAACTGCGCCCTATGGTGCAACTGGACGGCGGACGCTTCGCCACTTCCGACCTGAACGACCTCTACCGGCGCGTCATCAACCGGAATAACCGGCTAAAACGCCTCCTCGCCCTCAACGCGCCCGACATCATCATCCGTAACGAAAAAAGAATGTTGCAAGAGGCGGTAGACGCCCTCTTCGATAACTCCAAAAAGAAGCGCGTGGTAAAAGGCGCGTCCAACCGCCCGCTCAAGTCTATTTCCGATATGCTCAAAGGAAAACAGGGACGCTTCCGGCAGAACCTCCTGGGCAAGCGCGTAGACTATTCAGGACGAAGCGTTATCACCGTAGGTCCTGAATTGCGAATGTGGCAATGCGGGCTGCCAACGAAGATGGCGCTCGAACTCTTTAAGCCTTTTATAATGAAGAAACTCGTGGACAAGGATGTGGTCTTCAACATTAAAAAGGCGAAGATGCATGTTGAGCAGGAAAAACCGGAGGTATTTCAGGTATTGGACGAAGTAGTCCGCGAACACCCTGTTCTGCTGAACCGCGCCCCGACTCTCCACAGATTGGGGATTCAGGCATTTGAGCCGGTGCTGGTCGAAGGCAAAGCGATAAAACTGAATCCGCTCGTTTGCCATGCTTTTAACGCGGACTTTGACGGCGACCAGATGGCGGTGCATGTGCCGCTCACGCAGGCGGCGCAGATGGAGTGCTGGACGCTGATGCTTTCGGCAAAGAACCTCCTCAACCCCGCTAACGGCAAAACGATTGTATTCCCCTCGCAGGATATGGTGCTTGGTATCAACTACCTTACGCGGATAAAACCGAACGCGAAAGGCACCGGCAAACTGTACTCCTCGATTGAAGAAATCATGATGGCGGTAGACGCGAAATCGCTCGAATGGGAGGCGCTGATACGCGCAAAACCGCCGGCAAACAAAAAAATCATCTGGGAAAAATTGAGCAAGGCGGTAAAACCGGACAAGCACGGCTACATAGAAACCTCCGCCGGACGCATAGTCTTTAACGAAGAACTGCCGGAAGATATTCCATTTGTAAACTACGAACTAAAAGACAAGGAACTGCGCGCCCTTATCGAATATGTATTTGGCGAGAAAGGCTCGTGGACTACGGTCAATATGCTCGATGCTATCAAAGCGACCGGCTACAAGTACGCCACAGTCTTCGGCGCGACCATCGGCGTGGACGATGTGGTTGTCCCCAAAGAAAAAGATGAAATGATAGCGGAGGCGAACAAAGAGGTCGATAATATCCAAAAACAGTGGCGCGATGGAACGATAACCGCTCAGGAACGCTACGACCGCGTTGTCGATATTTGGAACAAGACTAACGAAGATTTAACCTCCATCATGATGAAGACTTTGGAAGCGGAAAAAGACGGCTTTAATTCGATATATATGATGGCAAACTCCGGCGCGCGCGGTTCTAAAAATCAGATACGCCAGTTGGCGGGTATGCGCGGGCTTATGGCAAAGCCGGGCGGCGAAATTATCGAACTGCCTATATGCTCTAACTTTAAGGAAGGGCTGTCCGTCATCGAATTCTTTATATCGACCAATGGCGCCCGCAAAGGCTTGGCGGACACGGCGCTCAAAACGGCGGAAGCAGGCTACCTTACCCGCCGCCTTGTGGACATTGCTCAGGATGTGGTTATCAACGAAGAAGACTGCGGCACCATCAACGGCACCGAATATTCCGCGATAAAGGACGGCGAAGAAATTACCGAGCCTTTGAGCGACCGCATCATCGGGCGCTACACGCAGCAGCAGGTAAAACACCCAATAACCGGCGAAATTATCATCGATATGAACGAAGAGATAACCGAGTCCATTGCAAAGGAAATCGAAGCCGCCGGCATAGAAAGTGTGCGCATACGCACCGTCCTTACCTGCGAGGCAAAGCACGGCGTATGTAAGCGCTGTTACGGGCGCAACCTTGCAACTAACCGCTCTGTGGATGTGGGCGAGGCTGTCGGCACCATAGCGGCGCAGTCCATCGGGCAGCCGGGCACTCAACTTACGATGCGCACCTTCCACATAGGCGGCGCGGCGACCACCGTTAGCGAAGATAACCGCATATTCCTAAAATATCCGGTTTACATTCGCTCAATTTCCGGCGCTCATGTTGTGCTGGGCAAAGAAGCAGCCGGGCGCGAAGGGCATTGGCTCTTTACCCGAAAAGGGCAGGCGGTCGTAAACAAAATTATGAAGGAATACAAGATTGACGCAAAAGACGAAGTAATTGTAAAAGACGGACAACTTGTAAGCAAAGGAAGCGTACTTTACAAACACGGCGGAAAGGATGTAACGGCGGTAGAAAATGCCATTGTAATGCTTCTTGACGGAAAATTGCTTCTTATTGGACAGCCGCAGAAAGTTGAACTCCGTAACGGTTCCGAAGCGCTGGTAAAGGCGGGCGACCTTCTGGAAGCGGAAAAGCCGCTTGCCACTTTCGACCCGTTTAGCGACCCGATAATAGCCGAAGCGGGGGGCAGCGTTCAGTATGAATACCTTATTGAGGACGATACCTACGAAATAAAAATAGACGAAGAAACCGGCAACGAAGAAAAGCGTGTTATCGAATCGCGCTTTACCGGCAAAAAAGAAGACAAAGAGAGCAAAAAAGAAGACAAAAGCCCCCGCATAAATATCATCGATGACGAAGGCAACATAAAAGTTTCCTACCCGCTGCCGTCAGGCGCTATAATCGAAGTAGACGAGGGAGAGAAACTTCTTGCCGGGCGCACGATAGCAAAGACACTCAAGGAGTCCACAAGGGCGCTCGATATAACAAGCGGATTGCCCCGTGTAGGCGAACTCTTTGAGGCGCGTAAGCCGCGCAACCCGGCTGTACTGGCGCAGGTTTCCGGCAAGGTGCGTTTCAAAGGCATTGTAAAAGGCAAGCGCCTTATCATTGTGGAAGACGCATTCGGCAAGGAATTCAAACACCTCATACCGACCACGAAGCGCCTTTTGGTACGGGACGGTGACGATGTAGAGTCAGGAGAGTACCTCTGCGACGGCGTGGCAAGCCCGCACGATATACTCCACATTCACGGCGAAAATGCCCTTCAGCGTTACCTGATGGACGAAATTCAAAAGGTATACCGGATTCAGGGCGTCTCGATAAACGACAAGCACATCGGCGTTATTATCCGGCAAATGATGAGGAAGGTCGAAATACTTGCCGTGGGAGACACGCGCTTTATCTTTGGGCAACTGGTAGACAAGTACCGTTTCCACGAGGAAAACGAGCGTGTAGTGGCGGAAGGCGGGCAGTCCTCTGTCGGCAGACCTGTCTTTCAAGGTATTACCAAGGCAAGCCTTAACATCGACAGTTTCCTTTCCGCGGCATCCTTCCAGGAGACGACCCGCGTTCTTACCAATGCCGCAATATCAGAATCTGTGGACAGCCTCCGCGGGTTAAAGGAAAATATCATCATTGGTCATCCTATACCTGCCGGCACTGGAATGAAGAAGTACCAGAATATCAAGTTGTTTGATGAAGACAACGCAGACCTTGATGCCGCAATGCGCGAAATTCTTGAACGCCGTGAGCAGGAAGAACGAGAGCGCGAGGCGGCAAGCATGGCAGAACCGCAGGCGGTATTTATATCTGACGATAATGATTAGGGGGATGACATTCCGCTTTTAGACAAATGGCGGTACTTCAGTTTTACAAAATCTGAGTATGAGAATTGCCGGAAAAATATTATCCGGCACAATATACGCAGCGTTTGTATTTGCAGTTTTGCCGCCGCTACTTTTATGATTGTTCTCTCTTTTTATCCCGGCGGGGAAGGAAACCGTTCGCTGGTTTTCTATGTCCCCGCCGCGCTTGAACTCGTACTTTTTGTTGTAACTTTATTTATTAAAGGATTGCGGCGGGTTTCTCTGGCGGCAATTCAAACTTTTTTGATAATCTTTCTTGCGATAGTTATAGCTTTTTCTTTAGCAAGCCTTGTATATTCGCAATCGCCGTACACAACGCGCTTTTTGCTTTACTTTTTTGTATTTGAATTGCTGCTTATATTTGACGCGGTTCAATCGCTTATCGGCAACTTTGTGGTTATTACCGGTTTTTATTTGTCATTCAAATTTTTCCCGACAGATACATTCGGCGGCGTTTTTAGGAACTGGAATTTCGATTTTATCAATGTAATAATGGCGGCGATATTCAGCATAGTGCTTAACTGGTTTGCCTCGTATATGCACATAAAAAATTGGATTTTGGCGCAGTCCCTAACAGCCGAGCGCAACCGTTACCGGGACGAAAGCATACACGATACGCTTACAGGGCTTAACAACAGGCGCAGTTTTGACCAATCGGTAGAATTTTATATTTCGGTATGCAGTCATGTACATCAGACTGTCTGCGTGGTAATGCTCGATGTTGATTACTTCAAACTTTACAACGATTTTTACGGACACCCGAAAGGCGACATTGTACTTCAATCTATGGGCGATGTACTAAAGCGTCTTGTAGATGAGGAACATGTATACGCCGCCAGGGTAGGCGGCGAGGAATTTATCATGCTATGGACGGAGAACCGGACTATAGAATGTGAGCGCATTGGACTTAAACTCCGTCAAATGATAATCGACCTGAATATACCGCACGAAAAATCAAAAGCCGCTCCATACATTACCGCAAGTGTTGGTATGTATATTATGCGCGGCGGCACAAAATCATCGCCGGAAGAATTATACCGCGCCGCAGACACCGCCCTCTACAAAGCCAAGGAATGGGGGCGCAACCGCATAGTACTTTACGATTCCAATGACGGCAACTTCCGCGAAGTAGACCTCCGTAACTACAAAGAACTCCGCCGCGAATAGGCATGCGGCATCCCTAATTTATTTGTTTTGATACCAGCCCATAAAATTCATTTTCCGCGCAAACTGCGCGTATGACGGGCGCTTTTTCAAGTCCAATCTCTGTAAGCGGAACATTAAAATATAAGGCAAATACAAGGTCGTCAATATAGGACTTAATTTCTTTCTCAGCACGGATATAATCAAAGGTTTGCATAGAAGTATGAGGAAAATCAACAAAATCTTGTAACACCGGTTTTTCAAGATTAAGCAGAGATTCTGTTTGTTTTATTATTTCGTCTTTGATTTGCATATTGCCGGTTGTAATTTTTGGTATGCGGATGTACTGCTTTATAGATGATAATCCAATAAGAATTGCTTTCTCATTTGCAACTCCTAAAAAACTTGATAATATAAATCTATTTACATAACTATTTAACAAAGAGAATAGAAACAAATGCTCATTTTTATTGTTGCTCCCTATGAAATAAATTTTATTCCGGGCAGAAATAAGATTGAGGTCAGAAAAATGAAATTTATCATAATTTGCGTAAGACCATAAAATTTTGTATTTCATAGCAAGCAGTTTGTGACCTTGATTTGCGCGGAGTAATTTTATTTCCTTATCTTTGGGCAAATATCCCCGCGCCGCTTTTATTGTAAAATATTCTTTTTTTATGGCAGGAAATATATAATAATCTTCTTTGCTTGATAATTGCCGTTCATCAATAGCATAACCGGCATCAAAGCAGACATCATCATAATCTTGCAGGTCGAGTTTACGGTATTCCTCAATGGAATGAGAACCGGCACGATAAGATTCGCATAGTTTTAAATAAGCATCATCATGCTTAATAAAATTCCAATTCTCAATATTTTCAAGCAAAATATGCTGTAAAACGCGCTTTGTTTCTTTGTTCCTGCCGCGAAAATACAATCCAAAATCACCAGCGTGTTTTTCCGCATAAGGCTTGTAATGTACAGTCTTAACAAAATGTGTTTCCGGTGCTTTTGATTTTTTTACGACAAGAATTAAGGAGCTTGTTGCAACAGGTTTTTTTTGAGTTATTCCGCGTCCAATAAACATCTTTCCCTCAAATGTTATTATTTTTTCTATTGTAGTATATTTCGACAAATAGTATCTTACAACATCCAAATCACGGTTTTGTAAAACGTTTTGAGGTATAATGTAGCAAATTTTTCCATTCTCTTTGAGCAATGCAAGACCAAGCGCGATAAAGAAAGCGTACAAATTTGGTTTTGGCGTGTTTTTCTTATGTAACATTGGAGTTGAATTCAGATTAACGCCGTACACATTGCCCATTGTTATTGATTTGTCATTCTTATCTTGTAATTTTTTAACAAACGGAAACCCTTGTTTGCTGCATTCGTTATACCCGATATAAGGCGGGTTTCCAATAACATAATCAAACCGCCTGCGCCCGCTTAAATCTTCCTCCAAATAAACATTTCTATTATATCTTCACGATTACGCATATATGGCGGCGCATTGCTTTTATTAAAATCGTCAAAAAGCCCTTTGTTCGTATCTTTAACATTGCCTCCGAATTCATTTATCGGCGTATCCAAAAATTCCGATATAGAATCTTTTGTAATGAATAGTTTTATTTTATCGTTAATGACATTGCTATACTTTACATTCACAACTATCGGTAATAGTTGCATAAGAATATTCATTTCTGCCAAAAACAAGGGAAATTCTTCTATATCCAGCCCAAAAATATTATTATTGACTAATTCTTCGATTTTCTTTGAACTTGCCGCTGTGCCGTCGTCAAACGCCTCTTTAATTGCAAGCGCTGCGCTGTATAAAAAAGTCCCCGCGCCGCAGGACGGGTCAATAATAGAAATGTTTTTGCCGCCCGTTTTTTCCAGCGCCTCTTTTGTGTATCCCAATTCCTGTAACATAAAATTGACAACAGCAGGGTCGGTAAAATACTGCCCTTTGTTTTCGTTGTGATACAGTTCCTTTAGGTAGTTTTCGTAGACAAATCCAAAAATTTCGTTCCGCAAATCCGCAAAATTATAGCGGTCTATAAACATAATAATATCAAGCCATGGGGATATATCTTCAAGCGTTGGCGTCTGCGATAACTGTTCTATCAGGCGCTTGTTTATATCTTCCTGTTTTTGACGGAACGGTTTATAAACATTCTTGTAAATATATTCAGCAATTTTTTTTATATCTTTTACAATTCCGTTATATTTTCGAGTCTGTAATGCCATTTTTACCCATTCACGAAAGGTTTGATAATCATTTTTTAGTTTTTGATAATTATTGTCTATAAGCACCTTGTAAAGAATAAACTGAATTACATAAGAGTAGGTTGTTTCGATTGCCTTGCGCTCATCTTCCTGCCAAAGCGGGAAAAGGGCTTGAATTTTTGTTTTGAAAGTACGCAGCAGGTTTGTAATATCATTAAAAAAGAAAGGACGGTTTTCCGCAGCGGAGGGGTCAAGCCGCTCCGCCTCAAAAAGTTCTTGCTGCCCTTTAATATTGAACACCATATCATAATAAGTTTCTGTGCTTATGTATTGCTCCCATTTCTCCCAAAAGCGGCTTTTTTTGTTAAGAATGTCAGCAAGATAAAATGTTTCGTACCAGCGGTCAAAATAAAGCCGCCATTCATTTCCGTCAGTTAGAATACCGTATTTTTTACGCCAGTCGGTTTGATATTGCAGTATTTGATGTTCACCGGCGTGTATATTGCCCAGCCTTTCTACTTCTACCGGAATAGCAATATCTTCACCTTTAATAAAAATTACCATATCGGCGCGTCCGCGCCCTATTCCTTCTTTTGAGGTTTCCCGCGTAAATTCATATTTACGGTTTTTATTGTTAGTACGGAGATCCCCGTATGCAAGAGCGAACAAATCCCGGCTTTCAAAAATATCCCTTACAAAATCCTGAAGTTTCCCTAGTTCATGGGTTCTAAAGCCTTCTTTATTAACATTCCATATAACTTGCAATTCATCAATTGTTTTAGTCTGTGCCATAAATCACCATTATACCGCTTGATAGAACCTGCTTAACAATCATTCTGTAAAGTTTACGGCGGCTTCGTACAAAAATCTTAGACATCTGCTTGTTAAAAATTGCGGGCTTCCCGGAACGCCGTTAAAAAAGGTTTTCCAGCGTTCCAAAAATTGTTTGGTTTCTTCTTTAGAGAGAGGCAATTTTTTGCCTGTAATCATGTGTTCGCAATAGGAGTCGCGGAGTAGGTCTTCGCCCGAAAAAACTATGCGGACTTCGCTTAGTGTGTCATTTTGAACGCGGGCAAGGAAGGCGGCATAGCCTTCTTCGCGTCCTTGTCTGTCGAAGGCGCGGAATTTGCGGCATAGTATCCAGTCCCACTTTTCCAGCGGGATGCGCACCCGTACAAGGATTTCGTCCGGGTTCTGAAATTCATTCTTCAGGTCGTTTGAATATCTTGACGCCGAAATCCAGCGGGAGGTCGAGGCAGTCCGCAGTTCGTAACTTGCCCCCAAAGCGCACATAGCGCCGCGCACGGCGCGAAAGCCGCTTTCCGGCGGGGTAGACAGCGTACTGCCCGTGAGGTCGTGCCCGCTCGCCCCGGCAAATATCGCGCCGCACAGAGTTTCCAGATTGCGTACCGCTTCGGTTTCGCAGAGTTCTAAAAATTTCCTTAGCAGTTCGGGGACTATCCGTCCTAGCGAGAGTATCTTATTCAGTTTAACCATGCTGCCAAGTTCGAGATAGCGTTCCGTGCGGGAAATGCGTTTTAATTCCTCGATTTTTTCGAGCGATATAATTTTTTGAGGGAGTACGAAACGCCTGCCCCGCTGGAATTTGACTATCTTGGTGCCGCAGGAATAGAGCCGCGAATCCGGCTGCCGTCCCCATTGGGCAAATAATTCCTGCAAGTTCAACGGCGTATATATCTGACTAGTTGATTCTGCCATAACGCCTCCGCGTCCGGATTTCCGCCGCCGCCAGCACCGCGTCCGCAAGGGCGCGGGCATCCGTACAACGGCACTTTATGCTGTCGAATGCCGAGATTATCTCCGCCCGTTCCGGCAATTTTTTGCGCTCCAAAAGGCTTTCGGTTACAAGCGCCTTTGCCCCATCGCAGAATCCGCAATTTTCCACAGCCGCTTCGCGGAAGCCTTTTTGGATGTCCTTGTATTCGTCCGTTTGCATAAAGCCTTCTATAGTAACGATTTCGCTCCCTTGCGCGTAAAAAACCGGCACAAGACAGGCTGGGACTATAGCCCTGTTAAAAATGATGGTGCATGCGCCGCAGCGTCCGCCCATACAGCCGGCTTTTGTACCTGTAAGGTGGAATTCATTACGGAGTATGTCGACAAGGCGGCGGTCGGGGCTGGATTCTACGCCTACATCATCGCCGTTCAGAATGAAAGTAATTCTCATAACTTTGCGCCTTCCTCGCGTTTTCGCAGATAATTCCAGATGTTTGCCGGAGTAAGCGGAATTTTGACGAATTCGTGCCCTATAGCCTCCGAGACAGCCTGTAGGAATGCTGAGGGAGCGGTGTTAAAGGGCGCTTCGGAAAGATGAGAAGGTTCGTAATAAAAGGCGCGTTGTTTTTCGTCAAAATCCGCTTCGATAAATTCAATATGAACCGGAGGAGTTTCGCTGGGCGGTATCATTCCATATTCGGAACTAATATCAGGACTGAGTTTTCCGTTTACATAGTCGATTTTTTCGGACAGCGCCCAGCCGAGCGCGGCATTCAATCCGGTTTTTACCGCATTATGTAACGCCTTTTGGCGTTGTTTTGTAAATGGGATGGAAACGGGCGGCGCATCAGCCGCTGACTGAGCCAAGCCCGCGGCAGCCTGAGAACGGCGGGCGGCTTCTTTGGGCGGCAATGCCGCCAGAAACCAAACATTACGCAAAATCGGAGTGTACGAAACTCTGTCTATTTCGATTTCCACAACCGAAACTGCCGGAACTATGCCGGCAGCGGAAAGAGAGAGCCCTATACCGCGCCGCAATATGATTTTATCGTCCGCGCCTTCCGCCAGCGCCTTGTAAGCGGCGCGTTTCCGTCTAAAGTCCGAAAGTTCTCCCGCTTTTTCCAAAAGGGAGACAAGCGCCTTTCGGGTCGAAGCGGGGAGGATGGCGCTGTTTTTGGTAAGATTTTCCAAACGCCAGTCGAGTCCGTTTGCGGCGAGGGAGTCCGCTATGCTATTTACATGATTTTCCAGCGCAAAAAGCGCCTGAGAAATGCCGCCGCCGCAAAATGGTCCGGCGGGCGGCAGGTTTGTACGCACCGCAACGCCCGATGCCTCAATATCGCCCAAATTGTAAACGCGCCCCATTGCGGAGAGCCCGCTGTACAGCGGGGCGGAGCGGAGCGGCATAGAGCCGTTATTTGCGCCATCAGCCATTGCCCAGAGGTTTCCCGCGCCGTAATCGTAGCGGGCTTCTATCAATGTTTTTTGGACTATCCCTTCCGAGTCAATATTGCTGCTTATGCAAAACCGGGCGCGCGCTCTTTTTGCGCTGTATAGCATTTCTTCGTCCCGCGACAAGAGCAGCCGGACATTTTTTTTTGTAATGTGAGCCGCCAGCGCGGCATAACAGGCAATTTGCGCCGGATAGAGCGTTTTTAGTTCAAAATGAAGACCGGGCGGCAGCAATGCAATTTTTAGCCTGCCATCTCCGTCTGCCAGTCCCAATGTCTGGGAAACCGCTGTCCGCACAAGGGCGCTATCTGCCGCCGCCAATGTAACAGTTATGACGTCCCCATGATGAACGGCAGCCGCGCCGCAAGGCTCGCATGACCAGTGATACTGTACGCCTGTCTGGTAGGTGTTTCCCACGAACATTCCGCTTTCTCCCGCAAATTGATTGTTTGGGGACGCTCCGCCGCCGCCCGTGCCGCCGTCAGAAAAAAGCGTATTGTTGTCTATGCGGTATTCTTCGATGATGTTGTCTTTGGTAAAAGTTTCGATGCTGTAGGCGGGGCTTTCTTCTTCTATCTGAATTTGACATTCCGCCGCGTAACTTTCCGCCTCAAGTTCGCCGGCGGCAAGTATAATGGCAAGCGGCTCGCCTATATAGGAAACTACTGAGTCAGCCAGCAGCGGGAGTCCTGTGTTAAGAAGGCGGTTAGCGCCCGGTATTGCGGAGGGCAAAACCACATCGACACCGGCAGGCGTTTTTGGAAGGCGCAGTTCCTTGATTTTCCCTTTTGAAATGGGCGAACGGAGCAAAACGGCATAAACCATACCGGCATGATGTACATCATCGAGCAGCATTGTTTTTATTATAGCGCGGCAGGATAGCGGTGTTAATACTGCAATACCGAATCAATCGGAAACCGGAAACCGGCTGTAGGCTATTGTCTTTTTTTCTACATTTACCCTATACTAAGAGAACTTTATTATATAAAATGTTAGGAGTTCACAAATGAAAACATCATTCAAGCCAAAAGACAAGGACATACAAACAAGGAAAGGAATACTACCCAAGCTCCTTACAGTAGCGCTATCCATAGCGCTATTATTTGTGGGCTGTAAAAACAGCATTACTGAGGTAATTAACGGAGCAAAGCCGCCTGTGTTAACGGAGTTATATTTTACGCTGGATGACGGCACGGGCACATCGAGTACGAGCGAGAACAATTCCGGGTTGATATTGCGGGACGGCATTACGGAAGACCCCATAGCGGATTGTATGAAGTTAGAGGCGGATATAGAGGAATACAAGGTTAAACTTGCTGAGGGATACGACCAGCAAGTCCGTATATGCGTAAAGGTAAGCGGGGGGGTAGTGGAAACCATTACTCCTAAAGAAGTATTTAAGCCATCCGAGGTCGAATATTCAGCAATAATGGTAAAAAGTAATAACTGGCCTACCAAAGTGTATAGGATAAAGTACGAGAAGCCGGAAAAAACCGACCCGGTAGTAGATACGAACACAACGGGAACTGCGGTAATAACGGGATTAACGCTTAGCGCGGGAACAGCGCCTGTAGTAGAGGGCGGACTTTTTAAGGAGAGCGGGAATAAGATAGCGATAGTGTACATAGCCGCGCCCGCGCCCGCGCAGGTAACAGTAACGCCGCAAGCGGCAGGCACGGTTAGTTTTGCGTACAAACCAGATATAACGCAGGACGGGAACAAACTTACCATAAAAGATGGGGGGCTTACATATTTGTACATAACGGCGAAGGAGAGCGGGAAGAAAGATGGAATATACACGGTTATATTTTCAGTTGAACAAACAACTCAGCCCGAACAAGTCGTACAGGGCGGTCAAAACGGACGGAGCGGGTATGAGGGAGATTTGGTAGTCATTTACGCGGACACTACTATAGATAATGGGATAATGAAGCGGAATGCAAACGGGGACTTTGTGTTAGACGGGCAGCCTAAAAACAAGATAATCCACACAATAAAGACCGATGATGCGAGCGGGGCAAAGGAATACCTATTGGGGCGTATAGACTACGAGCCTGTAACGCTCAATCTGGACGAGAACGGGGACTTGCAATTTGCGCTGCCGCTTAACTATGGAACTAACCGCGG
>JAIROZ010000177.1 GCA_031257255.1 Spirochaetaceae bacterium | reverse complement strand
CTACTTCTTCGGCCAGAACTCGTTGATAAGTTCGGTACGAAGCCCGGTTTCCTCCGGCGCAAAGCAGTCGGCAAGGATTTCCCAGCCCAAATCGAGCGCTTTAAGCAGCGGTATGTTGACGGACAAGTCCATCATCTGCTTTTCAAACTGCTCGCCGTAACGCAGGAGTTTTTCGTCCCATGCGCTCATGTTAAAGCCCATCGACTTCTTTTCCAGCGTGTCTTTGTAACTGGCGTACAGTTTTATCATGCCGTCCATAATGGCGCGGTGGTCTTTGCGGGTTTTGTTGTTTACCTGCTGCTTTAGACGCGAAAGCGAGCCGAACGGCTCAATGCGCCCGCCGCGTAAATAATATTGCCCCTCGGTTATGTAGCCTGTGTTGTCCGGCACCGGGTGTGTTACATCATCGCCGGGCATTGTGGTAACGCCCAGCACGGTGATGGAACCGGCGGTTTCAAAGTCAACCGCTTTTTCGTAGCGGGCGGCAAGTTGGCTGTAAAGGTCGCCCGGATAGCCGCGGTTGGACGGCACCTGCTCCTGCGATATGGCGATTTCTTTCATCGCGTCCGCAAACGAGGTCATATCGGTAAGAAGGACGAGTACATCCTTGTCTTGCAGGGCAAATTGCTCGGCAACGGCAAGACTCATGTCCGGTATCATCAAGCACTCGACGGTGGGGTCGGCGGCAGTGTGGATGAACATCACCGTCTTGGAGAGCGAACCGCCCGCCTCAAGCGTGTCCTTGAAGTACAGGTAGTCGTCAAATTTGAGCCCCATGCCGCCCAGAATGATTACATCTACACGCGCCTGCATAGCAATACGCGCCAGCAACTCATTGTACGGCTCGCCGGAAATCGAAAAAATCGGCAACTTTTGCGAGACGACAAGCGTGTTGAACAAGTCTATCATCGGGATACCCGTTTCTATCATGTTTCGCGGTATGATGCGCTGCGCGGGGTTTACCGAAGGTCCCCCTATCGGAATCATGTTTTCGGTAAGCGCCGGTCCCTTGTCGCGGGGGCTGCCGGAGCCGGTAAACACCCGCCCCAGAAGGTTCTCGGAAAATGAAACCTGCATCGGCTTGTCGAGAAATTCAACGCTGTCGCCGGTGGCTATACCGCGCCCGCCCGCAAATACCTGCAAACTCACCAATTCGCCGGAAAGGCGGTTTACTTCGGCAAGGGAAGACCCGTATACCGTTTCTATTTTGGCAAGGTCGCCGTAGCGTACATTTCCGGCGCGTACCGTTATGACGTTTCCTGTTATCGATTCAATTTTGCTGTAGACCTTTTTCATCTCAATACTCCTATTTCCCGCGCCTACTCGCCGCACACCTTTTGGGCAGCCGCTTCCAGTCCGGTCGATTTTTCCGCGACCATATCACGGATTTCCTTTTCCAACTGCTTGAATTTATCGCCGCCCCACGGCGCGTAGTTGTAGTCGATAAACTGCTGCCGCAATTTGGCAAACCATGTACGCGCCTCGTTTTTGTCCGCAAAGGTAAATTTTGAACCGAGTATGCGCAGTAGTATGCCGAAAACATGTTTCTGCCGGTCTATGCTGACCGACTGGTCTACCTCGTCAAACGAATTCTGCTGAAGGTAAACGGCGTCAAGCATATCGCCTTTTAAGAAAACAATGTAATCGTCAATGCTGGTGCCTTCCTCGCCGACAACCTTCATCATCTGTTCGACTTCCGCGCCCCGGTGGAGGAAGCGCCGCGCATAGGCGACTTTATCCTGCGCTATAATGCCGGGATATTTTGACCACGAATCGAGCGGGTGTATCGCCGGGAACTTGCGGGCATCGGAGCGCTCGCGGGAAAGCCCGTGAAACGCGCCGACCACTTTGAGCGTTGCCTGCGTTACCGGCTCCTCAAAGTTACCGCCCGCAGGGCTTACCGTACCGCCGACCGTTACCGAACCTACCGACCCGTCCTTTAGCCGGACTATGCCGGCGCGTTCGTAAAAACTCGCTATCGTCGATTCAAGGTAGGCGGGGAATGCTTCCTCGCCCGGTATTTCTTCCAAACGCCCGGACATTTCGCGGAGCGCCTGCGCCCATCGGCTTGTCGAGTCCGCCAGCAGCAGGATTTGAAGCCCCATCTGCCGGTAATATTCGCACATCGTTATCGCGGTATAGAGAGACGCTTCGCGGGCGGCGACAGGCATCGAACTTGTATTACAAATGATGACCGTGCGTTCCATCAGCGTTTTGCCTGTTTTGGGGTCTATCAATTCGGGGAATTCCTTTAAGGTTTCCACGACTTCGCCGGCGCGCTCTCCGCAGGCGGCAATAACCACAATGTCGACATCCGCGTTACGGGAAGTTGTATGCTGAAGCACCGTCTTGCCTGCCCCGAAAGGTCCGGGGATGCAGTAAGTTCCGCCCCGCGCTACCGGGAAGAATGTATCGATGATGCGGCTCTGCGTTACCAGCGGCTCGGACGGCTTAAAGCGCTCCTCGTAGCAGTTTATCGGGCGCTTAACGGGCCAGAAGAACGACATACAAAGGTTAATATCCTCGCCTTTCTCGTCGGTTATGACGGCAATGGTATCGTGAATCTTGTAGTTGCCGGCATCTTTTATAGACTTAACTGTGTACTCTTTGAGAAGGTAGAACGGCACCATAATCCGGTGGGTAAAGATGCCTTCCGGCACCGTGCCCAAGGTATCGGCGCGGACTACTTTGTCGCCGGCTTTTGCCTTTGGCGTCCATGCCCATTCCTTGTCCAGCGGCAGCGGGTCGAGATAAACGCCGCGTTCCAAAAAGAAGCCGCATTTTTCCGCCAACTGCGGGAGCGGGTTCTGAAGTCCGTCAAAAACCTGCGTAAGGAGACCCGGTCCCAATTCGATGGCAAGCATATCGCCGGAAAATTCAACGCCGTCTCCTATGGTAATGCCCTTGGTTATCTCGAATACCTGCAATGAACAGGTATCGCCTTTTATGCGGATGACCTCGCTTTTTAACCTTTTATCGCCGGTAACTATATAAGCCACCTCGTTCATAGACACGATGCCGTCAACAACTACGGCAACCATGTTTCCGTTTACTCCGGCGACCTTTCCTTTTGTTCCTTTCATTCTGTCACTCCCGTAATAAGGCTAATCCATGTTTCGCACGGATTTTGACGCATCCATAATGGCTGCGTATAACGCCTTGTATTCCGAAAAACCTTCTTCGGTATTGAATAATTGTTTCCTTTCCATTAGTTGAAGTTTGATAAGATAAGCAAAAATGGTATTTACGCTAAAGTAGTCCATGCCGCACATGGCGTCAACGGCACCCCAGCGGGCGCGGTCTATGTACAACTCAGCCTGCATAGGGTCGTCCATAGCGAACGCCGCCCTCGCTACCGCCTCAGCACGGGGCGCGTCATGGGGCGGGTCTTCCGGACCCTGCCGCTTCATTTTTCCCGCCCTTAGCGCAGCCAAGTTGAGCCAGAATGCCTTTTCGCGGGCTACCCACTGGTCAACAAAATCTGAGCCGGTATGTTCATCCGCCTTTAGTGTTACCTCAGGCTGAATAACGCAATATTGAATTAGAGCGTAGTCCCTGCCGGAAAGAAATCTTTTGCAGAGTTCCCGAAATTCTTCGGTACTCATAGGCGGCACCTCGCCATAGTTGACATAGGGCAGTTGGGCTACAAAATAGTAGTAATTGCTCACTCTTTACATCCCTTTTGCCGCGCCCTTGATGACCTCGGCTAACTGCGGGTTTAGGTAGGCGGTAAAGAAATCCGCTACAGACTCGGCGCTAAAATCATAGTATGCCGAACCATCTTTTTCGGCAATACGGAACCCGCTGCTGACGCCGCGTCCAAACTTGAACTCAACGCCATTTTTAAGTTCCGATAACAGTTCCTGCCGGAAAAAATCGCTCGTTTTAGCAAGGTCGCTTTCGGTAAGAAGTACATCAATGCCGCCGGAACCGCCTTTTTGCGCCCAATTTTTTAGCAATTCAGGGATTACTGTTTTAAGAAGCCCGGCGTCCATAGCCGCTGCCGTGTCCCGAACCACAATTTTATCCAAGAGTTGTTGTACCTCATCCTTGAAAGCAAGGATGGTATTACGCGCCGCCTGCTGTACAGCCGCTATTCCCGCCTTTTCTGACTTCTCCGCGTCCGCTTTACCCTTGGCTACTATGCCGGAGGCTTCTTTCCGCGCCGCTTCGATGATATTTTTAGCCTCCGCCTCCGCCTGCGACTTGATTTTAGACGCCTCTTCTCCGGCGCTTTCAATCCCGTCCTTTTTTATTTTTTCTATCAATTCTTGAAGTTGGATGTCCATTTTTTTCCTCGTTTCAATTCAGATGATTTATTATGCGCGAGGCTGTACAAAAATGTCAAGTGCCCAAAAATGCCCCAACTTGCCGGAAAAACTAACTATTACCGGCGCTCCCCTGCCGCCGCCCCAAATCCCAGCGCGTCTTAACGCCCAGCGTAAGTGAAATACCCGGCATATAGTAACTGGCAAACGATTCATACTGGGCGTTAAGGATATTCCGCAGGGAAGCAAACGCCGTCCAATGCCGCCCTATATTCTGATTCAGCGTGGCATGCGCCACACAGTACGGGTCAAGCGGCATCTGATTCAGCGTGTCCGCGTAGCGGGTCGTTTCGTAATGCGCCGAAACAAGAAGCGAACCGGACTTCCATGCCAAATCCAGCGTACAGCCTATGATATGCGTGGGCATATACGGAATACGAAAACTGTTTGCAAAATCCAAACTGCCTGTAATGAGCCAACTCATCTGTAACTGATAACTGGGGGCTATCCTCACCGTTTCGATAAGGTTACCCGCGTATAAGGTAAGCGAGGGACGCGCCTCAAAGCCGGCAAACCATGCCGTCCCGACATTCTCTGGCGACCAGCGCCCGCCCTGACTCTTTACCCAATGTATCGAGTCCTTGGTGTACTGCCCCCAGCCGGTAACATTGAGGCTAAGAAGCCGCAGCGCCTTGGCATTTTGCAGGGCTGGAAGGTCAGAGAACATAAATTCCGCCGTGAGGTCTGCGCCCCAGCCGTCTTCGGGACGGAGAGCGGGGTTGCCCACAAAGGTACTGTCATAACTGCGGTAGAAAAGGTCGTCAAAGTCCGGGAACTTGAAACTACGGAAGTAGTTATTTTTTAAGACGAGCCAGCCCGCCGGTTCCCAGCGCGCGCCTATCTTTGGGACGGGAACCGCCTGATTAGTGTCTGTAACGCCTTTTACTGAGGCTATCAACATCAGGTTTTTTAGCGGCTTGTATTCACCTGTAATGTAGAGTCCGCCCTGATTCCCTGTTTTGACGGGCTCAGTTTCTGTGGGGCTGTCCGTATTTACAATGAGAAAGCGCCAATCCGCGCCGAACCGCACAGTGATTTTATCCGCCGCAAACCAGTTCCAGCGGTTGATGGCATTCAGATAATGGTCGCTGCTTTCGATGTCAACGCCGTAAGTTGCGCGGGTAAACTGATACGACAGCGCCGCTTCCGTGCCGAACTTATTGCCGAACAAGAGCGGCGCGTTGAACTGAATATTCTCTGTTAGTTGAAAGTCGCTTGCCCGCGCCTTACCTGTGGAGTTCATCGTTATCGGGAACTCACGCCCGGCAAAGTAGAGTTTGGTGTCCGATAGCAGCATTGACGCGGCGGGCAAATCCCAGACAAATGAAACATTGCCGCCGCCGTCCAGCACTTCGTTACTTGTCTTACGCCGCGCAAAGCCATAATCGTCTTCGTAAAGGTAGTGATTGCCGGCGCGGTTGCCAAAAAGGGATGCCCGCCACGAAAAGCGTTCCGCGCCCCAGCCGGCGTTAAAACTCAGGGATTGCATATCAACAAGGTCGATAAATTCGGGGCTGCCGATAGCGCCGCCCGCATGGCGTTTATTGTACTCGCCCGGCATATACCCTGTATTGGAAAGCGCCGCGCCGAAATTCAAGCCTTCGCCCTGCCGTTTTACGGTAATAATGTTGATAATGCCGCCCAGCGCCCCGGACACATTGTAACGGGTGTCCGAACCGCCATAGATTACCTCGACACGTTCTACGCTGCTCATATCAATTTGGCTTACATCGAATTCGCCTGAGCGCGGCGAATTTGCCGGAACGCCGTCTATCAGAATGGCGATACGCTCGGTGTCAAAGCCGCGCAGGGAAAGGTCGGTCGAATTGCCGTAGCCGCCCGTGCGGGTAACGCTCATATCGAGTTCTTCTTCCAGCAGAGTAGAAAGGTCGCGGGGGTTACGTTTGTCGATGTCCTCCCGCGTGATTACGCGCATCTGCTGGGTTGTTTCCGGCGTGGCGGTATAAGTTAGCCCTTTTTTGTCTTCGCCAAAGTCCGGGTACTCTTCCGGGTTATCGGCTTTTTGGGCAAAGGCATTTTGCGCGGTAAGCGATTGTAGGATGAGCGCCGCGCCTATCAATAGAACGATTTTTTTCATAATGGCTCCTTGCTGGGGTTCAGATTTTTCGGTACAGTGAAACAATGCGGGTCTTCAAATACCGGTGGTTTGCCAAGTCCAGCCGGGATAACATAAGCGAGAAGGAAGAACGCTACTATAAAAAGAACGCAAAAAAGTATCTTGCTTATTCCGATGATACGTTGGATGCCTATAAAGCGGCTGGTGGACTTATTGAAATTTAAATGGAGTGTTTTATGAAAAAACTTAAATATCAAAGTGAGTTGTTGATGGTTGCCCACATGATGATGAAAGACGCATACGACCTCGGTCTTGCCACCGACGAGGAAATGCGGGAATTTGACGATGCCTGCCTCGTTCACGAGCCGGAGGGGGCAGACTCGGCAGTCCCGGCACACGCGCCGTCCGGCGGCGCAAAAAGCCGTTCCCGCAAACGCGCCGCAAAAGCCGTTGCGGATGCCGTAAGCGCCGGCAACTGATGCCATCCTACTTACCGACTCCTTGCTGGGGTTCAGATTTTTCGGTACAGTGAAACAATGCGGGTCTTCAAGAACAAATGGTTCGTCCGGTTCGCAGAAAAAGCGGGTATAACCGATGACGACCTGCGAAAAGCCGCTCTGGAAATTGAAGCCGGGACGGTTGACGCCAATTATGGCGGGGATGTTTATAAAAAGCGAATTGCCCGTAAAGGCGGCGGCAAGCGGAGCGGCTACCGGAGCATCGTGTTTTTCAGGCGCGGCGAGAAAATGTTTTTTGTATACGGCTTTGCCAAGTCCAGCCGGGATAACATAAGCGAGAAGGAAGAACGGCAACTTAAGAAAGAATCCCGGAAATATCTGGGTTATTCCGATGAGGCGCTGACGACGCTGAAAAAAGCCGGACAAATAACAGAGATTTAGGAGAAGCAAGTTATGAAAAGAAAAAAGTACCAGAGCAAGATTTTGATGGTTATCCATCAGGATATGGAAGCCGCATACCATCTTGGTCTCTTGACCGACGAGGAAATGCGGGAATTTGACGAAGACTGCCTCGTTCACGAGCCGGAGGAGGCAGACTCGGCAGTCCCAGCACACGCGCCGTCCGGCGGCGCAAAAAGCCGTTCCCGCAAACGCGCAGCAAAAGCCGTTGCGGATGCCGTAAGCGCCGGCAACTGATACCATCCTACTTCTCCCTGTCCTGCGGGATTACCACGCCCCAACTGATAAACTCCGCCTCGTTTTCCACAGTATTTGCTTCGATGGCTTCCTTCAAAGTAGCCTTTTCGGTGTAGTACGGGTCGCCGGCATACATCGCTGCAAGGTCAACGGCGTTTGCCATCTGTACTATGTCATTGCTCAGTACACGGTAGTAGATGCCGAAGAAGGGAACCTGCCCGTCTTTGGCATCCGGGTAGCGCTGCAGCCATTGCGGGGAGCAGCCTTCGATGTATTCAATGATGAGAGCGCCCCGGTTCTTGTCGCCATTAAAAATGTTGAGCGCCCGGACAACTCCCAGATAACCGAAACCCCATGTTGTTTGCCCGCCCGAACCGTCATCCTGCTGTCCATACACGGTGTCATCGTAGAGAACGATATAGTCGTCAGGGTTCAGCGGCGCGCCCTTATAGGGAGATGCCGTAGCGCTGTCAAAACCGCCAATGCTGAATAGTTCCTCCGACTTGGCTTTTCCCCATACGTCAAAGTCCTTCCACTTGCCAATTCGGTAGCCGTCCAGCCTGCCGATACCGGCGTAGTGGGAGTACCAGATACCGGAAAGAAAATCCATGCGTTCGGTAAACGCGTCACTGCCGGGACGGCATTCTCCTGTTTGGTCTGCGCCGCCAAGTGTGCCGTAATCACATCCGGCAAAGATAAGCGCGGCAATGGCGCTCATAAAAAATGCCGCGCAAACAATCCGGTATAGTTGATTTTTCATGGTATATCCTTTATGTATCTATGAATGTAAGAAGATGGCGCTTGCCGGCTCCAAATTATGAAAAGAAAACTAGTCTTTGATTCTAACTCCATTATCGCGGCAACCGCTGTTGTTTCAAATGCGCCGTTGGTTAGCAACGATGCCCATCTGGCAAAAGCCATATACCCGCACTTGTCTGTCGAATCTTTCATCTAAACTCCTCTAGGGAAAGATTGATTATCGTCAAGTTAATCAGTCTTTCCCTAGATAAAGCGGCGTTCTGCCAAACGGAGCGCCGCATATATCCTCATATATTCCCGCCGTCTCCACCGGTTGCGGCAAAAACCGCCCTGTTTCCCGTAACGGTGATACCCACATTGCCCCCTGCATATTCAAGGGCAACCTTGTTATGGGCGTATGTTTTGTTCACGGTTACTCCGGCACCCAGGGTAAAGGTCTCGAAGACAGTCCCGGTTTCCGTTATCGCGGTTCCCTGCCAGACCTTTATTTCAATGGGGTAGCCGGAACTATTCTGGAACTCGTAGGAATACTGCCCGCCCTGGACAGTGCCGGTGAGAACCGGCGGCGGGACAAGGCTGTTGTCCTGTATCGCGCTTAGTTCCGTGGAATAACTGCCCGTGCCGCCGCCTCCAGCGCCGCCGCGGGCGCTGTGGACGCGCACAAAGTCGATGTGGGAAAGATTTACCGCCGAGCCGTCCGCCTGAACAGCATCCTCAATGCTGAAGACTACTATTGAGCCGGCATCTACATATTTGCTCACCGGCGCAACGTCTTGAACAACAAGCATCGTGCCGCTGTAGGTAATGTATTCACTGTTGGCAAAGAACGGGTAGGGTCCGTCGGCAACGCCCGCATCGCCCCGGTTGTCTATCCACGAAGGACGCGCAGCGGGATCGGTGGGGCGGAAGTAGGTTTTCGCGTAGCGTGGATTTTCGTTTGCAGACCAGCCGCTTGCCGGATGCAGTGAACCTTTGAGTTCATACCATACATCGTCCGGCAAACCATTGCCGTTGACATCCTGCATGACGGAGACAATGCCCGGTTCCTGCTGACCGCCAAAGTCGTTGCCCGGTATGCGCAATTCCTTGCCCTGCGAGCGCTTGGCGATGCTATGGTCAAAACCGGCGATGATGTAGCCCATGTGTTGAAGCGACCAGCCGTCATAGTAATTCGATTTTGGAGACCCCATCGGAATACTACCCGCGCCATCCCGCAGCCGTATTTCGCTCATTGCCCGCCATTCCTCTTCCGAAGTTGCCGATGCGGCGTTGGGCAGGGCGTCCGGGCGCAGAGTTGACTGCGCGGCGGGGTACACGCCGGTAAACTGCCCCGCCGCCGGACTAAAGCCAAAACAGCGCGTGGCATTTGCCCTGCTCGCCGCCTCTGCCGGACGCGCCGCCGCAGGCTGGACGCAGTTTACATTGATACTTGCGGAAACGGGCGGCTCGCCGTTCACTGTAACCGTGCAGGTTACCGTGTATGTACCGGCAGGGCGGTTGAGAGTAAAGTACTCGCCGTTTGCGGTAACAGCCGCGCCGTCCACAGTCCACGCGAAAGTTGCGCCTGCGGGCACATTCCATTTTACGGGGGCAAGCACGAGGTTTGTGCCCGCCGATGCCGCGCAGGAAGGCGTTTGCGAATTGGCGGTATCGGTGCGGCGGTATCCGGTATCAAAGTAGATTTCCATTCCGCCGACCATACTTGGCGGAATACCTTCGACCGTCATTTTATCAT
>JAIROZ010000160.1 GCA_031257255.1 Spirochaetaceae bacterium | reverse complement strand
GCGTGAGCTTTTTTCCTTGAACGCTAAAGTATTGATGGGGCTGGTTTAGGGCAATGCTGATTAAATTGAGTCTTTTATATGCAATCGAGCATAAATCAGTCTTTCCCTAACTTTTCCAGTACACTACTAATGACACGAAGGCGGACTACGCGCCCGCCGCCAAAGGCGCGGTAACGCTCGCCGTCATCGGAAAAGGCGCTCTCCCTTTCGCCGGGGAAGGGCGAAAAGCGCTGCTGCGTCCATACGAGAGATGTATCTGTAAGCCGGACAGATGTATGCCCCGGCTTAAAATGAATAAAGGATTCGTGGACGCCGCGCACATCCTGCGGGGCTTCATCGGTATTTTGCAGATAACGGATGACACCTTTGTTCCAGTCGATAGACTGAATGACAGCAGAATGAGCCATGCTGCCGTCTTTGGCGCGAAACAGGAGAATGTCTGCCGGGCGCAGATTTTTTACGGCATCCGGCACATCTATTATTTCGCGGCTTTTTGAGCCGTAAAATGCGGTGCCGGCATAAAGCGAAGCGGTAGCGCTCTGCGGAGCGCCCAGTGTACGCCGGAGTTCGCGCCCAAGATTGACACCCGCCTTTTCCGCCAGATGTGAAAGTATGTGCCAGACAAAACCGGAGCAGTCAAGCCCAACCCACGAAACACAGTACAAATAATTGTAAACATCGCTTTGCTTGAGACCTTTGCCGTCTGTCAGCACATAAGGTTTGTGGGGAAGTCCATGGTAAGAGCCGGCTTTCATTCGGGCTATGTCGAAAATGTCGGTAGAAAATGACCAACTGCGCTCAGGAATGTTAAAAATAACGACCTTCTCTTTGCCGTCTCCTAATGCGCGGCTGTAATCTTCAAAATCTTCGCTTTGCAAGGCTTCTTCTATGACGGGCCAAAGCGCTTCCGGTTCCGCCTTTCCCTGCCATAAAAAGTCCCATCCCCCTTCCACAAGCGAGTCCCTTTCGTGGTTTTCGGCAAATGGCAGGCGTATTGTCATAACATAGCCGCCCAGTATCCGTGACTTAAAACACTGACGGTACGCCTCTTCTATTGCCGCTTCCGCGCCGTTCCCCCAGAGAGAACGCGGAGACGCAAATGCGGCAAGCATATCCTCGGTTTTACCGGATATTTCCTCATCCTCAGTGTTTTCGGTCAAATTTTGAGGGTAAAGAAAGGCGGTGTTCAAAATTAGTAAACAGGATAAAAAAGCAATTCTGGAAAACAGGTACATCAATTCAAAGATACAGAGAAAGCCCCCGCATTGCTACGCACAGCCGCCGCTATTGCTTCCGCGTCCAAACCGGCGCGGCGCAGCAGTTCCTGGCGCGTTCCTTGCGCATAATATGCATTTCCGGCATTCAGCGTAATCAATTTGCCGCCAATACCGCCACGCGCCGCAAGCGCTAAAACACACTCGCCAATGCCGCCGTTTTGCGCTCCTTCCTCCGCAACGACTACCAATTCGTAATCCCGCAAAAGCCCCAGCAGGTAATCCTCGTCTATAGGCGCTAGAAACCGGAAATTGTAGAGAGCGCAGAATATCCCCTCGTCCGCAAGCGTCCACGCAGCCTTTAGCGCCTCGTCATAGAGACTGCCGGTAAAAGCAAGCAAAACAGATGGGGGTTTTAGGGGGCAAAGCCCCCTAGGAGAGGGGGGTAGCGGAAGACGCGCTGTAAGCGCGGCTGTAGCGAGGGGGGAGACTTCCCCCCCCATAAATTCAAAAAGTACTCCGCGCCCTTCCGTAAGCGTCGGAATGGCTTCCGCAATATTTTCCGTGCTTGGGGGCGGCGCTTTGGGGTAGCGTATCGCGCAGGGGCGGTTCCGGGCGAGCGCCCAGTTCAGCATGAGCGGCAATTCCCCGGCAAATGCCGGTTCCATAATGACCATGCCCGGAACAGAGCGGAGTATGCTAATGTCGAAAAGCCCTTGGTGAGTTTCCCCGTCTCCGGCGACAAACCCGGCGCGGTCTACGGCGAATATTACGGGGAGCCCCGCCGGCGCGGTGTCGTGTATGACCGAGTCAACGGCGCGCTGCAAAAAGGTGGAGTAAATTGCCGCCACCGGGCGCAGCCCCCGCGCCGCCAGCGCCGCCGCAAATGTTACCGCGTGAGCCTCCGCTATGCCTACATCGAAAAAACGCGCCGGAAATTCGGCGTGGAACGCGCTCAAACCGGTGCCTTTTTCCATTGCCGCCGTTATCGCGCAAACGCGGCTGTCCTTACGCGCCGCCTCAATGAGCGCATCCCCAAATATCCGCGTCCAACTTTCGCCGCCCGCCGGAACGGTGCCATCCTCCGGCGAAAATGGCGGCACTCCGTGGAAGATGTCGGGCTCAGATTCCGCCGGCGGGTAGCCCTTCCCTTTTTGCGTTATCACATGAACCACAACGGGACTGGATAAGCGGCGCTGCACAGCCGTCTGTTTCCGTACATCGGCAAAGGTTTCTGTAAGTTCTTTGAGGTTATGCCCGTCAATCGGACCGACATACTCAAAGCCCAGTTCCACAAAGAAATTATCCTGATAGAACACCGCCTTAACCGCCCGTTTGAGCCTTTGTACAACATTAAAAACCGACTTCCCGACAAATGGAATTTTGAGCGTCATCGAATCGAAGGCTGTGCGGAAAGTCTGATACCGCGTCCGCATAGAAAGACGGCTCAAATGGCGGGACAGCCCCCCCACATTGGGACTTATCGACATACGGTTGTCGTTTAGCACAATGATGAGCGGCAGCCCCAGATGAGGCGCACAGGACAGCGCTTCGTACGCCATCCCGCCCGTAAGCGCCCCATCCCCTATCACCGCTATAACAGACGGGGATTCTGCCGGAGCGGGAGTGTTTTTTGCCCTCTTGACTTTTTTTACATCCGCGCCGATACTGGTCTCAGAAGCGTCGGTATGCGGAGAGCCGTTTTGGACGTAAGCCCCAGGGGACTTTATTGTAGCATTGGGGCTTCTCCGACACCGTGCCTTTTTTAATCTCCATCCGTTAAAAATCATTAAGTATCTATTTTTTGCGTGAACTTCGGCTAAAAATGTTATTTCTCCGTCTATATCGTTTTTAAATATCAAAACATCATTTTTAAGGTGTTTTTTTTCTGATAATGTTATGTCTTCGGCTGTATTTAGCGTTTCTACAACATAAAGTATGTCTTCTTTTTCCAAATTGTGGTGTTTTTGTCTTAGAGCGTGGACTATCCCATTATTGTCTATGTTTATCCAGTTCAATTTAGCGCCGGTAAGGTCTTCCAAGCGCTTTTGCGCCTCTACGCTTACCATCCCAATTTTGATTCTTTTATGAGGCATTTGCCTGCCGGAAAGCGCCGTATCTATAAACCGCGCCAGTTCCGCCGGCGCTCCGTCATGCGGCAGCTGTTCCGCGATGCCTGCCGCCGCCGCAAGCGCCTCGCCGGCAAGGAGACCAAGCGCTGCGGAAATTGATGTGGAGGCATGCCCTGTGTTGAAGGCATCGTAGGGGCTTTCGTTCATACGGGGGAAGCCGGCGATACCGCCTTCCGTCCTGAGCGTGGAGAAATCCGCATAACGCCCCGTAAGCAATTTGTGCGCATAACATTGATGTCCGACATCCCAGACAATTTTATCGCAGGGCAGTTTGAATACATAATGAAGGGCTGTTGTCAATTCCACAACGCCGAGGTTAGGCGATAAGTGCCCGCCGTTACGTCCTACCGTCTCGATGATTGTCCGCCGCATTTCGGCGCAAACTTCCGCGAGTTCCGCAAGCGTAAACGAAGAAAGCGGAGTTCCAGTCTCAATCTTTGCTAAAAGCCCGGCAGCATCGGAGGTCATGCGTACATAATAGCATACCGCTAGGCGCAAAAAAAAGAACGCCGCGTTGTTCTAAAATTATTTGTCCGGCTGCTTTAGTCCGGCGCTAAAACTGCGCGATTCGCTCCAGTTTGAGCGCTCACCTTCAAAATCAGTTTGGGATACGCCCCAATAGTATGTTCTTTCCGGCAGCACTGCCAGACGGGCGGCGGGGAGGACTAAGGCGGGGACACGGACAGTTTCTTCGACAAGCGGACGGCGGAGGTCGGCGCGTGTGGATATGCGGAATGTGTAACTAACAGCGGCTGCCGCAGATGACGCATCCGGCTGCCATAAAAACCGGACATCTTCGCAGCCGGGTCCGTTGTAAAAAAAATCGCCATCGAGCGGAAATACAAGAGCCGGCGCGGGAACAGTACCTTCAGGCAAAGGCAATTCGGATTTCGGAATGGAAATTTCACTGCCGTCCGCCGTAAAAGAGAGGTTGAATAAATTTTGCTTTATTTTTGAAACATTAGCAGCAGATTTGAATTTGGCATAAGAGTAAATAGAAGCCGTTAGAAATATCACGAGAAAGAATATATCAAAGAGGAGCGTCAGTTTTTTCATTATCAAATTTTATGAGAGCCCGCAATTCTTCGAGGGTGCGCGGTACCGGCTGTGTAACACCTTCTTCGGTTTTAAGATTTATTACCGCATAAATATGGCGTTCGATTTCCCGCGATAGAATAAATTTGTTTACACGCAAAAAAATTCTCTCGCTTGCAATAATATCGGCAGTTTGAAACCGGTTTACAAGCGCCGTACTTTTAGCGCTTCTTGCAGGTCCGCCAAAAATGATATATTCCCGGCGCGTTGAATTTCCCGCAAGCCCCGCGCAAACCACGCCGGCGTCAAGCGTAAAAGAAACATATACAGGCGGCATATTTTTTTCTATACGCTCGCGGTTATCATCAATGAACGCGACTCTCATCATAAGCGCGGAACGGACGGCATTCAATGTGTCATGGTTTTTGCTGCCTGTACTGAATGCCGCCCCCCAATGACAAAGTATCATTCCGCCTGAAAAATCCCCGGCTATGCCTTTTGTTCTGGATGACTTATCATTTACCACAGAAATAAAACGCGATATATACCGCGAGAATTCCCGCATGCCGAGTTTTTGTTTTAATTCCAAAAAATTGACGATATATGCGTACAAAATTACAGCGTTTTTTTTGGTAATACCCTCCGGGATTTCATTATGAACAAAAGCGCGGGCAAGCGCCGCGCTGCCAAATGCGACGTAAACTTTGAGCGTTTCCGATAATTGCGTCCACCGGGCAGCAAGCCTGCCGATTTCATCGCGGGGAGCGCGTTTTAGTTCCATACCAAAATTGCCTGCCTGCGCGTCTTCCGCCGCTTTAGAAAGACGGGCGAGCGCCGCAAGCGAAGTTTGGGAGAATAATCTGAGTACAATGAGCGCGGAGATAAGTACCGCAAGCGCCAGCAGAGCGCTCCGTATAAAGAGGACGCGCATATCACGAACGGCTGCATCCGCCGGAAAATAACTGACAACCGCCGTATCATAAGCCGAAAACCAGTCTGTAAAAAAAAGCGCTGTTTGCGCGGTATTTTTTGCGGTAAGTGAGGATTCATTATAAAAAATTCTGTATTTGCTGCCGGGACTCGAAAAAATAAAAGTGCCTGAATTTCCGCCGCGCATCCGCGCCTGCCGCAATGTCTGCAAAAATACAGGAGTTAGAATTTCACCGCTAATTAAAGCCGGCGCATTATGCCCGGAAGCGGCTAAAACAGCGCCCGTTATGCTTACCAGCGCCATACCGCCCGCGCCGTCTGCCGCCTTTCCATCGGTATTCGCCTTCTCTTCAAACACGGCGTTAAGGCTGTCGGCAAGAAAAAAACAATAAATGCCTGTTTCGCCGTTCTGCGGCAGCGCGTACATAAGCATAGGGCAGTTAAACGGCGTCCGTGCGCTAAGAACAGCGCCGTCACGCGCCATATTCAGCGCCGCCCGGATAGACGCTTCGTTCGCGGTCAAAAAAGTGGAAAAATCTTTGTAGTCGAATTTCCGGTCATTTATCAAACTTGTATTAAAGACAGACGGAGCGTCAGCCCGCGTGGGAAACGGCGTGCCATTTTTATGGATGATGATTCCGGCTATATGCGGATTCGTTCTAAAAAATGAATTAACAAGAAAATAATGTTCGCCGCTGTTAAGGTAGGAAGCGTCTGCCATACTCCGTGCTATAAGCATATTGGCAAAAGATTCGGCGGCATTTTTTGTTCCGCCAAGAAAATTGCCGGCAATAAGCGCCGTATTCTGATTCAGTGTTTCGGCATAAACTTTAGCCTTAAATTCCGCATCCGGTGCAAGCGAGGCGTTTATCGAAAAAAAAGCGGCTGCGCATGCGGCGGCAAAACTTAGCGCTGTAAAGAGCGCCAATTTCCAAAACAAAGGAAAAATTATCTTGCCGTCTAAAGAATGTGTCTTAGTTTTGCTCGCTTTCATATAGTATACCGGTTGTTAAATTATGATGCATGGCGGCTTGCCTGCCGTTTGTATTGGTCTGTTATTTTTATAATTTCCCCCGCATTGGTGGTAAATAATTTTCCATCTGTAATTTTTAGTACACTATGAGTGCCAATGGCATTCTTAATGCGTCTTAATTCAGTTTGAGGTATGCTCGCCATATTCATAATTTCTTCAATTCCAAGGTTAAAAGAAAAACTGTAGGAGGATTTTGTTTCGACGCGTTCTTTTTCGATAAGAAGGCAGAGCATAGAAAAAAACCGCGTTTCGGTATCTTCAATCCGAACAGTAGACAGCAGGCGGCAAGAGTACCAGATACGCTCCGCAAGCATTTTTGTAAGGCGCGTTATTAGTTGCGGTTTTGCGGCGGTCATAGACATAAAATTATTTTTGGTAACGACCATTACTACGCACTCTTCCATTGCCGCAGCGCTTGCTGAACGCGGCTTTTCTTCCAAAAGAGACATCTCGCCGAACATATCGCCGGCATTAAGTACTGCAAGGGTTGCTTCCGTCCCATTTACAATTTTGGTAATGTTTGCCCGTCCTGATTGGAGTATGTACATTTCGCCGCCGCTCTCTCCTTCGGAACAAAAGAGGCTTCCCGTATTGTATCTGCGTACAAAGTTAGACTGCTCTACATAGCCCGGTTTATCGAACTGATGCATTTTCTTCATTTCTGCTACCGCTTTTTGCGCGTTCTTAGCGGATGGATAACATTCAACATAGCGTTTATAGCAATAATATGCCTTTGCAAAATCGCGTTTTGCCGCATAGTACTGGGCGTTCTGGTAAAGAATTTCGTTGTCTTCTTCGTTGTTTTTGCTGTTTATTGTAATCTGAGTTAGCGCATTGTTCAGTGTCCGCACCTGCCGCGAAAATTGCTGAAGTATTTTTAATGCTACCGATGTATTGTGCTGAATAAGCCCTTCAAACTGCGAAGTATTTACCGCGATAAGTTGAGTTTCGGTATCAGCCCTTGAAGTTTCCACCTGCGGACGCCCCGACATTGCAGACAAAACGCCGACAAAATCCCCCGGAGATAACTGCAACTTGTTGTCTTTTTCAAATCTGGATGAGAATGGGTTTGAGACGCTTACACTCCCCCTCTGAAGAATGAAGAACTTGTTGATATTTTGTCCTTCGATAGTGATGTATGCTCCCTGGGCGTAGGAAACAATGGATAATTGCGGTTTCTCTGCCATAGTTGTTTGTATTATCGGCATTTTGAGAGCGTCCCGCAATACCCAGCAGCCGGAGAAGGCATTTTCAATCGTTAAGTGGAGAGTATTGGGTCGTATAGTTTGCGGCGTTTTCCTCGGCAGAGCGCCGCTTCTTTTAATGCGACAAGTTTATCTGCCCACGAAATTATCCAGCCTTCGCGGCAGCGCGGCAGCCTCCAAAATGTCCATGGCCACATGTGAGTCCTTATGCAGGAGTATTCTTTGTCTGTTATCCCAAAAACTTCCCGCGCTTTATTGGCGGCTATAGACGGATGCGCCCAGCCGTGCATAACATAGCGCCAACCGGGTATATGCCATTCGTATAGAAAGAAATCGTGCAGTAATGCGGCGCGGACAACGCATCGTATATCAAGCGCCGGGTGTTTTATAGTTTGTTTTTCCGCAATTCTGAACGCCAGCATAGCAACATTGATACTATGTTCATAAATCGTAATTGTCCCGTGCGAAAAAATATGCTTTCCCCTCAAAAAAGATTCATGATTGATAATATCGCCGGCATACGCGCTAAAAAGTTCAATGTTTTTTATATTATCCATACCATAATATACATACAAATTTTGCCGTAAAGACTCGCTTTTTTGGAGGGAACCACTGATAAGCGCGGGATTTATCGGCGTTCCATTAACGGAGCAGCGGGGATTCGAACCCCGGATACCCTTTTGGGGTATAACTCCTTAGCAGGGAGCCCGATTCGGCCTCTCTCGCACCGCTCCAGTATATCCTTTTGGACATTACTTACTCCACTATAACGGCAGATTCAAACTTATGCAAGCCCCCGCATTGCCTCATGAAAAATGTTACCGAAAATAGGTCATGCCTCAAATTGAAATTTCACGCGCAGCGTGAAAATGTTACCCAAATCATAATAAGGACGCCGAATGGAGGGCGTCCGAAGGGCGCGAGTGAAACTTCAGCAGAATTTCAACAAGGCTATCTTGCGCCTGCGTCAACGGCTTGCTCAGTCAAACCGTATTCAGACACAAAAGCCGGTTTAGTTTTCGGTAACATTTTCTATCGGTAACATTTTGATTTGAGGCATTTCGGGGGGGATTACCGAATCATGTGAACAATCTGGTCGCCGTGGATGCCGAAAAGCGTGCCGTTTACCGTGTCAACGCCCAAATCCATAAACTCAAGGGAAGAATTGCCGAGCAGGTTTTCG
>JAIROZ010000126.1 GCA_031257255.1 Spirochaetaceae bacterium | reverse complement strand
GCAGAGGAACTTGAAAAGGCGGATGAAAAGCACCGCAAGAAGTACGAAGCGGGCGAGGAATGCGCCAAAGCCTACGGCGCTACGCTTATCGCGGCGGCTATTACCGCTCATTACTGGTTCGGTATTCACATTGGGGACGGCAGGCTTACCGCGCTCTACGCTGATGGCTCTTACGGTCAACCTGTCCCCTGGGACGAACGGTGCTATCTCAATGTTACTACCTCCATTTGTGATGACGATGCGGTAGACACTGCCCGCTGTTATTTTTCGTATCATACGAAAAAAGCCCCGCCGCCTGTCGCGGTGTTCCTCTGTAGTGACGGAGTTGACGACAACTATCCCGTTGACGGCAATGAGCGGCACCTGTTCAAGTTGTACCGGACTATCGCCCTCACTTTTGCGGAGGAGGGCTTTTATTCCACCTGCAAGCAGTTAAAAGACCTTGCCAATTCCTTTGCAACCAAGGGGAAGGGCGATGACACGAGTATTGCCGGTTTTGTAGATATGGATGGGTTAAAACGCGCCGCTCCGCTGTGGAAAAAGCAGATGGAGGACGAGAAATCCGCTATGGAAGCCGCCAAGGATGTAACGCAAAGCGGCGCGGCTGGCGCGGACAAGCCAAAGGGGTAACCAATGAGTACGAACCTATTACACATCGTTAAACAAATTACCGCCCGGTACGGCGAGGCTGTGCTTGCCGACCCGGCGCGGCTAAAAGCATTTTTCGGCGACCTTGCCAAGGACGAGCCGAAGCCTTTGCGCCTTGCCTTTGGGCGGTGCATTGAGGAGGGCGCGTACAACGCGCTCAAAACCGCGCCGGATGCCGCAGAGCGGGCGGAACGCAAGGCGGCAATAGCGCAAAGGCTGCGTGATGAGCATGGGCTTGACCCGGCACTTTGCGCAGAAGCGCTGGATGTTTTAGAGGCGGCGATGTATGGGACAGCGCCGGCGGCAATTATACCGGCAAAAAAACACATTCTCCGCAATGTTTTGATAGCGGCGGCGCTGCTGCTCATCATAGCGGCTGGACTATTGATGGCGCGACCTTACCTGCAGCCGGTATGGATGCGCTACTCTGGCAAACCGGGCGCAAAGGTAATTTTGGCGCGGTGTTCAAAAACGCGGCAAACATTCGGCATTCGTATTGAAGAGCGCGGCGGCGATTGGGTGCGGACAATGGCATTCCCGGTAGACGGTCGCAAAGCGGAAGCCGAAGGCTTTGACACGGAGACAATCTCCGGTTCTATGAACGCTGTGGACGAATATCCGGGCTGTCCGCATTGCGGCTCAAAAGGATTTGCAAAGCACTCATGCGGAAAACTGAGTTGTACAGGCAGCGAAATTGAAAATAATGACGGAGATTTTGAAATGACCTGCCCATGGTGCGGCGAACTATCCATATATACCTTTGTTTCTGAATTTGAAGTTTCAGGCGGAAGCGATTCGTTAGGCGGCTCTTCATTTGCGGATAATTGAAAGAAAGCATATTGGACTTATTCGGTAAACCGAATAAGTAATTAAATAATTGGAGGAATAATGAACACAAAATTATTAAACATCATCAGGCGTATTACCGCCGAACAAGGCGAGGGAATCCTTGCCGACCCCCGGCGGCTAAAGCCTTTTATCAAGGATTACGCGAAAGATGAACCTAAGGAAGACCGCGCAGCCTTTGGGCGGTGCATTGAGGCGGGTTTTTACCGGCAGATGAAGGCGGCAAAAACGGCGGACGAGCGGCGCAGGCTTAAAGCCGGGTTTGCCCGGCAGTTACAGACGGCGGGGTTTAGCGCCGCCCAATGTTCTGCCGCGCTTGATTTGCTGGACGCGGCGGTTCCGCTGTCCGCGCCGTCTTCCCTGTCCATGCCGCAGCGGGCGGAAAATGCCGCAAATATGACGGCAAGTCCGGGCGTAGCAGCGGGAAAAATTTCGCGTAAGACCGTAATTTTTGGAATTGCCGGCGCGATAGGCGGTTTTGCCGGGGAACTTATTGCTGAGATTTTCCAAACAAATGGACAGGAAATGACTTTTTGGGGCGCTGTTGGTTTCACTTCGATATGGATTGCGCTTTGCGGTCTTGGTATTTCCACCGGGCTGCTCACAGCGCAAAGCATCTACCTCAAGAAAAAACCCGTTGCCAAAACGCTGATTAAAACGGCGCTAATAGGCATAACGCTCGGCGCTCTCGCCGGCGGCATAGCGCAGATTATTTTTGCCTTTATCAACAGCATATCCACGCCGGTGGAAGTTATCAGCAGGATTATCTGCTGGGGCATCGCGGGCTGGGGCGTTGGCTGGGGTGTTTCCACTTTTGTTCCAAATTTCCCCAAAAAACGGGCTATGCTTGCGGGCTTTTTGGGCGGATTAGCCGGCGGCGTGGTGTTCAGGGCAACCTTTTCTATTCTCCCGGATGTTGGCGGCAGGCTATTTGGAATTGCGATTCTGGGATTCTGTATCGGGCTTACCATCTCCTTTATCGAGGAAGCGCTGCGCGAAGCATGGCTCACAATCTTATGGGGCAAGAACGAAACAACCACCATAAGTCTGGGGCAAAAGCCTGTAGTATTCGGCTCATCCCGTGAGGCGGATGTCTACCTTCCGCAACGGTATGGACAGCCCGAAGTCCCGCCCGTCCGCGCCATTGCGGACATCGAAGACGGCAAAGTAATACTGGACGACCGCGTTACCGGAACCCGCCGCGAACTGCGTAACGGCGAGACGGCGGATTTGGGGCGCGTCAGCATTGTGGCAAATATCAGGAGGGACGTAAGATAAATAGCCCTCTTAACTTTGCGTACTACAGGCTGTATCATGCTGATTATGGACACACGAACATTATCGATTTTGCTTGCTTTTATCATCTACTTAGGCGGCATGGTTATTATCGGATTCCGGCACTCGAAGAAAACATCGAGCGCACAGGATTTCTTTTTGGGCGCAAGGAGTACCGGACCGTGGATTACCGCGTTGAGCGCCGAAGCCTCCGATATGTCAGGCTGGCTCCTTATGGGGCTGCCCGGCGTCGCCTACCTTGGCGGTATGAAAGAAGCCTTCTGGACGGCTATCGGGCTTATCGCAGGCACCTACCTTAACTGGCTTTTTGTCGCAAAACGCCTCCGCAAGTACACAATACACGCCGGCAATTCGATAACTATCCCGGAATTCTTTACCAACCGTTTCAAAGACAAATCCCGCCT
>JAIROZ010000104.1 GCA_031257255.1 Spirochaetaceae bacterium | reverse complement strand
TTACTCTACATACAATACCAAATCGCCGGCGTTTACATCACCGGTTGCGGCTTGCGTTACGGCCTTGAAATCGCCGGAATTGGTAACAACGACCTGCGTTTCCAGACTATAACCGGCGCGGGCGATGATATCCTTGTCGTATTCAAGGATGAGGTCGCCTTTCTTTACCGTGTCGCCGTCTTTGACATGCGCTTTGAAACCTTTGCCGTCCAACTTTACCGTGTCGATACCGCAATGAATCAGCAGTTCAATGCCGTTTGCCGAAAGGCCGATGGCATGTTTGGTGTCAAACACCATGTCGATAGAGGCGTCAAAAGGGGCAAAAATCTTGCCGCCAAGCGGCATAAAGCAGACACCCTTGCCGACGGCTTCCTGCTGATGGGCGGGGTCGGCGCTCTGGGTAATAGGCAGTACGCGGCCTTTGACCGGCGCGTACACTTTGAACGCTTTGTTCTTGTTCACTTTGGAAGTGTCGATTTTTGCCGCTTCCACTTCGCGCATTTCGGCGGCATCAGGCTGATACGACGTTTTGACCGCGATAAAACTCGCCGCCATCGAAAGAAGACTCGCGCCAAACGCGATAAGGAAATTCATCGAGGAAGAGGCGTAGTTCGGCAATAACAGGCTGGGATAACTGAACACGCCCATCGCGCCCATCTGCATAGCAATACCGCGCCCTTCGGAAAAGAAATTGCCGGCAGCCGCCGCCAGCGCGCCAAAGATGGCGCCGCAGAAACAAGCGGTAAAAAACGGCTTCTTTTTGGGCAGCGTAAAACCGTAAATAATCGGTTCGGTGATGCCAAAAATGCCGCCGATAGCCGCCGCGACAGCCGCCGACCGGCGTTCAGGATTTTTCATCTTGTACGCCATCGCAAAAACCGCGCCCAATTGCGCGATAACCGCTATCTGCGTGTAGGCCATAATCACGGTAATACCGTTGTTTCCCCACAGCGGGTTGGGAACGGCGGCTTCCTGTATCGCTATCGGTATGATAGCCCAATGCAGGCCGAAAATAACCAGCACTTGCCAGAAACCGCCGATTATCGCCCCCAACAAAATCGAGCCGATATAGCGGATTTCGACAATCGCTTTGATACCATCCTGAATTCCCACGCCTACAATGCCGAAAATAGGCCCGATTACCAAAAAGGTAAGCGGAATTACGATAATGAGGGTAAAGAAAGGCGCGAGAAAGTTTTTCACCGCCGAAGGCAGCGCCTTTCGTAAATACTGATAAAATTTTGCCGCGCCGTAAACCGCGAAAATCGAAGGAAGCACGGTGCCGCTGTAACGCATCATTACAAGAATATCCGCGCCGAAGAATTTATGAACGCCCCATGGGCCGAACGGGTAAAGCGCTACAATGTCCGGGTAAACGAGCGCCGCGCCTATCACCATACCGAGTATCGGGTCGAGGCCGAATTTCTGCGCCGCCGTGTACGCGATAAGCACGGGAAGGAAGTACATGAGCGCGTCCCCCGCCGCGGTAAGCACGACAAATGAGGCATCGCCGGAACCCGCCCAGCCGGGGAAACACATCTGCAATATGGCTATAAATCCCTTTATGATGCCGATGCCCATTAACGCGGGCAAAATCGGCGTAAACACGCCGGAAATTGTGCCGATAAGCATATTCCCAATCGAAGCCGCCGTGAGCGGACCTTTGGGGCCATCGGCAGCCGCCGCGCCGCCTCCCGACGGCGCTCCAAGTTTTTCCAATTCAAGGAAAACCTCGTGTACATCGTTTCCAATCACAACCTGATAGAGGCCGCCCGCCCTCACAACGCTTACTACGCCTGCCGTCCCTTTTACCGCGTCATCGGACGCTTTTGAGTCATCGACAAGAGTAAAGCGCAAGCGTGTCGCGCAATGAACAAGGCTTTTAATATTTTCTTTTCCGCCTATCCCGTCCCAGATTCCCTGGGCTGTCTTCGCAAAATTTGACATAATTACTCCTTAGCCGCTTTTGTTACGAAACGGCTCTTTTCGAAATATTGATACAGCATATTGCAGTTTCTTTCTATATGTCAAGAAGAGATTTTTTACGGAGGCGAGAAAATGCAACCGGCGTTCCTATCCGTATTGCCTAAAGAATCTGAGAAAAAGCAAGGTGTTCAACCCGGCGGCCTTTTGATACTATTTTCCCTTGGCGGCGGAAATTGCCATATTCAGATTTTCCACATTGGTTGGTTCCGAATTCTTTTCGAGCGCCCCTTTCGCGCCGGGAAGTATGCTGGCATTTACATCGTCAATGGTATAAAAGCGGATATAAGTATATTTCTTTCCGCCGATAACGACATCTTCAGCATAGCGCGTAGCAAATAAATTCTTTATGTCGTTATTTTTTGCGCTGTCGCCGGCATCTTGTTTAACCTCAACGCCAATTTTGCTGTCTGTACGCACCGGCGCGGTTACCAGAGCGCGGTAAGGGGTTTTAATTTGAATCGGCCCTGCCACTGAAATTGACACAAAATCAATGAGCGAACCGCTGCCGGAATTGGAAACAAGTTTTGCCGTCAATTTGCTCTTTTTGCCGTTAAAATATTTTTCCTGATTGTCAACATCAAGAAGCACGGCCGCTATTTGCTTTGCGTTTGCCTGTGTTGTAAAAACATGCGCATCTGTTTCCAGCCTGAACCAGTTTTTTCCTAACGGTGTGGCCACCGCCGCCTTTATCATAGCCGGCTTGTCAAGCAGGCTTTCAACCTGCTCCTCCGCACCAGAAGCAATCTGCAAAGTTTGCGCGCTTTGTGCCATGGCAAAAACTGCCGGCATCAGAAAGAACGCAGCCAACATACCTTTTCTCATACCTTACCCCATAAAATGAGCCGCCCGGAGATCGAATCCAGGACCCACGCCTTAAAAGGGCGTTGCTCTACCGACTGAGCTAGCGGCCCAACTTTCTTTATCTTAATTTCTTTCTCAATATTTTACAAGAGGGTGCCATGCGCCCCAGAAATGGTTTGCGTATGAGTTTAGCCTGTTGAAAGCAATGAAGAGAGGAGGCGGAAAACGTTATTTCCACCGCCCTACCAAACTTTTTGAGAATCAGGTTTGGTTACCGTTACATCGTCTCCTGACGGCTCAATGACAAAAAAGCCTTTTGATAACGCGTATTGTTTATTGCTTTTGTCGGTTATTGTGGCGGCGATTGCGCCCAGAAAATGCCGCTTATCGCCATGTTCATCGGCATATTGGCGTACTTTATCCATACGCGCCAAATGCTCGTCTATGTCATCACGGCGAAGCGTGGTTTTTACTTCCACTACCATAGCAAGTTCGCCGTTTTCCAGAAGACCGTCAATTTGAGTGTAGATACTGCCTTCGACCGCCCATTTTACGGTAGTTACCCTGTCGAATGTAAAACCGAATTGTTTAAACTTGCCCGGCAAACCCGGCGTCATAATGTGTTCAACCAGAGACCCCAGCGTATTGCTTATACCGCTAATATTCCGTTGCGTCTCTTTTATGGCCTTTTGAGTCTCTTTTATAGCTTTTTCGGTCTCTTTTTGAGCTTTTTCCATATCCTGGTGCGCCGCTCGCTGAGCCTTTTCGAATTCCTCATGAGCCTTGCCTATTCTGTCAATGGTCGCCCATACATCGTCCAGCGTTACCTTTTTGGCTGTTTTTGCGGCGGGCTTCCGTGTAAAACCGCTCTTGGCGTTTTTGCCACCGGTTTGCTTTGTTTTTGCGCCCGCTTTTGCGGCATCTGTTTTGCGAATAGTTTTGGCTGCCGGCATATCTTCCTCCAGTGAGTAAGTATAGCGGAAAATTTCAGTTCCGTAAAGGTAAAATGCGCGGGCCACGGCGATACCACGTGCGACACATCCAGCGGGAAATTTATTGGGAGAAATAACAACATACCCCGCTCTATGTAACATTTAATTTAAATATTAAACTGCCATAGTCTCCTTTTATTATGTACAACCCTTTTTTATATTGTATAGTGTGCCAATCACATGATGTATTCCACCATTCAAAAATCGGATGAGCGCCGCTGTACCCTTTTAATTTTAAATCGGCATTAAATTGTTCTATACTAATTGTAGATATGTTATTTAAATTTACATCTCCAATTAAATTGTTTCTCTGTAAAAAATTGCATATTTCTCTTATTATTTCTCTGTCGGTGTATTCATTTGGATATGTATTTACATACAAATGGTCAATACTATAAGTGTTATCTTTCCACCACATAAATTCCTGACTCTGACGGTCTATGTTGATGGTCTGCGCGGACAAAAAACCGGTAAGAGAAAATATTAAAAATACAAAACCAACAAATTTTTTCATAAAAATCCTTTTGTGTTTTCGGCAGTGCTAACGCGGTCAGCGCTGCACCGTTACAGCAGAATCATATCAGCTGTAACGGCAGATACTATTTAGCTGCTTGCCAAAAATTTCTTCCGGTTTGCTTTCCACATACTATATGTTATTATTCCGATTGCAATATTTTTTTCTTTCCCTACCCCTTGTTGGCTTTGATTCGCTGCTTCTTGCAACTCTTTCACAAGGTCCCTACTCCCATCGCTCCTTGTAAAAGCTGTGACTAAATCTACAGGAACTGTTATAGGGAACAGCAATATATACAAGTATGTCATAGACATTGAGTATTTCCAGTTAATTTTATATTCTTCGCCGCCTTCTTTAACAATTGGGATAGATTGTTTTTCAGGACGCCCTAATAATTTGTAACTGGTTATTTTATCGTTAGAAGTATAGAAAATAACGCCATCATCAACAGCAACTGTTTCTGAACGTGAATTTGTCGAAGAAACTCCTGCTGTTCC
>JAIROZ010000155.1 GCA_031257255.1 Spirochaetaceae bacterium | reverse complement strand
ACAAATTGTTTCCTCTGCGCCGCTTGCGTGAACTCATACCCTAAAGGCGTAAACTTCCGCCATACTTCGGTGCTTACCATGTCCTCTATTAGTCGTCCTAAAGATTTACTTATTCCGTCCACATTCTTTGATACATCCTCTACAGCTTTCAGCGCTCTATCTGCATGGGCAGACACTTCCGCTATCTGCTTGTTAAGAGCCGCCTGCTGTACCTCGTAGTCAGCCTGCCACTTTTCCTGTTGCGCCTCATGTTTGAGTAACATCGCCCAAAACTCTTCCGCTGTGGGCAAATTTCTTAACACTTCCGCCGGTAAACCCATCTTTTGCCTCCTCGCCTAATATATAACGGTTTGCCTGTCCATTCAACCGCTCCGTCTCCCGCTCCGTCTCTCGCTCCGTCTCTCGCTCCGTCTCTCGCTCCGTACTTACAGTACACCGCCCCCGTGCGCAGCGCATTGATTTCGCGCCTTACTATCGCTACTTGCTCTCGCTCCGTGCACCTCTCCTGCTGTGTCCTAAATTGAGCGGTTAGCCATATACCGGGCAAATAACGCAAATAAAAATAGCGGGATGCCTACAATTTCCATACCTATTAAAGCAATTTCCATATCTTAATCCTCACTTGCGGCTACTAGGGCAACGCTGATTAACTCGATGCTTCGGCAAGCCTTTAATTTTTGAGGCTTGCCGCATCAGCGTTGCCCTTTTTAGTTTCTCATTTCATTGCGAAACTAAAGGGAAAGAAAGCACTGAAAAATGCTCGATTGCATTTTTCAGTGCTTCCCTAGACAAAATCCGCATATAAAAATATGACAGATGCAAAAAATCCAAACAAAAACAGCCAAATTTTGTCTATTTCGCCTTTAATAATTGTTCCAAATATAAAACTAGCAAAAGATAATTTTCCTAGATCTAAAAAAAGTCTTCCACTATTTTCATATATTTTATTCCAATTCTTTTTTCTCATTCCCTCGCTCCGTCCTTCCCGCCGGAAAAGGGTGGAAGTGTTACCATTCTTTTGCCTTAAACTTCGCTCCGGTCTTTGCCAATGTAAATGTCTCTCCGCTCTGTGTTAATACATACAGCCCTTTCCTTTGCGCATACTTTATTATTCCCTCAGGCATTACTCCTCCTGCTATCGCTCCTACTATCTTCCTTCCATCTTTCTTTGCGTCCATATATTTCCTCACTGTCTCTATCCTCTCAATATGCATCTTTACATACTCTATCTCAAATTTTGTCTTTACTTCTATCGCCATCACATATTCACCATTCTCCAGAAAGAAATCGACTTCCGCTATACATTCATTGTTTTCCACAAACTGTTTCCTCTGTGCCGCTTGCGTGAACTCATATCCTAACGGTGTAAATTTCCGCCATACTTCGGTGCTTACCATGTCCTCTATTAGCCGTCCTAGTGATTTACTTATCCCGTCCACATTCTTTGATACCTGGTCGACATTCTTTGTTGTCATGTCTACCCTTGCAGACATTTCCGCTATCTGCTTGTTAAGAGCCGCCTGTTGAGCCTCGTACTCAGTCAGCCATTTTTCATGACGCGCCTTGTACTCAGCCTGTTCTTTTTTTTGCTGTGCCTCGTACTCAGCCTGTTCCTTTTTTTTCTGAGCCTCGTACTCAGCTTGCTGTACCTTGTATTCAGTCTGCCACTTTTCCTGTTGCGCCTCATGTTTGAGTAACATCGCCCAAAACTCTTCCGCAGTGGGCAAATTTCTTAGCACTTCCGCCGGTAATCCCATCTTTTGCCTCCTCGCCTAATATATAACGGTTTGCCTGTCCATTCAACCGCTCCGTCTCTCGCTCCGTCTCCCGCTCCGTCTCCCGCTCCGTACTTACAGTACACCGCCCCCGTGCGCGACGCATTGATTTCGCGCCTTACTATCGCTACTTGCTCTTGCTCCGTGCACAAAACAATAGGGGCTTGCCAAATGGCAAGCCCCTATCTTTCAAGCCGCTCCGTCCCCCTGCGGGAGGGGGAGAGAAGGGCTAGTAGGCTGCTAAAGCAGAAAATGCTAAGGCTGGCGTGGAAAGTTGTGTAGAAAACAAGGCTTTTTTAACAAATAAATACCACATCCCTGTGTTAGTTCCAGCACATCTAATTTCTGTGTCGCTTTGACGGGTAACAGTACCTGCAGTACCATCTGGTTTTAAGAATTGAACATTAGCAGCAGTAATAGTTCCCTGTACTACCCATCCGGTAGAAGAAACAGTCGCCGCTACGCCTGTTGTTGGTGCCGTTGCTATATTACCATTAGTGTAAAGATAATACGCGGTTTTTGTACCGACTGTTATTGGTGTACCAGATACAACACTCCGTTTGATTAACAGATAGAGATTGCGACCCATTGTTTCAGCCGAACCGAGTGAAATACTAAGACCGTCATTTGCGCTTCCTATTCTTGTGTATGTAGCAGTAGGAACGGTTCCCACACTTGCAAGTACCTTAAACCCGGCAGCAGCCGGCGAAGCGGCGCTGATTGTTCCAGCAGACAATTTCACATAAAGATATTTTTCCTCTGCAGTTGTTGCAATAGCATCGGTGAAGCCGCAATAACTCTCTACGGTTCCAAGCGCATTACCAGCCGTTATTGCGCTCTTATTAAAGAACAGGTAGACAGGAGCGGATGTGCTTACTGCGGTAAGTTTCGCGCTGGTTTTCAGTACTATATCGCTAGTATTTACCGCCGCGCCGCCGGTTGTTGCCACTCGCGTAGCATCTTGTCCCAGCAGGAGACTGTTGGTCGGGTTCTGAACACTAGCAGCAGTAAACGATGTGCCTGAACCAGCAGGAATGTACAAGTATTCATCATCTCCATCGCCTGTGGTCAATTTTGCATACGCAGCATAAGTAGCGGATGGAACTGGAGCTGTCGCCCAAGTACTCATATATTCTTGCGTATCTATAGCAGCGCTGTTTACAACTACATCAATGTTACCTGCAGCAGTCCCTGTCGATAAAACAGTGTTCACAGGTATCACAACACGAGTACTGTTAATAGTTGATGATGTGTCTAAAAGAAGTTCCGGTGTTCCAATCTCGCTATCTTGCCCGGTTAAGCCCAGTCCATAAACTTTAAAGCTTTTTGGAGAAGTAGCTATCACGCCCGAAGAACTAAATTTTGCCTTCGTATCGGTTCCAGATGATTGAAGCGCAAGCAAAATGTACTTGTCGGCGCTTGATGCGGCAACAGTTTGTTTAAGCAAATACGCAAACTTCGCCTTGCTTGTAGTCTCAAAGGTTGTTCCCTGACCAAAAGTCTGGTCCCAAGTAGCCTTACCGTTTGTGGCGTTTACGCCAACCGCTGTGGTATCGTATCTGGCAAGGTTATTTGGCACGGTTAAGCCGGTTGCCGTTCCTTCCAGCGTCCCGTCTTCTATGGCGACTTTATTGCCAAAAACATTGGTAGTAGCAATATCCGAAACGCCGTAGATTGTCGCGGATGCTGCTTTATTGAATACCGCGTGAACCTGCAACTTAACACCGATACCGCCGGTTCCGCCAAAACCTTTTATTGAGCCGCCCCTAATTTGGAAGGTGCCGTATTTGGGCGCGGCAAGCGTAGTATTTGCCTTGTGTCCCGCTACGAGTACACTGGCTGTTGCGCCGCCACCAGAGCCGTCTACCACGCCGCCGTACATAAGGAATGACGCATCTTCGTTTACCTTAATTAAGCCGTCAGCACCGCTTACACCAGCGGTCTTTATGGCACCGGCGTTCACTTCGGCTTTATTGTTCGCCAAAGCGGTTTCTGCGCTAAGCCGCAAGCGGCTGCCACTCGTGTCCATCATCGAAGTAAGAGTGGCATAATCGCCGACTATGATTACCGGATTTGTCCTTGTGGTGGATTCTACTATACCGGCGTACAGGTCGAATTTGCCCTGCCCCACGGAATAGTCGCCGCCTGTTGTACCGTAGGCACCCGCCGATTTTGCCGTTCCTACAATAATCTGCCCCGCTCCGGTAAATTTAATCCGGCTTTCGCGTTTGGCTTTTGTGTAATCCGCATCTTGCACCTTCAAAAGCCCGCCGTTGGTAATGACTATATTACCGGAGGCACCGGAAAACTCAAATTGCGCGTTTTCCAGCACCACCTGTCCGCCGTCAATAATGAGGTTATTGTTTCCAAAACTTACATCAATGTCGCGGAATGTAATTACAGTCCCTTCTTTGACAGTGGTTTTACCCAAAGCGATTTTGGTGTTGTTAGGTCCTTTGGTGTACGCTTTTACCGTGCCATCGCGTGGACCTGACGCATCTAGAGGGTCATTGTAAGTCGCCTTGGTATAACCCGCTGAATCGGGGTCATGAGCATAGATAGTAGTGGTTTCGCCTGGATATGCAGGTCTTGCTTCCGGGGCTACTTCGTCCCCACGGAAGCCGCCGATTATAGTAACCGGTGAACCGGAAAATACCCTGGCAGTATTGTCAGCCCAAGCGGTGTTACCTGATGATACAGTCTCCTTTACCCAAATATCCTGGCTTGTAGTCGCGGTAGTCGCGAAGGCTATTGCAGTTGACAAATTTGTGCCTCGATCTTGCCCCCAATAATCGCCGGTGGCTGCGGTTGTATTAACATACTTTGGCAACGCCGTGTAAACATCCACAACAAGCCGGTACATACGCACATTGCCGCTCTCGCTTACGCAATAGAGGTAGTAAGTATTTATTTGCGCCGTTGCCGCAAAGGTAAATTTAGGAGCAAGAGTGTGGTCTGTGCCGGGTCCTACCTCTAAAATGGATGCTCCGCTCCCATACTGGGACTTGTACAAGCCGGTCATCTTTCCATTAGGGGTTGTCGTAGTCGTATATACAGTGGAAAAATCTGGCTCTCCATAAGCAAGCGGATTTTCGGGATTATCCGCCTGACTCTGGATAATCTTCATTCTGGCTGCAATATTCGCATTCAGACTTGGGTCGGGGGATTCCGTTTGATGACTATCAAAATAATTCATCGCTATCTGTGCGGTTACCGCCGCACTGGCAGAGGAAGAATAATCAGTTGGCGGACTTGCGCCCGCATCGCCGTCAATATCGAATGTCCGCGCGCCGGGGAATATACCGCTTAGCGCGTGCGCCGCAATTCTATCGTTGTTACTCGGATTTCTATAGGTATCCAAAGGCAATATGATTTTTGCGCCGTATTCATCGCTTACAACATTCGACATCGCAGCCGGCTTTATTATTACCGTAAATGGGGCACCGCCGCCTTCTTGAACCGCGCTTAACGGCAACCGAATTTTAATTTCGCCGGATGCCGCCGCATGCCCGTCTGCGCCATTCGTGTCGCCTCGGTGTGTATAGTTTGCGCCGCCAGTCCTTGTAGAATCATAATCCGTTATAGAAGCGGTATAGTCACCAGCACCCTTTTCAAATCTGAATTCCGCTATCTTGCTATTCTTGCTTGGCGCATTCTGTTGATAGTAGGAACTGTACTTCAGAGACTCGTTGCCGTCTGCCTGATTCATATCCGGCGGATAGTTGCCGGCGTTACCCTGCGCTAGGCTTCCGGTAGTACCGCTGGCACTTACCGCAGTCCCCGGACTGGAATCTGTTGCTCCACCTGTTCCACCGTTTCCAATGCCCCAGACATTAACATCCACACTCTTTAAGAAAAGCCCATGATTATAATTATCTGTTGTTTGGAATGTAGCGTTCATATCGTAGATAGCCGCGCCGCCCGCGGATGCGCTGTTTACCAAACTGCCGTCCGCTCCAAAACTGGAGCCGAATATAACACCTTTGGTATTTACAGCGGTGCGACTGCCAAATTTGTACAACTCCGCGCCGGCGCTAATAAACACGCCGCCGCCGCGCTTCTGTGCCGTGTTGCCCGCTATAACAGCGCTCGGCGTGCGGTCTGCTACTAAAGATAAGTTAGTAATACCCGCCGCATCGCTCATATCAAGCACTACGCCGTTATTGTAATTTTGGTTAGCAGACTGAATTATCTGAGGACTAGTAAGGTTTGCCGTGCTGCCGTTTACAAATTTGCCCGGACCGGTATCGTTGGGACCGCCAAGGTACACACCGCCGCCGTCTCCAATGCCGTCCGCTGTCCCGGTTACGGAGTTACCGTTAATTTCACCTTTCTTAAAGATGAGCCTTGCGCCGGAATCCAAATACACACCGCCGCCGTTGCCATTCGTAACTCTGTTATTATATATACGACCGCCCGCATAACTTGTGGAATTTTCCAAAGTAATAGTGCTGTTCTTGGCATATATGCCGCCGCCGCCCGGCGCTGAGGTAAAGGGACCGCCGGTTATAGTCATAGTGTTCTGCCGTATCTGCGGCGGGTCGTTGTAGGGATAGTAGTCCGCCGAAGTTGGGTCGGGTTCATACGCCTCCGTTAAAGCATTCATAATAAGAGAAGAACTGTTAAGAAGTGTTACGCCGGCAGAAATAGGCGTTGCTCCCGTTATTGAAGGGTTGGTGGAATGTTCAATGGAATTTTGCAAAACCTTGGCGCTGTCGTTCATTATCATGCTTGCGCCGGATAATGCCACGCCGCCTTTGCCGTAACCGCTAATCTGCGACAAACCGTTCATAATTAAACTGCCGCCTGTCATTTTTATACCGGTTACGCCGCTGGAACCCGTCATCTGCGCGTTGGAGTTCAACACTACCTGGCTGTTAGTGGCGGTAATGCCTACGCCTGTAATTTTTGCCCCTTCGCCCAATGTAAAAGCGCTGCCGCTCGGTAACTCAATTGGGTTATTATATATTTCCGCATACTCAACAGTTACTTGCGCTCCCGCGACTATCCCGTTGGAGGTATCAAAGGCAAATTTTACCGTATTATTTGTAACGGTACCGCGCTGGGTTTTTGTAAGTTCACTGCCGTTAAAACCGCCGATTATGGTAATGCGCTTGTTGCCGGCTATTAATGGGACTCCGGGTGTTATTGGGGCTAGAGTTTCCTCAGGCGTTTCTTTTTGCACCCAAATTTCTGTGGGTGTGTATGCCGGAGCCGCCGCTATAGCGCCTTTTATTGTTTTCTTAGCCTTCTGCCAACTTCTGCCGTCATTGCCGTCATCGCCATTCTCGTCTACAAACAAAGGTATGCCTGTTTCCAATTTTACATCAATGTAGTAAACATTGGCATTTGCATTTGGATAAATAACAACCAGGATAGGCGCGTTGCCGTAGTCAAACGGAGGCGGCATAGTGTTTCCTGCCTCTCCCGCTACTATCGTGTTAGAATTAGTGCTGGTTCTGTAAGCCGCATCAGAAAAAGCGCTTGACGCCGCCGATATGTTAAATGTAGGACCTTCCGTGTTGAACAAGGCTTCTATAGCCTCCTTAAAGCCGCCTGACCCAGCCAATGTATCATCTATGGAGGAAGGATATTGCGGAGTTCCGCGTCCTGCTGTTTTTATCGGTATAATATCCGAATAAGCCCTCTGACTCGTACTTGCAAAAACGCCTTTGTTTGTAGGCAATAACTGCCCAAGCGGCGATGCGTCCACTTGGTTGCGTATATCATCCGGTATTTGCATCAGTATTGAGCCGCTCGAAGACTGCACTTCTGTTTTGGTAATATTCGCTACAATGGTGCCTGCCGCATCTCTGTAAGAATCTATAACATCCGCCGGAACCCAAACGGTAATTTTGCCCGCTTTGCCTGCCGCCGGATGGGAAATAGATACATTCAACTCCCGGCTTTCCGGTATATATGTTACCTTAAATTCGCTAATTTTCCCTTCCGCATTTGTACTGCCGGTTAAATTACTGCTGTCAAAATTGATATAACTGCCCAAAGTATCGGAACCGTTTGACAGCGGCGAAATATCATTATTGCCTATAGCGTGTCCGTCATCCTTGTTCCAAATATCTCCGCCCCCTTGAGGAATAGGCTGCGGGTCTATGTCTCCATCGTCTCCTATAGCGATGTTGCTCAAGCACTGCGGATAAAGGTTGGCAGCCTTAACCGGTATGCCGGAAGAAAGAGGCGGTACACCGTCATCCAAAGCGCGTATAATGCCGCTGGGGGCTCCATCGTTATCGCCCATCTTTTTTAGTATGGCGCTTGTAGTGTCCGAAGCTCCCTTAATGTAAAACACGCCGCCGCCTTTCTTTGCGGCTATATTCCCGCTAATTTCCGGTCTTGTACCGGCGTTTATCGTGGAACTGCCAATGCCCATATAGAACGCGCCGCGTTTTTCGCTGGAGCCGTCCGCGTCTATAAATACGCCGCCGCCGCTACCCGCGCTTGCATAGTTTCCGGTAATACTGCCGGCGGTAAAGTTTACCACCGCTTTTTTATCTTGCGCCTGCGCCGTTATGAATATACCGCCGCCGCCGCCATACACGCCGCTTCCGCCTATGCTGCCCGAACTTCCGGTCGCTTCGTTTCCGGCTACTCTGCCGGAATAAATGTTCATAGTTCCCCAATCTATAAATACGCCGCCGCCGTTTGCGCCCTTGTTTCCGGCTATCTCGCCGCCGTACATATCCAAAATACCGCTCTCTGTTACGCTAACGCCGCCGCCATTATTGCCGGTGTCGCCGCCTGTTACGCGACCCTGCGCCCTTAGCGTGAGTTTGCCCACAGTAGTTGTTCTGCCTTCCGGGTCTCTGCGTATACGAACAACCTGATTGCCGCCAACGCCCTCATTTCCGGCGTTTGCCGCAGTAATGTCCGTAGCGATAGTTGTAGTATCAAGAATTTTATCGGTTCCAAGCGCTACCGCCGCGCCTGTAAGTGTTACCGTTTCCAGTTCAAAAGGAACGCCCTGTATATCCAGTGTAACATTGCCATTGGAAGCCGACTTGCTGTTGTACACAAAAGTTGGCCATTTTGCGGCATCGCTCGGATTCTGCCCTGCCGCCGTTTCTATTCCCTGGAAGCCGCCCTTTATGCGGATTCCGCCCTCCGGCGGAGTTATCTTAGCGGTTTCCGCCGTGCCGTCATTTACCGGTATAAAGCCGTTCAAATCGTAGTAAACCGGTCTGTTGTCCGAAGAACCGGCAAGATATATTTCTTTGGGTATATCAGTCCGCGAATTCTGATTCGCTGTGTCCAAAGCCTGTTTCAAGGTCTTAAAGGCATTTGCCCATTCCAACCCGGTATTGCCGTCATTTCCATTTTCCGCATTTACATAAATCGGAATACTCGTATATGCGGTTATGCTAACCTTGTAGCGGCGCACCGTAGTCAAATCCGGCGCAAGGACAAGAAAGTCCACCGGCGATGTAAAGTCTACAGCGTACTCTAAGAGTTTGCCTTCGTCATCAAGGGGCGGCATAAAGTCCGGTCCGCCATTGGCGAACTTCGTTTTTTGCTGCCGTATATATTCAAGAATGAGGGTTGCCCCCATTCCATTTTCTGCGGAAGTTGATTTTAGTCCATTTGCCCAGTTGAGTACGCCTTCGTACACATCACGGGATGGAAAAGCATAGTTCAGATAGCGCTCTGTAAGCGGAAGTATCAGTGTGCCGGCGGTAGAAGTTACCACAGGAATCAGCGATTCGTAAGTATCGCTTTCACCGCTTATGTCGGTAGCGCTCATGGAATTTTTGCCCGCATTGAGCATAGCCTGAGAAGCCGTTGCTTCTACCGTCCCCGACAAAACAACCGGAGAGGAAGAAATGTTCATCTCGATTATTTTTGTTCCGCCCTGTATAGCCAAAAGCGAGGGGTGTTCGGCATTGCCTTTTGTTTTAAGGCTAAAATTCAATATGCGAACACTGTCTGCATTCGCAACCGCCGCGTTCAATTTCGCATTGGACGAACTTGGTCCCACCGGACTTTGGCAAGCCGCAAACCAGACGCCAAAAGCGGCTATAGCCGCCGCCAATATGCGCCCATAGGCGCTTTTCTTACCGAAACTAATCTTTTCCATTTGAAATCTCCTGTATTAAATCCCGTTTTAAGTTGAGGCTGTTCCTCTTGTTGAGGAACAGCCTTTGCAATTTATCTTTTTGCCGAAACTGTACTGTTTGTTTTTAATTTTTGAGTAACAAGCGGTTCGCTAATGTCTGCGGAACGCGGCAAAGTTACCAACTCAACAGCGCGGTATAATCCTATATCTTTGTATTGCCCTGTTTGTTCGGGTCGCTTTGTAGCGCCGTACCATTCTATCGTTATCCTATCCAAAGACACGCCGTAGTTCTTGTTCAAATAATTCGCGCTATACCGGGCGCGGCTTTCGGACACTACCATCTGCCCTTCGGTACTTCCCGCAGGCGCGGCATATCCACGAATGGTTACCGTTAGATTGGGGTTCTCTTTTAAGCGCCGTCCAACCTCGTCCACCACCGGCAGAGAGTAAGTTATTACCGACTGCGTCATATCAGGGAAGAAGTACACTGTATCAAGACGCGCTCCGGGCAATGTTTCGTAAGACAACTCTCCGTTTGAAGAGCGCACTCCGCCTGTTGACTTTTGAAGTTCCCTTAGCGTAGTCTTGTCGCCTTCATTTTGCGCGTTAGTATTTGCCAATTCGTTTTTCTGGTCTTCCAGCGCTTTTTTAAGAGCGGCTATTTCGGCGCGTTGGTCTTCCATCGCCTTCTTTAACGCCTCTTGCTGAGCCCGTTCTTCGGCGGTAGGCGTGGCATTTTTGCCGTTTGCCGCCTTGCCATTTGCAACAGCGGTTGCGGCAGGCTTGCCGTTAGCGGCTTCCGCAGGCTTTCCATTTGACGCGGCGCTTGCGGCATTTTTAGAATCGTTGTTTGTCTCAGCCGCCACAGGAGCCGCCGCCGGAGCAGCAGTTGCCGCCGGAGCAACAGTTGCCGCCGGAGCAGCAGTTGCCGCCGGAGTCTTGTCGTTTCCGTTGGCTGTTTTACCGTTAGCATTTGCGGGAGCCTTGTCGTTTGCTTTGCCGTTACCATTTACAGGAGCCGCCGCTAATTCGGCAGTTGCCTGAGGGCTTTCGTCCTGTTCAACAGCGGCGTTTGCCTTTGCGCCGTTCTTGCCATTGGCAGGAGTTTTGCCGTTAGCGGGCGCTTTGTCGTTCGACTTTGCCGCCGGAGTCTTGCCGTTATCAGCCTCGGTTTTGCCTTTTGCGCCGTTTGTATCGGCGGACGCAAGAGAAGCGGGCGCGCTGTCGTCATCGTCTGTTTTTGCGTCAGCCATTGCCGGCGCTTTTGCCGGCGCGGCTTTTTCTTCTTTTGCGGGCTGTTCCGCCTGCGTCTTGCCGTTTGCCTTTGCCGGATCCGCCTTGGTTGCCGCCGCTTCGGTCTTGCCGTTTGCTTTTGCCGGAGTGTTAGCCGCCGCTTCGGTCTTGCTGTTTGTCTTTGCCGCCTTACCGTTCGACTTTGGCTGTGCCGCCGCTACCTCTGTAGTCTGAGTAGACTGCGAAACTGAAGAACTTTCGCCGCGGGCTGTGCTTGCGGGCGGTCTTCCCGCATCAGAAACCGACTTGCCGCCGTTGCGCTGGGCATCTGCCGCCCTCATCTCTGCCAGAAGTTCATTTTCCTTGGCAGGGGCAGGAGCGCCGTAAGAAGCATTTGCCGTAGTATACTGCCTTGAATTTGAATAACTGTTGCTGTTGCTGTTGCTTGCCGACGAATACGCGGGCGCGGCACGGTACTGCGGCTGGCGCTGAGCCGGCTGCCGGTTGTAACCGTTATTTCTGTTGGTGTTAGAAGCCCTGCTGGAACTACCGGAAGAACCGCCGCTAAATGGATAAATCTGAAGCCCTGCGCGGAATTCCGGGAAGTGGTACATAGCAACACCGGGGCTTGTAGGCGCTACAAAGTGGTAAGAGCCCCCAAGGAACAACGCCATATTCCCGCCAAACGAGAGTACTATATCAATACCCGCGCCAAAGTCGGCGCTTATCTCCGTTCGGGCAGCATTACTGCTTGTACTTACAACATCTCTTTTCGCGCCCGGCGTACCAGCCGCGACCGTTTGTTTTGGACCAAAACTGTCGGTATACCAATCGCCGTAAATGCTGTATGGCTCTACCGCGTCTATTATCTCAAACGCGACACCGCCAAACAAATTAGGACGCAATGATATAGCCCCCGGCGTCTGATATGACACTTTGAGCAAGAGCGGCACATGACTGTACTTTGCTTTCGATGCGTCATCGTCCAAGTACTGTTCGCCTATAGTCGCTTCCCAAAACTGCTTAGGCGCGTAACCGGCTTCTATGCCTACTCCCATTTGCCAGAAACTCATCCCCAAAAAGGCAAAGCCTCCGGCACCTTGCGGGAACCGGTTATTCCATTCCTGCTCCAATTTTGACGCAGCAAAAGCATTGGTAGAATAGCCGCCGCCGCCGCCAATAAAGAATCCTGTGTTCTGCGCGAACACAACCTGACCTGTCAGCGCGAATACCGCGCAAACAACTAAAAACAGCCTCCCAACACTGTTTCCAACGAATATTTTATTCATCGTTAACCCCCTAAGAAGGCGCTCTCTTAAAATAGAGAGACATTGCAATTATCGGCATTTACATTGAAAAACTTTATACCGCAAAGGGCATTTTATTGCATTTTGTAACGCTTGTCAAGCAAAATTATTTTAGTTGCTCTAAATATTAAATGCGCGGGCTATTTTACCATCCCGCAAGGGCTGTCCCCATGAGCGCCTACAAGACATTCCTTTGCGGGATGTACAATAACATCCATTTCTTCCATAGGAATTGCCCCCAAAAGCGCCTGCTGTTCACCCTTTATGACCCAAGGTCTGCAAAAACTCGACCTGTTCATCCATTGGATTTCTACCGGCTCCGCAACCATCGCCGATTCCTCGCCGCCTACTACATCAACTCTTTCGGCGCTTTCAATAGCAAGTCCTAATTCTTTTCTTGTTGATTCTGGAATTATCATCGTTGTCGCACCCGTGTCTACCAACGCTCTGGTAGACACGGCGCGTACATCTTTTTGAGATATGAACCCATATCTCGCTTTGTAAACATCAACGGCGTTTCTAATCACTATATCCGCAAAAACCATTCCCATTTTTGTCTGCCGCCGTAAGACTGCCGCACAACAGCCGTTTAATCAAGCGGCTTTCCCGATGCCTTGCGAATCAATTCCTCGCGCACTATATTACGCGCCACTTTTACCATTAAGTACGGGCGGTCTGCGCCTTTATATATCACGCGATAAATATGAGGTCCATATTCTATCGTGCCTGTATCATCATCGTCAAAAAGCAAATCAAAAAAACCGTCCGGGTTTGCCAAAGGCACGGCAAATCCTATTTTTGTAGTTGTTTCGCCTTCAAACTCTATGCCCAGCACACGGAAGTTGACATGGGACACCTGCGCCAGTTCGTTGTAACCGGCAGCGCCCGGCGTGTTGGTGTCTATTTTGATAGTCTCGCGCACATCTTTATCCACACGCACCGCCACGCCTTTCTCAAAAATCATATTTTCGCGGAACATGTCCTGCCTTTCCAAACTCACCTCTTTGGAAAGAAAGTACGACAACTTTGACATGTTATCCGCGCCGACTTCTTCGATGAGCATGGGCGTCATCGGCAGCATAACCATTTCTGGTCCCGATTTGCACGCTCCAGACAAAACAAACGCTAACAACGCCGCCGTTATCCCAGAGATAACAAATGTTTTTTTCATAGCAACTCCTTGCCGGTTCGCTTATATAGCAAATACTTCGACAACCCGCAGTTCGGTAAATTTGGAACTATTTGCATTTATAGGAGTTTCTTTTGCTCCTACCCATTGAATATTTATTCGTTCTTCATCTATATCAAAATTCTTTTTTAGATAACTTGCCGCTGTTTTTGCCCTCATCTCAGATACCCACATTTGCCCGCTCAGTGTTCCGGCAGGTGCCGAATAACCCCGCAATGTAATCTTCAATAATGGGTTGTTTCTTAAACGCTCGCCAATATCATTTAGCGAAGGCGCGGCGGCTTCCGTTAAGTTTACGCTGTCGGGAGCAAAATATACAGTGTCCAGCAAATTTGTCTCGGCAACTTCTTTGACATCTTCATTTTGAGGCACCTCAGTTTTTACTATACTCGCGTTAAAGACATGGTTTTTATTCAATTCGTCTTTTTGCTTTTGCAAACTCGCCAGCGTATACGATGCCTCTTCGATTTCCTTTTGCAGCCGCAATTTTTGCGCCGAAAGAGCATCCAATTCCTGAGCCTTGCTGTTTACCGCATTCTTTAGGTATGCCAGTTCGCTCTGTTTACCGCTAATTTCTGCTCTCAAATCCGATACCAGCGTCTTTAATTCCGCTACTTCTTCTTTAAGAGATACAAAATCATTGTAAAATCCGTTCTTAACAAGGATGTTTATAAATTCATCCTCTGTTACCGCGTTTTGCGCAAACACCATTTGTGTAATTGCCGCAAAAATCATTCCTAAAACTAAAAAACGCTTCATATATAAGCCTCCATTTAATACCATGCCATTTCTTACTTATAGTAATAGCATACACTATTTATCGGCGTTTTAACGCAAAGATTTAATAGTTGAGACCGTTTTCTTTACTACAATACTGCTGAATAACGGCAGACAAAAAAAGTTTGTCATTTTGCCTTTTTATTGATAAAAACTCTTAATGTAGATAATTTTTTTTCCGATTAGAATAAAGGGAAACAAATGAAGAAAATTTATGTTGTTTATTTTTGCGCCGCAATATATTTGCTTTTAATGAGCGCTTGCTCAAGCAGCCAAAAACGGATGCCTAAGATAACCGATTTGCCGCCGGAAGAACCGTGGTCTCAAGATGCCCCGTACAATGAGAGCGGCTATCCTCTGTCTGACGGCAGTTATCCTCCGCCCGGCGGCGGCTACTCTTCCGGTGGTTATTACCAGCAGCCAAACTACACTAACAGCGGCAAACCAATAGATGCAATTAAAGGCAGAATTTGGCAACTTGTGGACATTCGCGTTGGCTATGGTCTTATAGTACTAGACCGCCAAATGATGGAGGGGCAAAATCTGAAGAACGCTTACATAATTCAATTTACGGATGACGGCGTAAACGGCGAGGCTGCGCCTAACCGTTACTTTGCGCCTTACAAACAACAAGACGGCTATAATGTAAAAATTCAACAAATACTCGGTACATATATGATGAGTAATATCAATGTGGGAGGTCTAATGGAAAATGAATATTACTGGTATCTCCAGCGTATATACGAATGGAGAATTGTCAACGGCTTACTCGAATTGTACGCAGAGCCTCCAAACCCTAACCCTGAACAGGGACAGCCGCCGCCCATAGTGCTGCGCTACCGCGCCGAATAACCGTAGGTCGCGTATGTCTGTAGAAGCAGTCCGAGCGTATTTAGACCGGTGGGGGCGCGGAAAGGATGTTCAAGAAAAGGCGTTATCCACCGCGACAGTTTTGGAAGCGGCTGCGGCATTGGGTGTATTGCCGGCACGCATAGCCAAAAGCATTTCTCTTAAATCGCCGGAAGGTGCCATTATTGTCGTTGCCGCAGGCGACACCAAATTAGACAACAAAAAATTCAAAACGCAGTTCGGCTATAAAGCCAGTATGTTAAGCCCGGAAGACGCATTGCGCTTAACCGGACACGCCATAGGAGGTGTCTGCCCATTTGCCTTGCCGCCAGACATAAAAGTGTATTTGGACGCTTCTCTTAAACGCTTCGACACCATATTTCCCGCCTGCGGCAGCAGCAACTCAATGATTGAACTTACACCAGCAGAACTCGAAGCCTACTCTAATAGTGCCGCGTGGATTGATGTATGCCAGACTGTTTCACGTGAAACAAATTTAGGAGGAAGACTGATAGAGTAAATACATAGAACACCCCTATTGACATTTTTTATCGGCGGCAATACTCTAATAAAGCAAAGCAGTTGCAGAACTGAAGTTTTGCGGCATGGGAATTAACACATTTCCGTTTTGCAAATCCCCTGTAGCTCAGTTGGCAGAGCAAGTGGCTGTTAACCACTGGGTCGGCAGTTCAAGCCTGTCCGGGGGAGCAATAAAAAACCCGTCCATTGGACGGGTTTTTTATTTGGCATATATGCGCATTTCTTTTGACTAATCAATGAAGCAAATAGGCAAATTTATCTAAGTCCTTTACGCTTAAAAATCTGTTCTGCGCGATGTTTTACATTAGCAGTATATCGTGGGTTGTCGCGGATAGTGGAAAGCGCCGCCATAACGGTGCCGTTCGGCGGACATTTGTCATAATAATTAAGCAGTGAATTCGCAAGCCGGCTGTCGTTTGCAAGCGCATTGTATTGATACAATACAAACTGAACGGTATTAAGTGTCCTTGTATCAAAAGCACTTAACTTGGTTAACGAATCTATAGCGGCGGAAATCACAGCCGGCTCTTTTTCGTTGACAACAATTTGCTCCAAAGAAGATACCGTTTGGGGTCCGGGGAATTCTGCCAGCAACCTTGCAGAACGCTCTCTAACATCAGGATAATTATTGAGAACACGCCCCTGAAAACTTTCTTTATTGAGTGTTCCCTCCAATCCTAATTTCCCAAGTATTTTACGCGCTTCCTCCGGCTTATCGCCTTTTTTTACCAACTCTTCAATACTTAGTACAGCAGCAAGTTTATGTTCTCTGTCGAGAGAATTGCTGTACTCTTCGATAACCATAATATTTTGTGAGGTTTGTAAATACGAGTCCTCGACCGACAATTCCTGTGCGGTAAGTGTTACTCCAATCAATATTCCGGCAAATGCCAGTAAACGAATTTTCATATTCAAAGGACCTCCTGTGCCCAATACAATTTTACTCTAATTCATTCCCTTAAAAATAACAAGACGCTTTTATTGACGCTTGTAATAATTGCAGGTATGCTTTAAGGGTGAAACTTGCTATTTTAGGCGGCAGTTTTGACCCCGTTCATAATGGGCATTTGCACATCGCCCGCGCCGCCCTACGCGCCGGTTACGACCGCCTGATACTGATACCCGCCTATCAATCACCTTTCAAAACCAGGAGCCAAGCCGGTTCGGCGGAAATTCGTATTCGCATGCTGCTTGCTGCCATAGGCAACGACAGGCACCTGACCGTTGATACAAGCGAAGTTGACCGAAAGGGAATTTCCTACACTATAGATACCATAAAAGACATAATTGAACGCTATGTGCCGGAAGGTAAACCCGGACTATTGATAGGTGATGACTTGGTTCATGATTTTGAAAAATGGGAAGGCGCGAAGGAAATTGCCCGCCTTGCAAACATAATTATTGCCCGGCGTTTGAATAATGTCGAGGAGCCGTTCCCCTTCCCCCATACAAATATTCAAAATGAAATTGTAACGGCGGCATCTTGCAACTTGCGGGAAATGATAAAAACAGGCGGCGGTTGGCAGGAATTGGTTACCCCCGCAGTGCGCGATATTATTATTGAAAACAAACTGTATACAGAAGTCGAGAATCTGGTAAATTCAGATATTCCTCCAAAAAATGTAAATATCAGCCTTAATGGTGTACTGCCGGCGGCAACAAAGCCGGCGCGGAATTCTTTCGCTGTTGTTCAACAGACCGCTTTTGCAATGCTTGATACCAGCCGTTATTTGCACAGCCGCAATGTGGCGTTACATTGCGCCGACCTTTGTGAACGCTATGGACTTGACCCGGAAAAAGGCTACCTTGCGGGAATTGCCCACGATATGTGTAAACGCCTAACCACTGAGGAATTTTTCCGTATGGCAGGGATGGACGGAGAGCCGTTTACAGCCATTGAGCAGCAAAAGCCCGGAATGTTACACGGACGCGCTGCCGCTATGTTATTGCAAACTATTTTTTGCATCGACGACCATGATATTCTGGACGCAGTGCGCTGGCATACAACAGGCAAACCGGGTATGAGTGCGCTTGCTAAAATTGTGTATCTAACCGACAAAATTGAAATGGGACGGCATACTGTAGAACGCCGGTTACGGGAACTTGCTTTTGGCGCGGACACAACAGTTTCTTTGGATGATTTGTTCAACACGGTACTACGGGCAACAGCGGATTGGCTGCTTAGAAGAGGACTTATTCTCGCGCCTGAAACTGTTGAACTGCTGGACGCAGTACGGTAGAATAAACTATGGCTATAGCGCCGATTGATTTACAAACACTTTTTACACAGATGGACAAAGTTGGCAAAGAACAAACAGCCATTAAGGATGGAACTGCCTTACATAAAGCGATACACGGCGAAGTACAAAACAGGAAAATAGAAGAAAGAATGGAAGGCGTTATGGAAGCAGAACAAACCGGCGAAGGGCTTTCTGGAATTCAAGACGACAAAGAACAGCGCCGTCAGCAGAACAAAAAGAAAAACAACAATAAGAACAAAGAATCCGAAGAGGATGCGGCGGCGGCACAACATTCTATTTTCCGCGACCCGGCTATGGGAACACATCTGGACTTATCAGGATAGACATAATTGTTTCACGTGAAACAATGAAATGTACAACAACTTGTTTTAATTTGAAAACTAATTTATCGTATCTCTTAATACAAGTGAAGCGGAGCGCGGTTCCCAAACCAAAAAAATTACTTATAGTTTTACTTGCGGCGGCAATAACCGCACTCGTTCCGGGCATTATGAAAGGCGATGCCGCATTGTTGTTTGCAGGCGCAGTTCTTACAGGCAGCGCCTTATATGGATTTGCGCTCGTGTTTTTCATTGCGCTAATATGCCGGAAAAAAAATTTTACAGTTCAAATTACCACGCCGGTTATAGAGGCTGTATATCCGCCGCCATCCGGCACACAGACGAATGGCGGCGTTAGCGCGGCGCAACTAGTAAATACAGGCAAACGCAACGCGCATTATGCGCCGCTGTTCACGCGCTTCCGGCTTGCCTTGCGGACAAACGGCAACAAGATGCAGGCAAGAATTGTAAACGCGCTTTTGCCGCCGGATTTTTTTGACGGAAAAGAATGTACTTTTTATGCCCCCTTTCGCGGCGCTTATTACGGCATGGAAGACGAAATTGCAATTTTTGACGCCGCCGGTTTTTGGGAGGCATCCGTTCCTGTTCCTGCGGAGGAAGGAGCGCGGCTGCTTGTAACTCCGGCGCAAACGAGCGTTGCGGCAGACATTCCGAGTAATGCTGATGGCGAGCCGGACGGCGGGACAAGGTCGGTGCGACCGGGCGGCGATTTCGGGCACCGTGCATATATTCCCGGTGACGACCCGCGCCGCATAAATTGGAAACTTTACGGTCGTTTTGATGAACTTTTTGTCCGTGAGCGCGGTCGCGAAAATTCGCGTTCTTCCGTGCTATCTGTAATTTTAGATACCGGCTGCGACTCCACTCTTTTTGCCGCATCATCTGCGGCGGATGCCGTGGACGCTTTATGTTCTTTAGCGTTGGCTCTAGCGCAAAAAGCTTGTGCGGAAGGACTTGAAGTAAATTTTGTAAACACCGCGCCGGTAGAAAAAGCCTCATCCGGCGAGGATGTCAAAAAATGGCTTGCCTACCCGGTGCCTTCGCCTTTGGACGCAGGCGGTATGCCGGAACAGTATACAGCATTAACAACGAGCAATAATTTTTTTTATCTGGCGCTTCCCCGCGTTTTTAACAAAAATGTCAACAATCACAGAGATTCGGCTCTTGATACATTCATCGGGGCAAAGAAAAAGGGCGTTCTAGTCAACCTGATTTTTGTAGTTCCAAAAATAATAAACAAAGAACGAATAAAATTTGCGGCTGAAGCGGACGCGCTATATTATGAATGTAAGGAGGGTGTTTATGCGGCTGTTATTGAGGCATAATGACGGAACAAAATTAAACAACGGCTTGTATTACAAGGTATGCCTTGCGGCGCGGAGTATGGCGGCAGCTATCTTACTTTTTCAGATACGGCTTTTTTTAGGAGAAATAACAGACGGCGCTTTTTTCTGCATTTTTCTTCTTCAGGCATTCCTAGTGCCATTTGTGCTAAAAAGCATAAAACTAAAAACGCTGCCGGCGCTGATTGTACTTGCCCTGCTCCCATTTGCAGTCCGGTTTTTTGCCGCAACGCCCCGCATTATCGCCCATCTAATATATACCCAAAACAATGATATATCTGTTTTTATCCCGTTTGACACATTGCTTTTGCAATTCGACTCCAATATGTTTGCGTCCCTTTTTCCATTTTATTATTTGAGTATTACAACATTTTTCGCTCTTTCTTCTTATAATAAAATTCGATACGCAGCCTGCGCCGACATCTTTCTTTATATACTGATATTCACAGTTTTAGGCAGTGGGGCTCTTTCCGCATATAAATGGCCCATTCTTAAACTTGCTGTACTCTGCTCTATTTTGTTTTTTGAATTGATTGCACTATCCCTTTCTTTCCTTGCGGAAAAAATACCGCGTCCGCTGGAAACAGCCGCCGCCTGTCTTGCTCCGCTTTTTATCGTTATTCTAGCAGGAATTATGCTTTTTAAGCCGTTAAGCGAAAGGTCATTAGAAGAAGGCGGCGGACTTTTGCAACGCGAACTTTTTAGTTTTGACTTTGCGCCTTTCCTCAGACTTGAAAACGAAATAACTATGAATGACGACCTTGTATTTATCGTACGCAAAGTTGACGCGCAAAGCACACAAAGTAATAGCATGGAAGATTTTGATTTATCTGAACTTGACACGCAAGAATTTGATGATGAATTTCAAAATGAGTCAGAAAATAACTACAATGATTTTTTTTCCCTTTTTTCGGCTATAGACAGCGCCCGCCTAACAAGGCGTTTCATACTCTCCGCTTACGATTCCAAAGCGGGTTTTACACGGGATGAAGTACGGGACGAAGCAGCGCAACGCCGGCTGTTGCCAAGAGAAAAAACTGACTACACCGTGCAGGGGGCGCAAAACCGTTTTCCCGTTGAACAGGAATACTACATGGTAAACATAGACGGTGAAGCCTTTCTTGCTATGAACGAACCGGCGCAGTCCGTCCCCTTTGAAGGCTGGGATGCCTCATCCTTCAAATCAGCGTTCAAGGTTTTGAGCATGGTAAGCGGAACAACAGAAAGCGAATTGACAAATTTAACTTCCTCTATATCAACAAATGATACTTTAGGACTTAGCGCGGAGGATTTTGCATGGTATACAGCATGGAGCGGAAAAAAACCGCCGACCAAAACCGAAAGGCAAATTCAAAAATTGAGCGAAGAACTTACTGCCGGAATTACTAATTACTATCTGAAAATTCAGACTTTGTACAATTATCTAAAATATGGCGATTATGTATACAGCCTAAAACCGGGTGCCGCTCCGGACGGCGACCAACTTGGATATTTTTTGTTTACAACAAAGCGAGGCTATTGCTCGTATTATGCGTTTGCATTTGCTTCTATGCTTCGTTCTTTAGGAATTCCTTGCCGTCTAGCAATAGGATTTTATATTGATTACGAATCCGAGCGTTTTGGTTTTTTCCCGGTGCTGGCAAATATGGCGCATGCGTGGGTAGAGGTGTGGTTTCCAGGTTACGGCTGGATAGAATACGACCCGACAACTACGCAACTCGCGCCGGATGAGGAATGGCGTTTTTCCGCCGGACCGCCCACCGAACTTTTGGAACGCCTCCTAAAGGAAATACTGGAAAAGCGCTCAGGCTTGCGCGAAAAAGAAGGTGAGCCGACAAAAGATGAGTATAATTCCTCGCCGCGCCTGAACATTCTAAAAATAATTGCGGCATCTTCGGCGCTGCCCCTGTTGCTTATCGCGGCTGTGCTTGCTCGGCGTTATCGCTGGTATATCAGATTTGTCCTAACAAAAAATTTGCGCAAGAAATGCGTCTACATTTACAACCATTCCCTTTTGCTGGCGAAACGCAAGCGGCGCGGCGGTGGAAATTTAGCGGATGATATTTTGAAATCTCTTTATGAACTGGCGCAAAAGGCTAAGTTTGCCCGTGAATATATGCGGAAAGACCACAAAAAAACCATGGAATTGTTTGAAAATTTTATTCTCGAACTTCGTAAGCGTTGACAGACGGCATATCTGTTAGTCTTTCCCTACCAACGCCCCTGTAAGGGCGCACGCGGCGGCGCAGGCTGTTTCGGTACGGAGGGGACGCCTGCCTATGGACAGTCGCTCAAAACCGGCGCTGTCAAGCATGGCGCGTTCGGTGTCCGACCAGCCGCGTTCAGACCCGACCAGAACAACCGCGCCGTCTGTAGCGCCGTCTTGCGCTACACCGCCGCTATTGCCGCACAGAAGATTCGCAAAATCTCCGTGCGGGCGCACATTGTCGCAGGCTATATAAAGGATTTGCGGGTTTCGCGGCAAATTTTCTATAAAGGAAGATAAATTGTCAAAAGATTCAATTGCCGGCGGTATTGTGTCCCGCGCCTGAACTATGCCTTCGATAAGCGCCGCCTCCGCGCCGCCGTCTTTGAGCAGTTTGGTCTCGCGGTAACTTTGGTCGCCCAATTCTGTCATTAAAAGGCAAATACGCGGAACGCCGAAGGCGGCAAGGTCGCGGAGCAAACGGCGCAGTTGTATAGGGCGCGGAAAGCCGACCGCCATAACCAGCGGCAGTTTGGGCGGCGGCGGCGTATCAAACTTGAGGCTAAAGTCAACAAAGTCCGCGCCTATACGGGTAATTTTGCCCTTTCCGGTTAAGCCGCCAAGCAAGCCGGCGCAAAAACCATGACCTTCCTGTTTGTGCAATGTTTTTAGCAGGTGTATTACCCGTTCATCTCTTTTTGGAAGCGCGGCGGCGCATGTCGGCGAAATTTCATTTTCCTTAAAAAGAATTATGTTCATCTTTTGCTTGTAGGATACAATGGTTTACCGCTTCTCTAATAGCCTTGCTCGTGTAAGTAGCGCCGGTTACAACATCGACATCCGCAGTTTGACTTTGTACTATGGAAGCCGGGATATGTTCAAGCGCAAACGCTACGGTATTACGCGCAATTGTTTCATGATGTTCATCAATAGTAATACCGGTAATTTTGTCTTCCGAAAAAGTAACGGTTACTTTTATATCGGCTGCAAATCCCGCCGCGCTCGATGTGTATGTTCCCGGTTTATACCGGATTTCTGACGGCTCTGTAGAACCGGCAGATGTGTCACAACTCGTTATCAGTATCAATATGACAAGCAAAAAAAATAATTTCAGTGTTTTCATAGATTCCTAAATTTTGCAGGCTTGTTCAGAAACAGGAGTTTCCGAACAAGCCCAATATGTCTCGGCAGTGTTTCGGGACATATTTCTTCTTATTGAATGCGGGTAAGAGGCACGGGTGACGCATCGCCTTCTTCGGTCAGGTAAATGGTATTATTATCAACGGGTGTGATTGTGCCTGTAGAAAAGCCTTCGCCTTCTTCATAGACCACTCATTTGTTGGGGGCCCCCCCCCCCCCGCCCCCCCCCCCCGCAGCGGGCGGGGTGGGGCCGTGCGCGGCGGCGGCCCGCCCCCCCCCCCCCGGCC
>JAIROZ010000006.1 GCA_031257255.1 Spirochaetaceae bacterium | reverse complement strand
AAGAACGGGGTCTTGCGCCCGCCTTCGTCCTGCGACAGGCAGTAAATCTGCCCCTTGAACTTGAAGTGCGGCGTTATGGAACCGGGTTTTGCCAGTACCTGACCGCGCTCGACTTCTTTCTTGTCAACGCCGCGGAGCAGCGCGCCGATATTATCGCCGGACTGCCCTTCGTCAAGCAGTTTGTTGAACATTTCAATGCCGGTAACGGTGGTCTTCTTTGTGGTCTTTATGCCGACAATTTCGACTTCCTCGTTCAGTTTGATGACACCGCGTTCAATTTTGCCGGTTACGACGGTGCCGCGCCCGGAAATGGTGAACACATCCTCTATCGGCATAAGGAAGGGTTTATCGGTGTCGCGCACAGGGTCAGGAAAGTACGAGTCCATTGCAATAAGCAATTCGTCTACGCATTTGGTCGCTTCGGGATTGTCCGGTTCGGACATGGCGGCAAACGCTGAGCCCTTGATAATCGGTATTTCCTTTCCGGGGAAGCCGTTAGCGGTGAGTACATCGCGCACTTCTTCTTCGACCAGTTCGACCAGTTCGGGGTCTTCCAGTTGGTCAATCTTATTAAGGAAGACTATCATATTGGGAACGCCTACCTGACGGGCGAGTATGATATGTTCGCGGGTCTGGGGCATAACGCTGTCTGGCGCGGAGACAACGAGAATAGCGCCGTCCATCTGCGCCGCGCCTGTAATCATGTTCTTGATGTAGTCCGCGTGACCGGGGCAGTCGATGTGGGCATAGTGCCGTTTGTCGGACTGATACTCCAGGTGGCGGGTGTTTATCGTGATACCACGAGCCTTCTCTTCTGGAGCGTTGTCGATTTCGTCGTACTTCATTACCTTATCACCATATTTTTTACCGCAGTACATGGTGATAGCCGCGGACAAAGTCGTCTTGCCATGGTCAACGTGCCCGATAGTACCCACATTCATGTGGATTTTGGTTCGGTTAAATTTATCCTTTGCCATTTCTAAATATCCTCCTAAAATGGATGCCATTATCCCGGCAGTTTTTATAACCGCCCTTGGATAACCGGCTGCAAAATCTATTTAAGCCCGGACTAACGGGCTATGAGCCGCGACCGCACACGCGGTTTTCGGCTTCATTTTCTAAAAAGCATCCTAGCACAATGAAAAAAATTGTGCAAGTACCGTCGCGAATCGCACATCCTTGTGCGATTCACTTCTACAGTTTGCGCTTTGCGCAAACTGTCCGCTTGGAAACAGGCGTAATCAGTACCACTATAGACAGGAGAAGCGTGAGATTTTTCCGGGTAGATAAACGAAAAAAGCCCCGTACTCCACCTATCCCACATTGACACCGTCTATTAAGACCGCACTCCATAAGAAGCACAGCCTTACAGCCGCCGGTTATGGGTGGTTTGGACCACCGGTTTGGCGTTACCGCCTCTGATAACCTAGGGAAAAACTGATTAACTTACCGCTTATCAGCCTTTCCCTAGGCAATCAGCCTGACCACCGCGAGTACCGCAATGGTTTTATTATTCTATAAGGCGAAAAAAAAAGTGTCAACCCCCCCCCCTCATCGCAGCGGCTCAAAAAATGAAGATACCGCCGCATAGCCAATGCGTCCGCCGCGTTTCATTTTCCTTGCAGGTTGAATTCCAGCACCGTGCGGGGAATTACTACAGGCTGCTCCAGCAGGCGGTTGATTTTATAAATGGCGGCGGTTTTTTTTGCGTCTAATGGGTCTTCAACAAAATAATACTTGCCCGCCGATTCTACTTTCATATAAGAACCCCTAAATGTAAGCAATTCATACGGGCTGATTTGATTTGCCTTCCTAAAACCTGTTACGCGCTCCATCCATTCATTTTCGAATTTACCGGCGTCAACATCGAGGGGAAAACCTTTTTCGTCATTATACCGCGCCTTAATGGAACACTGGTAATTGCCGGCGGGCGGCGTGGGCAGCAGGTAACTCGCCGCCGTTGTTTTTACGCCTTTTTCGGTGCTGTCTTCCAGCCATACTTCCCCGCCTTGTATATCCGAAATAATGTTCACATTCAATTTTGAATGATAAATATTAAAACGGTACACGCCGTTTGTTGCCTGTGTATTGTCGTAGGGGGCGTCTTTATCCAGCGAAAGTCCATACTGAAAAAACGCGCCCGGTACGGCGGCTTCCTGCTCAAACGCGGCGGCGCTTAACGCGGGACCATAGTACTGCAATTCGGTTTTTTTAGGAAAATGCGTATACAAGAAAGGACGCGAATCAAGAAAAAGGTATTCGGTGGAATAACGCCTGACAAATGCCTTCATATTTACCACGAAACCCGCATCCAGGGTCGCGTCAACAAGGTACCATTTATTGTTAATAAAAACGCTGTTCCACGCATGGTCGCCGGAAGGAAGTTTGCCCGTCCAGCCATAATCCTTGCTTTTAAGAGAACCTTCTATAACAAGCGCTTCTATACCGGCAATGTCGCACATCTTTTTTAGCAGATTTGAGTAGCCAACGCACACCGCTTTTTTCTTTTGCAATACCTGCGCATATTCCTGCCCTTCAATTTTACCCGAAGCAGCCATCTCATAATCGTAGGCAATGTTATCGCATATCCAATCGTGCATCACTTTTACCTTTGAAAGCAATGTAGGCGCATGGTTTAACAGCACAGATACAACCTGCGGCAGCACCGCTTCCGGTGAAGAAAAAACCTGACTCATCATTACAGCGGGGACATCGCGTACATGCTGGTCAATCCTTCCCGTCTGGTAGCGCTCAGCAACCCGGTCATGCTGTGTATAAGAACGCAGCCCCGCTATCGCTTCGCCAACAAGGGCGCGTGTTAATTTGTTCTCCGCTTCTGTACCGCCATCCGGCTCTGTAGACTCCAGCGTGAAATTGTACAAATAAGAGCAATCTCCGGCACGAATTGCCTGCTTTACCTGCGCCGATTTAGCGGCAAGTTCCGGCGGAATTCCGGTGTCCGTCCCGGAGGAAGCCGCCGCCGTTTGCGGCGCTGATTGCGCAGCCGCCGTTTGCGGCGCAATCTGAGAGTCTTGCGCAAACAGATATGCCCCTGCCGCAGCGCACAATACGGCGCATACCACCGTCAACAGTTTTTTCATATCAAATTCTCCTATCAAATCTATAATGGTTGATTTTTATATTACAACATATATTAGGTTGTTGTCAACCTTTAGGATAGGAAAAGACACTAATACGAACTGCAAGTATGGATTTATGACAAACATTAAGAAATTGCTGGGGACAAACATACGAAACTACCGGCTGGAAAAGGGATGGACGCAGGAAAAATTGGCGGAAGCGGCGCAAACCGCAACAAATTACTTGGGCTTGATTGAATGTGGTAAAAAATTCCCGTCTGCCGGTATGATAGAACGCATTGCAAGCGCTTTGGGACGGGACGCTGTTGAACTGTTTACCCTCGCTCCGCTGCGGATGGACTGGCAGCGGGAAATTCTAACGGACATAGAAAAACTTATCGAACAACGCATCGACTGCATTGATTTACCGGAAGGCTGGAAAATCACCAGTTAAAATTTAACTCTCTGTATAAATTGCGCTCAAACATTTTTCGGATGTTAATTTGACAGATTATTAAATTTGTCTAAATTTTGAAAAACCGCTTGACGGTATAAATTACAGCGGACTAAACTATGTATCGGTCAATGTAAGTTTTCCAAAGGAGATTTTTTGTAATGGAATCAAAAAGGACAGGAAGTTCGTTTAATACCCTGCATGGCAAACGCCGCTTGGAATCAATCTTCCTTTTTACAACAGGTAAATGCAACGCGGCATGCGCCCAGTGTTTTTACGCGGGGGATATGGCAAAAAAAGAACAGGATTTGCCATTTGAGTCGATTAAACGGCTTTCCGAAACGGCAGGAGAGATAAACAGGCTTTTCCTTTCCGGGGGCGAGCCGACCCTGCGGGAAGAACTGCCGGAAATCATCGAAACTTTCTACAAAAACAACCATATCAAGGACATCAACCTCCCCTCCAATGGGATAAAATCAGACAGACTAATTGAATGGCTTACCCGCCTGCGCAAGTCCTGCCCGGACTGTAACATCACCGTCAGTATTTCTTTTGACGGCTTCGGCGACACTCACGACAAACAGCGCGGCGTACCGAGTTTTTACAAAGCCTGCGAATGTATCAAAAAAGTCTGCGATACCTTCAAGGATGACGGCAAAGTCATACGCAACATAGGTCATGTTATCACCAAGTACAATGTTGACCAGGTTGAGGACTTTATGCGCTGGGTCTACGGGCGCTTCAACCTGCAAACCCATACGATAGAGGCGGCGCGGGGCACTACCCGCGAGGAAGGCATCAAGGTGCTGACCGAAAAATCCTTGCGGGAACTGCAAGACCGGCTTTCACCGTATACAACGGCGTATGCGGAACGGGTTGCCGAAGGGATGGCGGGCAAAACCGCTCAGAAAATCACCAAGATTTTCTATGCAGGGCTTATGCGGACGCTCTACGATGTGCGGGCAAGCAACATCGACAAGCCGACCCCGTGGAAAATGGACTGCACCGCCGGCGAAACCACGCTCGTTATCGACTATGACGGACGCTTCCGTTCATGCGAACTGCGCGAGCCCTTGGGCAAAGTTCAGGATTATGACTGCGATGTACAAAAGATAATTGCCGGCGATGTCTGGAAAAAAGAAATTGCCGATATTGGACACGGCTACAAGGCAAATTGCTGGTGTACACACGGCTGCTGGATAATGGCGTCGCTGGGCTTTAATCCGCTCAAGATGATAACCAAAATCCTGCGCGGTTACGGCGAAACCAAGCGCCTAGCCCGCCCTGTCAACGTGAGTGAGGACGAATTGCGGGCTTTGGAAGCAAAATACAATCTCGACACGGCAAAACTCAAAGAAATCGGCGTTATTGTATGAAGATACTCTTAGTAACACGCGGTTCTCAGGGCGATATTTACCCGTACCTGCCGCTCGTCAAGGAATTGGAAGGGCGCGGGCACGAGGTAATGCTGAATATTCCGCAGGCGTTCGAGAAATTTGCCCAACAACTTTCCATTTCTTACACGCTTCAGGGGCATGATGATATTATCGCCATGCTGGAAAAATCGCCGGACACCAAAGACATTCTGGAATGGACGCGGCGGGTGATTCAGCATCAGTTTAACGAACTGCCGCCGCTGCTGGCACATTACGACATTCTGGTCGCGTCCAACACGGAATTTGCCGCGCCGAGCATCGCCGAGTACTGCGACAAGCCCTATATCAGAACGGCGTACGCTCCGCTTATGCCGAGCAAAAAAATTCCGCCGCCGGTAATTCCCTTTCCAAAACCGAATCCGGTGTTCCGCCCGATGTTTTTCTGGAACCTGCTCGGCATTGGGCTTAACTATCTAACGCTAAAAACACTGAACGCGAACCGGAAGCGTCTGGGACTCGAACTGATAAAAGACCAAACCGAGCATGCGCCCATGCACGCCGATAACCTCAACCTTTACAGCCCCACGCTGGGCGAAGTTGACGAAGGCTGGAAGTATAAATGGACGCAAGCCGCCTATTGTTTTAACGACTTGCTTCCGTATAACGAAGAGGTTTACGAAAAACTACTCGAATTTATCCGCAAAGACGACAGACCGGCGCTCTTTTTTACGATGGGTAGCATTACCGCGGAGGCGCGGGAGCGTATCTGCGTATGGCTCTACGAAATTTGCGGGAAGTACGGGTGGAAGTTCATTGTAGGGGCGGGCTGGAGCGGGCTTGGGAAGACTCTGCACGGACGCGGCGATTTGTTCATCTTAGACCATGTTATTCCTCATAAATTGTTCCTTTCGGAATGTGCGGCTGTCATCCACCATGGGGGAAGCGGCACCACTCATAGCGCGGCGCGGGCGGGAATTCCGCAAATGGTTGCCCCGATGATAATCGACCAATTTTACTGGGCGTATCGCACCGGAATTTTGGGCGTAGGACCTGGCAGCGTCAAAATTAAGAAGATAGGAAGAAATGCGCTGGAGGCAAAGGTCGCCGACCTTATGCAAAATCCGGGCTATAAAAAGAATGCGGCGGCGCTCGGCGAAAAAATCCGCGCCGAAAACGGCGTCAAACTAGCGGCGGATTATATAGAAGAAAAAGGGGCGGCTCGTTTTGCGAAAGTATGAACAAAACAACCTGTAAGGGCGCAGTGTTTAACACCTTTTAACCCCCAACGCGCCCACCGCTGTTGACAAGTAATTGGCAGTTGCTTGGAAAACGCTGATAAACTCGATGCCCGCTCGCATTTTTCATTGCTTCCCTTGACAAATCAGCATATATCAACCATTCTAGCATAAAGGCGCGGACAGCAACTTTTTTGGTCTTGAAAACCCAATAAGCCGGAATTAACGCGCTTTGTGAAAGGCACAGACAGCAATTTTTGCGTAGCTAATTGTAAGCTTCAGCCCTGTGAGGGCTGAATGGGAGAATACCCCACAAAACCCGTGCCTTGTAAAGACGCTAACAGCAAAAAAAGAAATGCAAAGGATTTGTAATCCTTGGTGCTGCCGGAATTCCGGCACCGGTATTGATATGCGTCTTGTGAGGAATTATGACTTTTATCGAAAAACTTGAAACGCAGATTGAAGAGCGCGGCAATGTGTCTGTTACCGAAAACGCAGGACTGGGTTACAAAACCACAGGCAAAAAACTCGTTGACATGACCTTCAAAATTTCCTCGTACCGCGGAGCGGACAAAAAAACTATACTCGCCGACTTTGACGCCGCGTTTGCCAAAACGCCGGAACTTGCTGTGCGCTGGCTTTTTTATGTGCGCGATGCGCGGCAGGGTTTGGGTGAGCGTTCTCTTTTCCGCGTCATAATGGAAAATCGATTTGCGAAAGACGAAAAATTTGCGCTCCTTTTTCCTCTTGTGCCTGAATACGGACGCTGGGACGACCTTGTTGCCATCGCGCTTAGAAATACCGCTGTCTTCGACATTATCAAAAATCAATTTACAAAAGACCGCGATGACGCAAAAAACGGCAGCCCTATAACGCTTCTTGCAAAATGGCTGCCTTCAGTTAATTCATCAAGCGCAAAAACTCAGACGCTGGGCAAAATATTCGCAAAAAAATTAGGGCTGTCATGTAAAGATTACCGCAAATGCCTTAGCGCGCTTCGCGCTCATCTTAATGTAATTGAAGTAAAAATGTCCGCGAACAAATGGGACGCAATTTCTTACGAAGCCGTTCCTTCCAAAGCGAATGTGCTTTATCGTAACGCATTCTTAAAACATGACGAAACGCGGCGTAAGGATTTTTTGGAAAGGTTAAAATCCGGCAAAACAAAAATTAACAGCGCGGTAAATTTCCCGCATGATATTGTTCATCAGTATTATATGGCAGTGAGGTTCAACACAAAAGAAACTGACGAAAAAGTTGACGCGGCGCTCGAAGAATTATGGAAGGCTCTGCCTGAATATTCTATCGAAAATACCATCGTTGTAGCCGACGGTTCAGGCAGTATGTATGGTAATAATCTTAACGGCACCGGAATTATGTCGATAGAAATCGCAAACGCGCTCGCGGTGTACTATGCGGAACGCGGCAAAGGTGAGTTCAAAAATAAATATATCACTTTTTCGGAAACACCAAAACTTGTTGACTTATCTCATTGTGAAACGCTTCTTGCAAAATTATATGAGGCGGCAAAACATAACGAAGTAGCAAACACGAACATCGAAGCGGTTTTTGACTTGCTGCTCGACACCGCCTGCGCAAATAATATGAAGCAGGAAGAACTGCCCGCAAATGTGCTGGTGATTTCCGATATGGAATTTGATTACTGCGTGTCTTCCAATTCGGAACATTCGATAAATGAAAAAATATTTACCGTCATAAAAAACCGCTGGAACGAAAAAGGCTATAAATTACCGCGTCTGGTTTTTTGGAATGTTTGCAGCCGCACGGGAACGATTCCTGTAAAAGAAAACGAACTTGGAGCGGCGCTTGTTTCCGGTTTCTCGCCAAATGTTACACGCATGATAATGTCCGGCAAACTTGACCCGTTTGAAGCGCTTTGCGATGTGCTAAACAGCGAGCGTTACTCAAAAATCATATATGGATAGCCCCGCAACGCCCAGCTGTTTACATTGAGTTTTCATCGGCTTGTTATATTCGGGCAATTATGTTAAACTCATACAAAACAGGATAAATCATGCCCATATACGCAGGAATTCAAAAAGAAGAAACGCTAAAAAGTCTTGTCCATCAAGACTTCTTTTCGGAATTCGGCTATGAACCCAATATTGATAACATAGACTTTGTTCTGACAAGCAAGAATGCGCGGGGCGATTTATTTGCCGAAAGCATGGGTAGTTCTGTTCATGTTGCGTATGGGGAAGCGAAAAAAGGAATATACGACATTTATTCTATGTTTACACAACTCGTTCTCACCTGCAAAAAAACCTACGAAAAGGGCGAGCAGTTAGCCCCGCCGTGGTTGCTGGTTTTTGACGAGGCACGAATCGCCTTTGTTGCTTTCCATGACATACTCCCCATTTTTAACGAAATTGATTTTAACTGGAACCAGACGCCTTCCAATCACGAAACAACGGATTTTAAGAAGGCGCGAGAAAAGGTAAAGAACTTAATTGGCGCGAAAATGATTGTATATAATTTTGGCGCGGATGATAATGAGATACACGAATTTATTAAAACTCATTTTGCTGTGAATGGAAATACTTCAATAAAAAGCCCGATAACTAAAGACAATTTTGTGCAGATCTTTATTAAATGGATAAAAGAGGTAAAGCC
>JAIROZ010000004.1 GCA_031257255.1 Spirochaetaceae bacterium | reverse complement strand
CGCTCTTTGCTTGTCCGCCGCAAATTACCATTTCTGTAACCGGGTAACCTACGTCTTTTAGTGTATCAAGCGCCGCGCATACCTTGTCCGCAAGCATTTGCAGGACGCGCCGTCCTTCCGCGATGGTGTTCTCCGGCAGAGCGCCATATTCAGAATTTGTTTGCGGCGGTGCTGAAGGGCTGTCGTCTGAATTCGCGCAGTCCGGCAGCAAGGCTTTGAGCAAGTCATCGTAAGGATAGTCCTCAAGGGAGTTGCCGGCGCGGTAGCGGTCAAAAAGGCTGCCTGATTCGGGGATGACGGCGCTAAGGTTCCAATAGCCGGAGACAGCGTGCGGCAGGATACGCAGTCCCCGTTCATTCAGGATGGGCAAAAGAGACTGGGGAGGCGGTTCTGCCAGACAAATATTGATACCTTCTGAACTGCCTGCGCGGTCAAGCGTCATTCCTGGCTGGACAACACCCGACCCGTAGAGCGCCATAATAAAGTCAACACCGCCAGCGGCAATGGGCGTTCCTGCCGGGATGCCTGTGCGAAGCGCCGCCTCTGCGGAAACCGCGCCTATTTTTTTGCCAAGCGGGACATAGTAAAAAAAGCGTTCCGGCGGTATGTCCGCCGTTTTTAGTTCTTTTTTGTCCCAGTAATAAGGGGTGTACTGTTCTGTGGGGAGTACGGCGGCTGGGGACGCGCCCAGTTTCCAACTTAGGTATTCCTGCGGAGAAAAATATTTGTTCGTGCGGCGGTATTCGTCCGGTAAGTTGCGTCTTTGCCATAAGATATATGGAAGAAAGAACGATTGCAACGGCGTTTCCCGGCAAGCGGGCGAGTACCACCAGAGCGGCGATAGCGCTTCTCCTGTTTCTGTTATGGGAAAGAGTGTAGGACCGCAAGCCGATATGCAAACGGCATCTATATGCGGCGGGTAGTGAGTAGTTGGTAGTGGGGTTTGAGCAAGGAGTTTTTGGATGCCCTGATAAAATGCCGCTTCGAGGACTGCCGGTGCCCCTCCACGGTTGTACGCTTCGCGGACAAACGCCAGAACTCTAAGGTTCATAAGGCTGCCTGCGGTTTCTATAAGCGCTAATTTTATTGAACTTGACCCCGCGTCAGCGCATAGTACTGTCTTAGGCATCGCTTAGGGGGCTGCGTTTTGCGGAGTGTTGATAGCGGCGTTTACTTCCGCTTCACATACGCGCATTGCCTGTAATGTTTTTTCGATGAGGGCATCCAGTTCCCAGCCCAATTCCGCCGCCCCTTTTGTGATGACTTCGCGGGAGCAGCCGGCGGCGAAAGCGGGCGTTTTGAACTTCTTTTTGACTGACTTTACTTCCATATCCTGAACGCTTTTAGACGGACGAATTATCGCCGATGCCCAGATAAGCCCTGTAAGTTCATCTACCGCATAAAGAATTTTTTCCATTGGATGTTCCGGTTTTATTTCTGTACAGAGCCCCCAGCCATGGCTGCATACCGCGTGAATAAGCGCATCGTTGGCACCGCCCTCGCGCAGTAGTTCCTCAGCCTTTACACAATGCTGTTCCGGGAATTGCCCAAAGTCGATGTCGTGCAGAAGTCCGGCATTTGCCCAGAAATCCGCCTCGGCTTCGTAGCCTTGGTCGCAGGCAAACCAGCGCATCACAGCCTCGACTGTAAGCGCATGCTGAATATGGAATGGGTCGCTGTTGTATTTGGTAAACAATTTCCACGCATGTTCGCGGGAAAATGGATTTTGAACAGAATTCATAGAAATAGTATACCGCCGGGCGCGGCGCGTGTCTAACCCCCTGTCCATTATACCACAGGCGCGGATGTCTTATTTTAGGTTTCCATGGTTTGCAAAAATGTGCCGGAGAAAAAATGCCGTAAGGCGGCGCAGACCCGCATAACGGGTCTGCAAACATACATCCTATAGCGAAGTTGTGCCTTTACAATTTATTTTCTGTATTTCATTGAAAAATCTTCAATAACTTTTACTAATTCCTGCGGTAAAATTTCAAGAACATTTTTAATAATATTGTCAGGTATTTTCTGATAATATGCTTCTGCTATTCCTCCAGTAATACAGGCGATTGTATCACTATCTCCGCCTATGGAAATTGCCAATCTTATAGCGGTTTCAAAATCCTTGCTTTCTAAAAAACAAAGAAGCGCCGCCGGTACTGATCCTTCGCAAGTAACATCAAAAGTATAGTACGGACGAATTTCATCTATCTTTCTCTGCAAGCGATAGTCGAGAAATTCATCTTGATCTTCTGGATCAGTATCATCGTGACCATTTTTGACACGAATTGTACCGTCATTTTGAAGTTTTAATCTTGAGTTGCCTCCATTTGATTTTCCGAAAGTGTCAATTATATATGAACGTATTTCTTCTTTCGATTTTCCATTTCTTGCAAGAAAAATCGCTGCGGCAACAGCCTGCGCTCCTTTTATACCTTCAGGATGATTGTGTGTAACTTCCGCGCTTTTTTTTGCTTCTGTCATCACTTCCTCAATGCTATTGCCATACCATCCAACAGGGCTAACCCGCATTGCTGAACCATTACCAAAACTATTATAAGGCTCAGGATTTTCTGAATGTATCCATGAACGGAAACGCCCTCCATAGCCCCTGTGGGGATAATTTCTGCAAAATTGTTGATAGATCTCTGTATAGTTTTTTTGGTTTAATATGGCATCCATCGTTGCCAATGTTAGAACACTATCATCCGTAAATCTTGATTTATGTCTAAACAAATCAAAATCAACTGTTTTTATGTTATGCCATTCATAAACAGATCCAATAATATCCCCGGCAACAGCCCCAATAATCAATTTTTCTTTAAGCATAAGAATTTCCTTTAAAACTACTGATACCCGGCAGTGCAA
>JAIROZ010000199.1 GCA_031257255.1 Spirochaetaceae bacterium | reverse complement strand
ACGGCTTATCGGGCAGTGTTTCTGTTGTTGATATAAATACTTCGTATTCACCGGCGCGTTCCGCCGCCAGCCAACTTATCGACAACAGCGACTCGCCGGAAATAATTTCTATGCCGCGTACTATGCCGGGCGCCTGCCCTATAACATATTCCTTGTAAAACAGAGAATTAGGTTCACTGGGACCCGCGCACGAAATAAATGTTACCGCAATAGATAACATAACCTTGATACAAAAATTGATACAATTTTGCCTCTTCATAATAATTCCTCCAAACTATTTATCAAATAAGCCAATTTCATAACCCATAGAAATCGACCATAAATTTCTGTGATACTGGTCTACGCCGTCTGCCCTGACAAATCCAAAATCCAACCCGGCGCGTCCGTCAACAAATAAAAATCCCGGTCCCGCCTTAAAGCCAAAAACAATCCCAGCCAACCCCCCAAACGCGCTCTGGTATTCGTAATGCTTTGTTTTATTATTGGCGCTTACCGTCATATCTCCCATGCTAAGCGTGTAATATGGTCCGGCAAATATGCCTATTCCCCCTTTAGCGCCCCTATACATTAAACGCGCCAAAAGCGGAATCTGAATGGTTGTTGTAGAAAGCGATACATCCGGTTCGTTAGCCTTTACCGTATCCTGTGAAAATACCGCTTCTAATCCCACCGCTAACGAAGAAAAATGAACGCGGGTTTGCACGGCGGCTGTAAAACCGTTGTACGGGTCGGTTGTCCAATCAAAGTCCTGGTTTATTTCGTACCAATGTTGAGTAAATCCAGCCTGAGCCCCTATATACCAGATTTTGGTATTCCATTCGCCCGGCGGCCGCCGCTGCCGGGCGGCGCGTTTTTTTACCGGCTGCGCGCCCGTTATAAAAGTGGTAATTGTTTTTGTAGGGCGTATCATTTCGCTGTGCATAGCAACTACCTTGGCGCTCGTAACATCAATTACACGCAGCGATAAGCGATAGTTTTTGCCTAACACGGTAAACGAGCCGGTAATAATCAATTCCGCGCCTAATTGCTTGCCGATACTCTGCATTTCCTCATCTTTTACCGCGCCCGACATCTGGTAGTCAGTTTCTTTGTCTAACAGGTCGATACTTTGCCGCTCAATTACTGTGAGTTTCTTCCCCTTTACAAACTCAAGATTTAATTCATCTATGATATATCCCGAAATTACAGAACTATCAGATTGAATATTGAGTACGGCAATTTTCGCGTTACTATCCAATTCTCCAGTCAAATACCGCGCCGACTTCTTTATCGCATTCTCAATAGTCTCCTGCCCATTCACGGCAGAGACCGCAACTACGCCAAAGAAAAGGGCGGCAATACACTTAAACTTCATTCTTTTAGCCTCCAAAATCCAGATAATAACAGCACTATGTTGCCTTCATATACAAATTTGTGTGTTAATCTCTATATAGTATTGATATTATCAATACTATATAGATAAAATCAATTTGTCAAGCGCCTGAAAAAACTCATATTTTTTACAATATGGGAGAAATAACAGCGGAAATGGAAAACCTGCGAAGGATGCTTTCCGCAAATATCAAAAAATACCGCGCCGTTGAGGGAATATCGCAGGAAAAACTTGCTGAACGAACCGGACTTTCAGACCAATTGATAAAGGATATAGAAGGCTGCCGCTCCTGGGTAAGCGATAAGAGTATTATCAAACTCGCTTATGCGCTTAAAGTGGAAGCCTACCAATTACTTTACCCTATAACAGAAGCCAACCGGCTTTACCCTATACGCCTTCCTTCCGGTATTCTGAAGAAATTGCAAAATGAAATCAAAGAAAACATAGATAGCAAATTTGCGGCGGTAATTACCGCCGAAGAATGAAGCGTTTCAATCTGTGTCGATTTCGCGTTCAAACAGGTCTTTTTCGCCTATTTTTGATATATCTACCGGGTAATCGCCGCTAAAACAGGCTGTACATAGCCCGCTTGAACAGCCCCGCGTCATCTCGCTTAAACCTTCTATCGAAAGATAGCCTATCGAGTCGGCACCGATAATCTGTTTTATTTCAAATAAAGTGTGGTTATGCGCGATAAGGTTCTCGCTGCGGTCTATATCGGTGCCAAAGTAACATGGGTAGAGGAACGGCGGGCACGACAGACGGATGTGTACTTCTTTTGCGCCCGCTTCGCGGAGCAGGCGTATAATCTGCATACTTGTTGTGCCGCGCACTATCGAATCGTCTACCATAACGACTCTTTTGCCTTTAACTGCCGTTTCTATAGGGTTCAATTTTAGACGGACGCGGCCTGCCCTGCCGCCCGCATCGGGAGAAATAAAAGTCCGCGCTATGTACTTGTTTTTTAAGAAGCCGAAATCGAAAGGGATGCCGCTTGCGCGGGAAAAGCCCAATGCCGCGTCAAGCCCAGAATCCGGTACGCCGATAACGACATCCACATCCGCCGGATGTTCACGCGCCAGAATTTCGCCCGCTTTTAGCCTTGCTTCGTGTACCGAAACTCCGTCTATTACCGAATCCGGGCGGGCAAAATACACATATTCAAAGACACAAAGCGATGATTTGCCGCCGCAATGCGTTGTTATCGAATGAATGCCGTCTTCGCCGGCAACGACTATTTCTCCGGGTTGAATATCCCGCACAAATTCCGCGCCTACAGCGGAGAGGGCGCAGCTTTCACTTGCAAACACAACCGAATTGCCAAGCCTTCCCATGCAAAGTGGACGGAATCCGTTGCTATCCCGCACGGCTATTAGTTTGCGGTGGCTCATCAGTATTAAACTATATGCACCTTCCAGAATGTACATAGCCTTCTTGACCGCCTCTTCTATGCTTTCGGAGTTCAGCCTTTCGCGGACTATGGTGTAAATTATCGCCTCTGTATCGCTTGATGTATGGAAGATGTTGCCGCGCATTTCAAGTGTCCGGCGCAATTCGCCGGCATTTGTAAGATTTCCATTGTGAGCAAGGGCGATGGAACCTTTAATGTGTTTGGCTACAAAAGGCTGAGCATTGGAACGGCGGTTTATTCCGGTGGTGCCGTAGCGGACATGCGCGACAGCCATCTGTCCGCGTCCGTTGTCTCCCAAACTTGCTAAAACGGCGGGTGTAAATACATCGCCCGCAAGCCCCATATCCCGCCGGTTTGTTATGCCGCCGGCGCTTTTTACCGCAATGCCGCAGCTTTCCTGTCCTCTGTGCTGCAACGCATATAGCCCCGCATAACAAAGCGCCGCTATGCGCTCGCCTACACCGTCATCAGACCTTGCCGCGTAAATTCCAAAGAGACCACATTCTTCATGTATCATAAGAGATTATCTTATGATAGCGGATTTTGCGGTGTGCTGGTAGTGAGGGCGCATTGTTTTGCGCATCTCATTCTACCGTAACGCTTTTTGCGAGGTTGCGCGGCTTATCGGGGTCGTTACCCCGCGCCACCGAGCAATAGTAGGCAAACAACTGCATATATATCACGGCTATTACCGGCGTAAAAGGCGCGTCTGTTTGCGGGATAGTCCAGATTTCATCGGCTATGGCGGCGGCGGCAAGCCGCGCCTGCGGCTCGCCCTCCTGCGTAACAATAAGGCTCGATGCCCCCCGCGACAGCACTTCCCGTATGTTCGATGTAATCTTATCGAGCAGCGCTTCCTGTGTGGCAAAACTCACAACGAGAGTGTCCTTGTCGACTAAGGCAATGGGACCATGCTTGAGTTCCCCGGCGGCAAATGACTCGGAATGTGTATAACTTATTTCTTTTAGTTTGAGGGCGCTTTCCATGCCGGACGCATGGTCAAAAAGCCGCCCCACAAAGAACACTTTTTTCTTGTTGAACTGCCTGTCCGCATAGCGCTGCACCGCTTCCTTGCTCTTCAGCACAAACTCAGCGTTTTCTGGAATCTTTTGCAGTTCCGCGATGGCGGCGGCATATTGTACGGTGTTAAGCGCCCCGCGCAGCCGACCCAATTCTATGGCGAGCAGGTAAATGCAGACGAGTTGCGTGGTAAATGCCTTAGTTGAGGCAACGGCTATTTCCGGACCGGCGCGGGTATATAGCACGGTGTCCGCTTCCCGCGAGATGGTGCTGCCTACCGCGTTGGTAATGGCGATGACCTTTGCGCCTCGTTCTTTGGCAAGTCTGAGCGCGGCAAGCGTGTCCGCCGTCTCGCCGGACTGACTTATGATGATAAACAGGTCGTCCTTGTCAAAAACAGGGTTACGATAGCGGTATTCACTTGCAATGTCGACTTCCACAGGAATACGGGCAAAATGCTCAAAGGCATATTTGCCGACAACACCCGCATGGTAGGCTGTGCCGCAGGCGGCTATAACGATGCGTTTTGCCTTCGCGCTTGCCGCCTCTAGGTTGAATTCATCAAAGTGAATTTTGAGTTCTCCTGCCCCGTGCGGAGTATGCGCATCTGCCAGACGCGGATTCAGTGTATCGCGGAGGGCTTTGGGCTGCTCGTGGATTTCCTTCAGCATGAAATGGGCATATCCAGCCTTCTCAGCAGACTCGGCATCCCAGTCGATATGCGAACTTTCCCGGATAATTTTTTCGCCTGCTTCGTTGTACAGGTCAACATGGTCGTTGTATAGCACGGCAATTTCGCCGTCATTTAGAAAGTGCACTTCCCGCGTGTAGGCAAGGAGCGCCGGCGCGTCCGAGGCTATGAGGTTTTCGTTCTTGCCAAGCCCTACGATGAGGGGGCTGTCCTTGCGTACCGCTATAAGACGGTCGGGAAAGTCGCGGGCTATGACGCCGAGCGCGTAACTCCCTTCGAGTTTGGAGAGCGCCTGCAAAGTGGAACGGAGCAGCGGGTCGCCCGGCTTATGCCTTTCGATTTGATAGTAATGGTTGATAAGGTGAACGATGACTTCGGTGTCCGTTTCGCTCTTAAAGACCACGCCCCGCTCGCGCAAAAAACTTTTTAGGCGGGCATAATTTTCGATGATGCCGTTATGGACTACGGCGATAGAGCCTGATATGTCCGTATGCGGATGGCTGTTAGCATCCGAAGGCTCGCCGTGCGTAGCCCAGCGTGTATGCCCTATGCCGAGGACGCCCTCCGGGCTGCCTTCCGCAAGCGCCGCCTCCAGCACCGAAAGTTGCCCCTTCATCTTACGGACGGCAAGTTCCGCGCCCGAAACGCCGTTGTTTAACACCGCTATACCAGCCGAGTCATAACCCCGGTATTCCAATTTTTTGAGCGCCTTTAGCAGTACATCAGACGCCCGTCTGTAACCTATATATCCTGTAATTCCACACATAATCTATTTATAGCACACTCGCTTTACGCGGTACATATTGCGTCAGAAGCGCCGAAAAAACAAGCCGGATACCTATTGCACAAAATTTTACGCCGTGTTACCCTAC
>JAIROZ010000181.1 GCA_031257255.1 Spirochaetaceae bacterium | reverse complement strand
GGCGGTCGGCAAGTGTCGATTTTCCATGGTCAATATGCGCGATGATGCAAAAGTTGCGTATATGGGATGTCATTGTGTTTAGTGTAGCGTGTTTTGCGGCGCGGGGGTAGCAGGCAGGGAAAGCAATTAAGATTTATTGATAATTTTCTCTGTGTATTAGGCTTTTTACATGAATAAACCGCCGTCTACCGGAATGACTTGTCCTGTTATATAGGCGCTTTCGTCTGCGGCAAGAAAACAGGCAAGCGCGGCGACATCCTCTGGGGTGCCGAGGCGTTTTAGAGGAATTGCGCCGGTTATTTTTTGTTTGGCATCGTCTGTCATTGCGCCGGTCATATCTGTGGCAATAAAGCCGGGAGCGATGGCATTGACGCGGACGCTGCGGCTTGCGGTTTCGGCGGCAAGTGTTTTGGTAATGCCTATAAGCCCTGCCTTAGCGGCGGCATAGTTTGCCTGTCCGCCGTTGCCGTGAATGCCGACAACGCTTGCCATATTGATAATGCTGCCACGGCGTTTGCCTATCATAGAGCGCCCCACGGTACGCGCCGCAAGGAAGGCTGCGGTCAGGTTCACATCCAGTACCTTCTGAAAGTCCGCAAGAGTCATTCTGAACGAAAGATTATCGCGGGTTATGCCGGCGTTGTTTACAAGTATGTCAAAATTGCCTGCTTCTTTTATGAGGGCATCTATAGCCGTTTCTACTTCGTTCAAATTGGAAAGGTCGGCGCTTGCCCAATGAAGTTTGCCGCCGCTGTTTTTTTGCCATTCCGCTAAATCGGAAGGCTCTTTTGTGCCAAGCCCCCAAACTTCCGCGCCCAAATCCAAAAATTTACCGCTTATTGCCCTGCCTATGCCTCGGGACGCGCCGGTAACCAGCGCTTTTTTATTTTCTAAACTGAACATATTACCTCAATTTACCTTAATTATGGAGGCAGCCGCAAAACTTCAGTTTTGTAACTGCTCTAATAGGAATGAAAACAATACTATGCTTGCTTAAAAGAATTTTCAACCCCTAAGCGCCTTTACCGCCGCTGCCTTGTCTTGCGCGCCGAAGAAAGCCGACCCGGCGACTGCGGCATCCGCGCCCTTTGCGCGGATTAAAGCGGCATTATTTTCGCCTATACCGCCGTCAACAGAAATAAGAAAATGTCTGCCCATCCGCGAGCGGAGCGCGGCAAGTTCTTCAACCTTGTTGAGACATTCGGGTATCAATTTTTGACCGCCAAATCCGGGATTAACCGTCATTACCAGAACCAAATCGACAAAAGGGAGCAGATATTCCAGCGCGGAGACGGGCGTGGACGGGACTAGGGAAATTCCTGCTTTAAGCCCTAGTTCGTGGATTTCGCTTATTAGGCTGTGCGCGTGAACCGCCGCTTCCACATGAAAAGTGATAAACGAAGCGCCTGCCTTTGCAAAGCCGCGTATATGTTTTTGCGGCTCGACTATCATCAGGTGGACATCAAGCGGCAGCCGGCAATGCGGTTTTATATCGGAGATAAGTTTAGCGCCAAAGGTAATGTTTGGAACGAAGCGTCCGTCCATAACATCAATATGAACCCAGTCTGCGCCGCTCTCTTCAATTTCGCGCACGTCATCGCCAATCCGCGTAAAATCGGCGCTCAAAATCGAAGGCGCCACAATCATTTGTGCCATGCCTGTATTTTAATTATGCGGCGGCAAAAATTCAATGCGCCGCGCACGGACGGGATATATATGTAGTGTCAGCGTTAGGGTTGCGTTTACCGCTTCCCAAGCGCCCTGCCGCATAGCGGTAGGATTTTTATTTTTTGGAGAGTTTATGAACAATTTGAACTCAATTTTAATCGAAGGGAATTTGGTAAAAGACCCAACTTTCCGTTCAACAGCAAAAGGCACTTCGCTCTGCACATTCTGCCTCGCGTCCAATCGTTATTACAAGCAGGATTCGGGGTTTGAGAAGGAAGTCGGCTTTTTTGAGGTGGAAGCATGGGCAAAACTGGCAGAGAATTGCCGGAATTTGGGAAAAAAGGGGCGCGGAGTCCGCGTAGTCGGAAGGCTTAAACAGGACCGCTGGAATGATGCCGAAGGAAAATTACATTCACGGGTGTCTATTGTGGCGGAGCATGTTGAATTTCGCCCCGAACTGAAAACTGCCGAAAACGGACAGTCTCAGCCCCAATCGGAGTACCATCTGGAAAGCGCGCGGCAATGCGCGGAAATTCCCTTAAAGGAGGCTGCTTGTTTTTAGAATGAGGTAGAATCGCGGATATCCATAGAGTTTGCGCGTATGCGCAAACTCTGTAGATAGAATCGCGCAAAGCGCGATTCTATCCATCTTCCGTTAGAATTTCCGTGTGGTCTTTGAAGATAGCGATGGTGTGTTCCCAGTGGGCGGAAATTTTACCGTCTGCTGTAACGACAGTCCATTCATCATCAAGGGTTTTTACATCCCCTGTGCCGAGGTTTAGCATGGGTTCCAAAGCGAGCACCATGCCTTCGCGCATACGGGGATTGGGACCGCCGTGCGGCGTGTTAGAAACCGGCGGGTCTTCGTGGAGTTCGAGTCCTACGCCATGCCCGCAAAATTCGTGAACAATGCCGTAGCCGCCTGTTTTTGCGTGTGCTTCTATTGCTCTGCCTATGCAGAAAAGCCTGTCGCCCGCCTTTGCCGCCGCGATGCCTTTGTATAAGCATTCGCGGGTTGTAACATTGAGTTTGTGCGCTTCGGCGCTTACTTTGCCCGCTTCGTATGTAACCGATTTGTCGCTTATATAGCCGTTCAGAATGATGCCGCTGTCTATGGACACAAGGTCGCCTTCGCGTATAACGCGCTTGCTGGGAATGCCGTGTATTACTTCGTTATTTATCGAAATACATAACGCGCCGGGAAATGGATTTGATTCATGACCATAGCCTAAAAATACCGGTTTGCCGCCATGCTTTTTTATCCAGTTCTGCGCCCACTTGTCCAATTCCAGAGTCGTTATACCCGGAACAACCATAGGCGCAAGTTCGCTGTACATTTTGCAAAGCAGTCTGCAGGAAACGCGGATGCCGTCAATTTGTTTTGCGTTTTTATACCGTATCATTTTTTTGGGGTGCCTTTGTATGTATTTTTTCAATATTCTTAAAGAAATTATTTTTTGCCGCTTCAAACAAGCCGCCGAATGCCTGAGCCAGCATAGTTTTTGTTTCTTTATCGGATTGAGAAAGATGAGTTATCATAAGGCGGGCGCTTTTTAACCAGTCCGAAGTAAGGTCTGGAATTGAATTAGCATTTGTTGACATCAGTACTTCAAAGAGGGCGCTTATGAACTTGCGGCGTTTTTCGTTGTCCATAGATTCGAGCCAGTCTGTAAGTGTTTTATTTACAAAGCGGCTGCCTTCGGTTATTGTATCAATTTTTTGTACATCATTTTTTGTTACTTCCCATAAAAAAGGATTGTGCTGCATAAAGCCGGAATCGCCGCTTTTTAGGACGCAAAAAGCGCGGTCTTCAAACAAAAGCCCGATTACAGAATCGCGTGGTATATAAGAAATGATTTTGTCTTTAACTTCGATATATTCAGGACGATGCGCTGTTTTTTGCGGGAAGCCCGGACCATCATTGTTAAAAATGGTAATAATGCGTTTCTTTATGCTTTTGGCGCAGAATGCGCCCGCATAAACCGCAAGGTTGCCGCCTTTTGAATGTCCGCCAATATAAAATCCGCCTTTAATATGCTTTGACATTTTTTCGGTATACAAAAGCGCCTCTTCCTGCGCGGGAATTGTATCTGTAAAAGTCATGTTAAAGTCTTCTTTCCAGCCGATGATTGTACCGTCTGTGCCCCGGAATGCTATATATGCCGGCGCGCTGTCTCTTGGAACAAAGGTAAGCGCCGAAAACTGAGTTTCCACTTGTTTATCAAAATGATTTACATATCCGCATACATCAATGCCGCAAAAACGTTTACTTTCTATAACGGCAAGAAGCAATTTGTACTGAGCATCCTTAAAAAAATGATACATATTCATTTTTTTGGGATTCTTTTTTACAGTTACCAGCAATCCTTCGATGGCATCTTTTAACGGAACAGTTTTTCCGCCGGGGGGCGGCACAAGATTATCGAAAGGGCAGTACGAAAGCAAAGAAAAAATTATGTTATCAACGGGGTTGAATGGGGCGGCGGCAAACGGAAGGTCGCCGCGCCATTCCAGATAGTCGAAAACTGTTGACATACTACACAAAATGCCTCACGGCTCTGTCTTCGCGCCAGCCTGAGATGCTTGCCACGACAAGAGAGCCGAGCGCGGCTATCATAATGTCGAGGAATGCGCCGAGCGCGACAAGGAAAAACGCCATGGGCTTCAGTATCAAAAAACTATTTTCAAAGCCGTTGCCATAGGCGGCGCAGAGTCCGGCAAGGCAGACAAATGCCGCGCTCCCATCATGCCTTCCCAAAAGGAACGACAGAACCAGCGCGTTTAGAACTATGCTTACAATGTCGCCCGCTTCTATCCCCAAAATCGAATAGGACTTTACTATCACAATAAGCGCTATGCTTGCGACCATCGCGCTGCCGCATCTTCCAAAGGTACTCCAGAGCGCTACCGTTACCGAAGAGCAGCGCCGCTTTATGCCGAGGTTTGCCTTGCACACATGGAGGAGCACTGGCAGGCAAAAGTTCATATCGCCGGAAAAGAACGCCGATATTGCGGGGGCAAGCGTTCCGTATAGCGCCGCCCAGGGGTTGGGGCGTTTGCGGAGCAGGTAGAGGAGCGCGGGAAGTATCAGCAGTCCTAAAATCAGACTGAAAATGAGTAAGAGCAGGATGATAGCCTTGAATGGTCCCTTGGTTATCGCGTCTCTGTACTGAATAGCCCAGTACGCGGACACCGCGATGATGACTACGCCGAGGATTTCCGAAAAGAAAGCGGCAATATGGAAGAAGATGCGGGAGAGCGAGTCGAGGAACGCGATGACCGGTTTGGTATAGTGGATGTCGTACGATAAGCCTATGGCAACGAAGAACGCGCAAAGAAAGAGCGGGAATACAAAGCCGCCGCCATTGATAAATACAAGGAACATATTGGACGGGATAAGGTTCAAAAAGAATTGTTCCGGCTCAAGTCCCGGCGGCAAAGTCTGTTCTTCCATGATGATGGGGACGCGCTCCGGCGGAAAGATGAAGGTAACGGCAATGCCGAGCGCTATTACGAGTACGGAGGCAAGGATGAGTACGAAGATGGTTCTGCCGACAAGCCCCCAGAATTGCCCGCTTGAGCGCAGTTCGTAAATGCCGACCGTAAGCCCTAAAAATAGCAGCGGTGCCGCCGTCCAGCGTCCTATGTTTAGCGCGACCTTGAAGGCGGTTTCGGCAACACCGGCTGATATAAATTCACGCGGCAAAAAAATACCGAGCGCAAAGCCGAGTATAGAGCCTATAAGGAGTTTAACCCAAATCTTCATAGCGCAAACCCCGCCCTAATCTTTTGTCTCTGCGGCTATTACGCCGGCTAATGCCGCCGCGTTTGCCGGCAATTTAGCCGTTTTTAGCTTCTTAATGTTCTTTTCCCAGAATAGCGTCCAGCCGCAGGCAATAAAGATTGTAGAATAGACGCCGGAAATCATCCCTATAAGCAGGGAAAGCGCAAAATCCTTCATGTTATTGTGTTCGGTAAACACAAGCCTGATTTTTTCTGCGGCATCAAGTCCGTTCTGGTAGAGCCCGCGAGTGGTAAAAATGTACAGCGACAGCACGGCGAGCATAGTAGTAAGTGTTGTGATGATGGTGCGGCTTAAAGTTTCGGTTACGGCGCGGTCAAGTACGCCGGAAAATGAATCATCCGGGTACAAAAGGCGCGTTTCCTTTACGCGGTCAAAAATTACGATGGTGTCGTTGATAGAGTAACCGAGTATCGTAAGTATCGCGGCGATAGTTGTTGTGTTGAATTCCATCCGCGACCATGCGATAAAAGCCACCATAATGAGGGCATCGTGCGCTATCGCAAGCACAGCGCCGATGGCAAACTGCGGCTTAAAGCGTATCGAAGCATAAATCAGTATCAGCACAAGTGTAAGCGAAAGCAATAATCCCGCCTGATCTGCCAGTTGTTTGGAAAAACGGCTGCCGACAAAATCACTGCGCGTTATAGCCACACCCCCCTCGCCAAAGGCTTTCTCCAAAAGCGAACGCACCTTTTCGTCCAGCGTCATTTGACTGCCGGCTGCCGGCGGATTGGTGTTGACAGCCGGCGTTTCCGCTTCCTGACTCGCGGCTTCCGGCTCCTCATTTCCGGCTGCCGCCGCCTGATTCTCCGCTTCCGCTTCCTGACTCACAGTTGCCGCCGGCTGACTCTCCGTTTCCGCTTCCTGACTCGGGGCTGCCGCCGGCTGACGCCCCTCTTCCGCGTCAATCCGTATTAGAAAACGCCGCTCGTTTGGCGCACCGAGTACCTGTATCGAGGCTATATCAAGTTCAGAAAGCGCCTCCCGCACCGCGTCTATCGGTACAGGCGCGGCATCCGGCTCAAGATAATGCACGGTGAACGGCGTCTCGCCCAATTCAGGGTTGCCAAGCGCGCTCTGTACAAGGTATTCGCTTCGTACAAAAGCGTCTGCGGCAAGCGTAACCGTCAAGCCCTCAACCTGCTCCTGCATTGCGTTCCGCAATTCGTTCAGTGTGGGGTAGCGGACAAACTGAAAACTGTGAGTTGCACCGTCAATGTTCGCGCCGGAGATGACTATGTTTACCGCTTCACGGGTAAAATTGATGGTAGCATCCCCGCGCCCCGCATACTGAACGGTAAAAGCGGTGGGCGCTAACTGCGCTTCCTGTATAAAACCCGCCTGAAAGTCAACGCCAAGGTTAAAGCCGCCTTTTACAAAATAACCGGCAATGCCGGCGGCAATTATTAATACGGAAATTATCGCGGCAGGCAAAAAGCCCCGCGAAAACCGGATTATCTTCTTCATTATTTAATCCTCCAACTGACGGACAATGTGCGGCTTTTTAGAACATCGGAGCCAAAATCAAATATAAGCCGCGATACAAAGAGGGCGGTAAAAACTGACGAAAATACCCCTATGGCAAGGCTTACGGCAAACCCCTGTATGGGTCCCGAACCGAGTTGCGAAAGAAAGAGCGCCGCTATGAATGTTGTAATGTTAGCGTCCATAACCGCCCAAAATGCCCGGTTAAAGCCCATATCAACGGCATCTTTGCGCCCTTTGCCTAGCCGCAATTCTTCCTTCATACGCTCAAAGATGATGACATTGGCATCTACCGCCATTCCTATTGTGAGTATAAAGCCCGCTATGCTCGGCAGTGTAAGCGTAAAGTTGAACGCCGAAAGCACGCTGAACATTATGAATATGTTGAGCACCTGCGCCACAACCGCATTTATGCCGGAAATCTTGTAGAAGACAAGCATAAAGACCATTACTACGGCAAGCCCGCCTATAAGCGCCCAAAGCCCCTGATTTATAGTGTCCGCGCCGAGTGATGGTCCTATGCTCTGCTGGCTTGCCACTTCCAGTTCCACCGGGAGGGCGGCGGAACGAAGTATCAGCGCTATGTTGTTCGATTCATCCACGCTAAAGCCTGTAAGCCGCCCCGCATCCCGTATCGCGCTCTGTATCGTTGCAACCGAGCGTACTTTGTCGTCCAGCACGGTGGCGAGCGGTTTGCCTATGTTGCTCGATGTGAGGGTGTAAAAAATTTCCGCGCCTTCGCTGTCCAGTTCAAAACTTACTTCCGGTTTGCCGTCTATGTTGTCGCGGGTGGCGGTCGCGTTCTTTATATGGTTGCCGTCCAGCGCTATCTCTTTTTTGACGACAACCCATGCGTCCCGCTTAGTCCGCTGTTCATCAAGTCCGTAGCGGTCTTTTGTATAAACGCCCAGTACCATCGTCCCTTCCGGTATGATGGACGGGTCGGTCAAAGTGCCGTCATCGTTAAAGGTTGTGCCGAGGTGGGTGTTGTAATAACTAAAGAAGGCATTGGTCGCATCGGTATCTACCATGTGTATCGCAAGCCCGCCCTTCCCCATAATGATGGAGTTGATGCGCTCCGGGTCGGCTGTGCCGGGAATCTCCACATAAATTTGGTCTGCTCCCTGACGCCGTATTACAGGCTCGGTAAGCCCGAAGCGGTCGATACGGCTGTTTAGCACTTCGAGCGCCTGCGCCATGGCGGCATCGCGGTCGGCATCCGTAAGAGAGCGCCCCAATTTTTCCGCATAAGCGTCAAGGTCTGCCCGTAAAATTATCGAAAGCCCGCCGGATAAGTCCAGCCCAAGTTGGACGGCATTTTTTTGGAGGTCTTTAAGGGCAAATAGCCTTTCGCGGTAATTGCCTTCTATTGCCTCAAGCGCTTCCTGAGGGTCGGAAAATACTCTGGCAAGCGATGCCGCATCCCAATTTTCGGGATTTTTGGCTTTTTCGCGCTTGTTAATCTTCTTTGCTTCCTTTACAAGGAAGTCAAGGTTTGACGGAACCGCTTCTCCTTTCCGCGCCGCCATCGTCAACTTTTGCAAGTCCGAGGCTGCCGTGCGGGAAGCGTACTGTTTAATCTGCTCACGGGAAGAGAGCGCCAATTGCTTATCCTCCGGTGATGTAAGGAAATACCACCGCACCGTGCTCGACAGGAACACAGCGCAGACGGCTATCACCGCAAGGATAACGGCGAGTCTATAGCGTTTACTCATACTGTCATTTTCGGTTTTTTAGAGGGTGTTGGCAAGCCCCTCAGCGTTAATTTTTTCCTAGCAGCCGCGCCGGGTCTTGCGCCTGCCCGTTTTGCCTCAGTTCAAAATGAAGATGCGGTCCCGTAGAAAGCCCAGTTGAACCGACCTTGCCTATCAGTGTTCCCGCGCCAACCTTCCTCCCCTGCGCTGTTTCTATACGGGAAAGATGCCCATAAAGGCTTGTCCAGCCGTTGTCGTGGGTAATAATGACATAATTCCCATAAACGGCATTCTCTCCGGTAAAACTTACCGCGCCCTCCCGCACGGCAAATACTTCTGTGCCTAAAGGGGCGGCAAGGTCAAGTCCGGCGTGTTTTGACGGCTTACCGTTAAAAGGATTTGCGCGGCTGCCAAAACGGCTTGTTATTGTGTACTTTTGCAGTGGAAAGCGGAATAGGTTAGGATGAAGGAAGAGCGCCCGCTCTGTTGAGGTAAAGTCATCCCCCGGAAAGAAAAGCAGCCGCGTTTTTGCTTTTGCGCTTATGGTAATTTGAACGCCTTCACCCGCCCTGGACGCAAGAAGGAGGCGTTCAAAATCCGAGCCGCCGTCTTCGCGGATAAAAAGCCCCGGCATAGACGGCAATAGCAGCAGACGCCCGTCCAGCGGTGTTCCATGCTCAAGTTGGTTGAGTGTAGCGATAGCGGCGTAGGGAATGACGCAGCGGGCGGCAAGGCGTATAAGGTCGTCTTCGGTTTGCGCGGTATAAGTATAGAGCGTAAGTTTTTGGGCAATTTCTTCGTTAGTTTCCCTTGCGCGGCGATTGTAGGCGGCGCGTCTGCCCGCCTCGACATCCTGTTGATACTGCAAAAATAGCGGGTCTTGCGCTTTTAACGCCGTAATACGCGGATATGCCGGTTCCTCAGATTCCAGCGGAAGCAGCGGCAAAATCAGGGTAAAAGTAAAAAAAAAGCCGCGCCGTAATCTGGCGCGGCTTTCGCGTGAATAGTTACAAAACATCGCTTTAATAAGCGGCGGTTTTTGCGCCGCCAAAAAGCCTTAAGCCTCGACTATTGCCTCGGAGGGGCAAGCATCCACGCAGGTGCCGCAATCGGCACACTTTTCGGGGTCTATCCAGCGAAGTCCTTCCTTTTCGCTTATCGCGCTTTCCGGACATTCTTCTTCGCAGGAACCGCAGTTTACACATTCTTCCGTAATTTTATACGCCATTTTCTACCTCTCTTAAAATAAGATACGCCTAGTATAACAGCACTTTAAAAAAATTGCAAGCGATGGCGTCAAAGCCGGCAGAATGCTATGTTAGGCGGACTTTGCAAGCGTCTTTTGCATTTCGGCAAGATAGCCCGCAACGCTAAAGTCGATACGCTCGCTTCCAATAATAATCCGGCAGCCGCCCAGCAGTTCACTTTTCCGGCGGCAGGTAAATTCAACATCTGACGCGCCGCCATCCGTTGTTAAGCGGACTTTTAGCGTCTCAAGAAAGGCAGCATCCGGCTCGCCCGTGGATTCCACAATTACATCAAGAACGCCGGATAGTTCCTTTATACGACTGTCTATTACTTGACAAAGTTTGCCTAAACGATGGACTTCATTTTTTTTGATAATCAAAAAGAAAAGATTTAACGCCGCTTCCACAGCGCGGCGTCCGCCTGAGTAACCGCATTTTTGTAACGCGGCGCGGAGTTCGCTTTGCATTTTGGCGGCTATAGTGGAACCGCCGCGCCCGCGAATGTACGGCGAAAAGACACACGCGGCATTTTGCAAAACAGCCAAGCCTTCCCGAATATCCGCAGCCTGCGCGGCATCTAACTTGAGCCCGCCGCCATGTTTGCAGACCACAATAAAGGCATCCGCCCAGCGGTCGTAGACAAAATTACGCTTCATTGCCGGTTCCCCAGCATACCGGCAAGTTCGTTAAGAGCATTTTCGGCTAAAAGCCGCTCATCGGCAGAGTTGACGCTGCGCCGGAGTATGCGCCTCGCTATGGCAAGCGCCAAAGAAACCGCCTGTGTCTTAAATGCGATAACAGCCGTTTGCCTTTCGCTCTGAATTTGACGGCGGGCATTTTCCACAATACCGGCGGCATCTTCACGGGCGGCGGCAAGTATACGCGCCGCTTCGTCTTCCGCGGTTTTTCGCGCCTGTTTGATTATCGCATCCCCTTCTAAATAAGCCGTCTGTAATTTTTCGTTGTAATTTTCCAGCAGCGCTTTAGCCTCGGCGCGTTCCTGCGCGGCAAGTTGGTGTTCATCCGCTATCTTCTTGGCGCGTTTCTCCATGAACGCTCCCACCCGCCCGAATAGCACTTTTTTAAGTACAAAAAAGAGAATGAGCAGGTTGACCAGCGTCCATAGGAAAGTGAAATCAATGCTAAACATTGCCGCCTACGCGCCCCATTTTACAAAGAGAATGATAAGAGCAACGACAAGCCCGTAAATGGCTGTAGATTCGGCAAGAGCCGCGCCAAGTATCGTGGTTGTCATAATTTTGCCGCTCGCTTCGGGCTGACGGGCTATACCTTCGACCGCTTTGCCAAAAACAATGCCGATGCCAATGCCGGCACCCAAACAGGTAAGAACGGCAATGCCCGCCGCTACCGCATATAAACCGTTTTGCATAAAAACCTCCAAAAATCGGAAATATCGAAAAAGACTGAATAAATGCCAGCCTTTTTCAGTTTTGTATTTTACTCCGTTTCGCCCGCTTCTTGTAAGTAGACCATCGTGAGGAAGACAAATACATAGGCTTGCAGGCAGCCGTCAAAAAGGTCGAAGTAAATGCCCGCCGCCGCAGGAATAATGAGCGGAAAGGCGGCATATACAAGTTCAATGACGATAAAACCGCCCAATATGTTGCCAAAAAGACGGAGGCAAAGCGATGTAGGACGTATAACATAATCGAGTATTTTGACAAAGCCGTTAATGGGGAGAGGGCGGTAAAAACTCCGAGCCCAGCCTTTGAGCCCCTTGTATCGGAATTCGCTGTATACAACAACCGCCATAGACATAAGCGCCATGCAGAGTGTTACATTGAAGTTCTTTGTCGGCGGATGAATAGGAAATTCAAAATTTTTGAGCGCTGCTATATGTAAATAATCCGCAAAAAAATTACCTGAAGGGATAATATTGAAGATACCTGCGAGGTTGCTTGCCGCTATGTATAGAAGCAGGGTGCCAATATAGGGTACATAGCCTTTCCAATGATGACCTATCGTGTTCTTGCAGATTCCCGATATGAATTCCACAATGGTTTCGGCTAAATTTTGCGCCTTGCCGGGTCGTTTTTCCAGTTTGCGTGTAAGAATTAGCGCCGCAATAATCAAAAATGCCATAATGAGCCAACTGACCACTACGGCATCTGTAATAAACGGCACTTCCTGCCCCTTAATATTGAGGCTGGCAAACACAACGCTTTCCGTCAAATTTTCCATAAAAGCGGCTGACGGGAGTCGGACCCGCTGCTCTAGCTTGGAAGGCTAGGGTATTACCGTTATACGACAGCCGCCGTGTATTTAGAAAAATCAACGATTTTTCTAAATACTTACGGAGAAAGGTAAAATTGTGCGGCAATTTTACCTTTCTCCATGTGCTTTTTGAAAGACTGCCGCGCAGTCTCTCAAAAACCCGGTATTGTATGATGGCGCGGAGCGGGAAAAATTGCAAGGGGTGTGTCGTAACAAACAGGAGACCGTTTGCTCCGGTAAGTGCGCTTACTCCGTAAGCGGGTCATAGTCCGGCAGTTGGAAGCCGTCGAGTCCGGCGCCGGCTTCCACTCATTTAATCTTTCATCTTCCAGCCTCGCCGGACAAAGGCATTTTCTACCGCATCATCAACTATCTGGCGCATATCGTCTATGAACGATTGGCGGTTGATTTCAACAGACTGGGGAACGGAAGCCGTATCTAAAAAAAATTCGTAGACTTCGGCACCCAAAGCACCGGCAAGCCGTTCTACCAGTTCAATAGTGGGAAAATTCCGGGAAAGTTCAATCATAGCGATATGATGAGTGGAAACATC
>JAIROZ010000167.1 GCA_031257255.1 Spirochaetaceae bacterium | reverse complement strand
ATGGCTCAAACTCTTTCCTTTTTTTGACGATAAGGGTATACTGATAGAGAAAACACAAACTCAGTTTGATGTTCAAACATCAGTTTGATGTTAAGGAGATTTTATGAAGAAATTTATTCATATTTTTACCATTTGTGCTTTTATATTTGCGCTTGATTTTGGCTGTTCATCGCCGGTCTCTCAAAAAAAAGGCAGCGGCGGTAACGAAGAGGACCCTATAAAAATTGTCGACCCAGACGAAGAAGAAACCTACAGTCCGGAACAAGATGTCATCAAAGTTAAACTTAAATCGGACGGGACAACAAGCACCGTCAGTGTTCAGCGCGGCGTGGTTATTGTTGGAAAATACGGATTTTCTTCCACCGACGATAAAACCGTCTGGATAGAAGAACTTGATTCGCAGCCCGCCTCGCCGGATGCCGTCAACCTGATTCCCTCATCAACATCGCAGACTTTTATCCCATGGGACAATTTGCCGTCCGGCTATACATCTGTGGAAATTATAGAAAATAAAACTCAGTTGCAGCAAATCGAACCTGCAACATCTTCGGACAAGATTTTTGTACTTGCCAAAGATATTGATGTAGGCGGCGCATGGGGGGGGACTAACGCTATAGGCACCTACAGCAATCCATTTATGGGCTGGTTTACAGGCGGAGGGCATTATATAAAAAATATCCGGCTTTCTTCCGGGAATACAACGGCTATTTTCGGCTCAATAAAAAATGCCCGGATTGACACGCTCCGCATCATCCTTTCAAGTTCTGACGAAATAAAAGATTCAGGCGATACAATGATAAGCCCGCTGGCGGCACGCATTATAGGAACAAACAATACAAAAACCACGATAAAACGCATTGCGGTATCAATGGATAAAACCAAAAATACAAAAATAAATATTGGACCCCATGCGGACGGCAACTTTATTTACTTTGGCGGCATAGCGGCAAGCATAGAAAACGAAGGTGAAACGCTCATCGAAGAATGTGCGGTGTCTTTGGCGGTTACCGCAGACACGGGATTTGCCAAGTCTGATGAACTTAAAGAACGGATTTCTGTAGGCGGCATAGTTGGCGATATAAGCAAGAGCGGCAAAGTAATAATTAGAAACTGCTCAAGTCTGGGCAAAGCCGAAATTACCGGCAAAGCGCCGGAAGATAGTTCGAGCAACAGTTACAACTATCCAAAATTTGCCGGCGGTATAGTGGGCTTTATCGGGAGCGCCCCAGACAGTCAGGACAAGGGGTCTGTTAGCGCAATTTACAACAACTTTATTCAGTTTGATATTGAGATAACCGGCGGCACCAAGGTCAATCCTCAGCGTACGGCTGAAATATTCCGCGCCGCAAACGGCGTTATCGGCGCTAAATCCAAGCCGTCAGATGCGCAGCCCGGAGCGGCTTATGTAAGTGTTTACGGGAATTTTGTGGCAACAAAAACGCTTTCGTGCAACAACGACAACATTAAGGGAATAATGTTTAATAAACAGGCTAATGACGGCGCTTTGGATTCATACTGCCTTAACAAAGCGGTCGAAGACGGCTCATTGCGCCCGAACTTTGTGTGGGATTCCATAAAGTTGATAAATAATGACGGCGGGGAAAAAACAATACCCGTGCCGTCAACGCCTTCTGATATTTTTAACGGCAAGGCAACGGAAAGCAACGTAATTATCGACAACCAAAGCCTTATTTACTACAACGCGCAGTGGGATATGGATAACGCATGGCAGATGGCTTATACACTCAATACGGTAATTTATAGAATGTCCGACTATAAAGGCATGCAGACGGACAAGAAAAAGAATTATGGCGGCTATCCGTACCCTACACCTAGATGGCTTGGTTTGATAGTTCCCGCGCCTATAGATTTTTCGCCTATAGAATACCCGCAGTATGACTCTACCGGTTATGATGCCGAAGGTTACAATCCCGAAGGTTTTTACAAGGAACCGCCGAACCTTAACCGCGATGGCTATGACAAATACGGAATTTACGGCGGAACAAGCGAAGCGGAATCTTATTATATCTACGATAGTTACACGGCGCAAAATGAACATTGCACGATGAAAGCGCCCGGATTTAGGTGGGATAACGATAATTATTACAAACCGGACACCCCAACAACTATGATATTAGGCGATTGGACAAGAACCGGCAGCGATTTTAGCGATATTCCAGTGCCTTATGATTACGGCGATGTAAATGACGGCAGAAGCAAACCGGCAGCCGGCAAGCCATGCCCATGGGTAGATATAAAGCCGGCAGACGGCTTCCATGACGCGCTTGGCTTTGACAAAAACGGCTTTAAGCAGGGGACGGGCGACAAAGGCATAAACATTTTCGGCTACAGACGGGACGGAGTCCATGTTGACGGCTACGATAATCCCGGAACCATAGGCGGCTCATCTTACAGTACCGGTTTTGACATTTTCGGCTTGCCCTGCCCATGGATAGATACGAATCCGGCAGACGGCTATAACGACATAACCGGGCTTGACGCAAACTGGCAGCCGAAACCATAAGGACGGATGATGATAGCGGGTGTTATAGGGGCGACCGGCTATGCCGGCTTGGAACTTACGCGCATTCTTGCGCGGCACCCGCGCATCACGGAACTTTTAGCGGCGTCCTCCAGCGCGGAGGGCGAGCAACTTGAGCATATTCAACCACACCTTGAAAAAACAATTTCCATAAAACTAACTGATGCAAAAACGCTGATAAACACCGCTGATGCGGTGTTTTCGGCGCTTCCAAACGGACATGGCGGCGAATTGGCAAAATTGGCGGCATCCCGCCCTGTGCCGTTCATCGACCTATCCGCAGACTTCCGCTTTGGCACAGATGAAGCAACCTACAACGCATGGTACAACCTCTCCTACAAGGGCGGCGAACTCCATGCGGCGTCAGTGTACGGACTGCCCGAAATGAACCGCAAAAAAATCGCGGAACTGGGCGCGGCGCGGAATTCCGCGCCGGTAGTTATCGCAAATCCGGGCTGCTATCCAACGGCGGTTACGCTTGCCGCATACCCGGCGGTTTCTTTGGGTTTGATAGAAGCGGACGGCATTATTGTGGCAGATGCGCTCTCCGGCATTAGCGGCGCGGGACGCGAACTTGGACGCGCCTATCATTTTGCCGAATGCGCGGACTCGGCATCCGTGTACAAAGTTGGAACGCACCGCCATACGCCGGAAATCTGCCGCAATTTGTCCCGCGCTGTGGTTTTTACCCCTCATCTTGTACCGATGAACAGGGGAATACTTGCCACACTCTACATTCCGCTAGAAAAAAAATTGAAGGTTACCTCTAATGCCGCCGCGCCGCGCCTCCCTACGCAGGAAATGGAGGAACACGCCGCTGAGATACGCAAAGCGTACACCACATTCTACAAGGATGAGCATTTTATCCGCGTACTTCCCGCCGGGCTGCTGCCCGCCACGAATCGTGTGCGCGGTTCAAATTATTGTGATATAGCGGTAAACATAGCGGGAAACGGCGAAACACTAATAGTTACCGGCGCGATAGACAACATGGTAAAAGGCGCGGCAGGGCAAGCCGTGCAGAATATGAACATCATCTTTGGTTTTGACGAGACTGACGGGCTCGCGCTTCCCCCCGGACTCTTTTAAGCATCCGCATACCTCCTTCGCGCTTAGGGAAGCATTAAATCCCATCGAGGATTTAAGCAGCGCTGCCTTAGGCGGGGGCTGTGAACAGGCATTTTGATTTGTTACAGTGTTTATATGATAACAGTAATTTCGTTAGGCGGGTCGATAGTAGCGCCGGAAAAGCCTGACACCGGATACCTGCGGCATTTTGCCGCGCTTATTGAGGAATTTCTTGAGAATGACAGCAAAGCGCGTTTTGTACTTGTTGTGGGCGGCGGCGCTCCGGCGCGGGTATATCAGGGCGCGTACCGGGAAATAGCGCCGGCAGGCGCGGCGCTTGACAGCGAGGCGGACTGGATAGGCATTATGGCAACGCGGCTGAATGCGCAACTTGTCCGCGCAATTTTTGCGCGGCGGACGGACGCGCCTGTAATTACCGACCCCACGGCGGATTTCCGCTGGGAAAGCCGGCTGCTTGTTGCAGCCGGGTGGAAGCCGGGATTTTCCTCCGATAATGATGCTGTACTTTTAGCGTCCCGGTTTGGGGCAAAAGTTGTTATCAATCTTTCGAATATCGAAAAAGTATACACCGCCGACCCCAAAACAGACTCGCAGGCAAAACCGCTGGATAATATAAGTTGGGCTGATTTCCGCCGCATTGCGGGCGATGTATGGACGCCGGGCAAAAATGTACCATTTGACCCTGTAGCAAGCCGTCATGCTGAGGAAGCAGGCATAAAAGTGATTTGCGCCGCCGGCGCGAATTTAGATAACCTGCGAAGCATACTTACAGGCAAACCATTTACAGGTACCACAATAGGATGAGCGCTGCATAAGACAGCAGTTATCATTACACATCGGCATCTACCAGATTTTTCATGATGTACTCGCGGCGGTCGGGGGTATTTTTGCCCATATAAAACGAGAGCACCTGCGGTACGCCGCGGAGCGTGTTTACCGATACCGGTATTAGTTTTATATCCGCGCCGATAAACTGCCCGAATTCTTTGGGGCTTATTTCACCCAAGCCCTTAAAGCGCGTAATTTCGCTGCCCGCGCCCAAACGCGCCGCCGCCTCGTCCCGTTCTTTTTCGGTATAGCAGTAGCGCGTTTCTTTTTTGGTACGCACACGAAAAAGCGGCGTTTCCAGAATAAAGATTTTACCGGCGGTTACCAGTTCCTCAAAATATGACAAAAAGAATGTGAGCAGCAGGTTGCGTATATGAAAGCCGTCAAAGTCGGCGTCTGTGGCAATTACGATACGGGCATAGCGCAGCCCCTCAATATCGTTTTCTATGCCGAGCGCCATCATCAGGTTGTATAGTTCTTCGTTTTTGTATATGGCGGGGCGTTTCTTGCCGTACATATTTTCCACTTTGCCGCGCAGACTGAATATAGCCTGCGTGTATACATCGCGGCTTCCTACCATAGAGCCGGACGCCGAGTCGCCTTCCGTAATAAATATTGTGGAATTAACGCCGTGCAAGCCGTCTTCCAAATGATATTTGCAGTCTTTTAGTTTTGGAATTTTGATGGCAATTTTTTTTGCCGCTTCCCGCGCTTCTTTTTTTACGGTATTCAATTCGGTGCGGAGGCTTTCGTTAGCAATGATTTTTTGTTCGAGTTTTTTTGCCATCTCCGGATTTTTGTGCAGATAGTCTTCCACCGCCGCCTTACACTCGGCGGTAATCCAGCCGCGTACATCAGAGTTGCCCAATTTATTTTTTGTCTGGCTTTCAAATACAGGATTTTTTAGTTTAACGGCAACGGCGGCAATGGAGCCTTCCCGTACATCTTCCGATTTGTAATCTTTTTTGTAAAATGCCTGAATACCTTTTAACAGCCCCTCTTTGAATGCCGAAAGATGAGTACCGCCGTCCCGCGTCCACTGTCCATTTACAAACGAAAAATATTCTTCGCCATAATTATTTGTATGAGTAAAAGCGAATTCAATATGCGCTCCTTTGTAATACGAGATAGGATATAACGAATCGGCGGCGGTGCCTATTTGTTCGGAGAGCAGGTCGAAAAGTCCATGTGTTGAATGATATTTTTTTCCATTCAGAACGAGGGTAAGTCCTGTATTTAAGTATGAATAATTTTTTACACGGCTTTCGATAAATTCCATATTGAATTGATATGCGCCGAATATTTCTTTGTCGGGAATAAACTCAATGTATGTACCGGTTTTTGCGGACACTTTGTCTGCGGATGCCTTGTCTGCCGTTTTTTTTATTTTGCCTTTGCGTTCATTTTTTAAGATGCCTCGTTCAAATATGGATTCGGCAAACTGTCCGTCCCGGACGGAAACGGCGCGAAAATGGAGCGAAAGGGCATTTACAGCCTTTGTTCCCACGCCGTTAAGCCCTACCGAAAACTGAAAAACATCGTCATTGTACTTTGCGCCGGTATTTATTACCGATACACATTCGGTAAGTTTGCCGAGCGGGATGCCGCGTCCAAAGTCGCGCACACGCGCCTTGCCGTCTTTTACTTCGATGTCAATTTCTTTGCCGTTGCCCATAATGAATTCGTCAACTGCGTTATCAATTACTTCTTTTAGCAGTACATATATGCCGTCATCGGGATTTGACCCGTCTCCGAGCCTGCCTATGTACATTCCGGTACGGAGCCGTATATGCTCCAGACTGGAAAGCGTTTTTATTTTTGATTCATCGTAGACATTTTTATTTTGAGCGGATGCTTTTTCTGTTTTTTTTACATTCTGAATTTTGGACGCATCCGTTTTTTTTATATTATCTGATATATTATCTGATTTTGTAACAACTTGTTTTTTTATATTTGCCATTTAATCTGACTCTCCTAAGCGGACAATTTCTTTATTTGTATTAAAAATCCGCGTTTCCAGCGCGGTAATTTCCGATTCCAGTTTTGAAATAAGCCGGCGTTTTGCCGTAATTTCTTTTTCCAGTTTTTCTACCTGTGCCTGCTTAACATCCGCCTCCAGCGACAGTTTTAATTTGCGGATTTTATCGTCCGCTTCGTCTAGCGCGGTTCTTGTTTTTTGTATGTGTTCTATTGCCAATATGTCCTGTGAATGTAACAAAAAATTATACATATCTTTTTTTGATACATCAGAGACTTCCCGTCCGGCTTTTATATAAATATCCCAGCGTGAATTTTCATGCAGTTCCAGCGCGTTTTTTAGCGTCCTCAATTTTGCGGTCTGCCCGCCGTCAGGCTTCCATTTGCCTGCTATCGCGGCAATTTCTGTTTGTTTGCGGGACAAGTCATTCTCTAAGGCAAGCGCTTTTTCGTGTAGTTCGTGTACTTTACCTTCACTTGCGCAAGCATTCCCCGCAAGGGAGCGTCCTGTTTCCGTGTATAATTTTGACAATTCCGCCTGTGTTTTTTTTATCAGCGTATTTTCCCGCGCCTTTGCCGCCCACGCGCCGGCAAAACCGAAAAAGCCTTTGCGCCCTTCACTTGCCGCCTGCTGCCGATCCCGCGCCGCGCTTAAACGCTCCTCCAGCAAACGCGCCTGACGCGCCGCGCCGTCAATGTCCAACCCGCCGGCTTCGGTTTGGAGCGGCGCTTCGGTTTGGAGCATCCGTTCTCCCAGAGCGCGGTAGAGCGGCAGCGCCTCCCGTGTAACAATGGCAAATTCGCGTTTTGCGGCAAGGACAGCCGTCTCAAGGTGTTTTAAGTTTTCCGCGTCTGCTTCTAACTCCGAAATTTTTTCGTTTATGCCGGCAATTTCCGTATTAAGAGATTTTTCCTGTTCAAAAAGGGCGGCAATTTCCGCTCCCGCGCTTTGCTCCGGCTCTCTTTTTAAGATTTCTTGCCCCAGCGCGGCAAGCCCCTCGTTCATTTTTTTTTCGAGCGTTGCCTTCGTGTCGTTCAGTTTTCGCAATGATTTAAGGCGTTCATCCATAATCAGATTATACATGTTTGCAAGATGTAATCTAAGGTGTCCTCACTCGTGTCCGGGAACCCAAACAATTACATTATGCCGCCGCGTCAATCTATCACAACCCCGGCGCCCGCCACATATACGAGGTTAATTTTTTGTCCGCCAGTTCGAGTTGAGCCGGGTAGACAGCCTTCCATGCGGCAAATGCCTTCCGGTATGCGCCGGTATTTTGAGGCTCCGGCATAAAAGTCCGCTCTATTTTTACGAATTCTTTGGCGGTTTCTTCTATACTCGCGTAAAGTCCCGCGCCCTTGCCGGCAAAAATTGCCGCCCCAAGAGCGGATGCCTCTTTTACAACCGGAACATTTACCGGCAGTTCCAGCACATCGGCTAGTATTTGCGCCCACAGTTTGCTTTTTGCCGCCCCGCCCGCGAATGTTACCGAGCGCGGCACGCTGCCGGTTGTCTTGCTAACCAATTCCAGATGTCCCCGCGTTACAAGACAGGCATTTTCCAGCAGGGCGCGGTAAAAGGTGTATTTGTTGAACGCCGCCGCGTCAAGCGCAAAATTGGTAAAGGTTGGAGCGGCGTGCCGCCAACTGATGTAATTCATTACATCGGAGAAAGCGCAGAGCATACCGCCGCAGCCGGCGGGTATAGTCGATGCCGCGCCGTCCAGCAGAGCGTATGCGTCAACAGGCTTTTCGGCAGTATTTAGCCGCAAGGCAACTCGTTTTTCTTCCATACAAAAAGCATCCCGGTACCAGCGGACGGCAAGCCCCGGATTGAACGCCAGCGCCTCGTACTGCCGCAATGACGGCAATGCATGACAGTTCACTCTGAGTGAACATTCGGCAGGCAGCGCTTCACTTGCCGTGTTGTATTCGTACTGCCAGAAACTGCCTCCAAAGACAGCCGCCTCGTTGTCATTTACCACACCGACTCCTACCGTTCCCAGTTGGCAGTCGCCGCCGCCGGTAACAACGGGCGTTCCTTCGATAAGTCCGGTGTCCTTTGCGCCCTTCGCCGACACCGCTCCGGCGCGTTCTCCACATTCGGCGGTATCCGGGAATATGCCGGTATGCAGCCCGCATCGGGCGGCTATCGCGGCATCCCAGCGGCGGGTCTTCAGGCTAAAAAGCCCCGTTGTCGACCCGTTGCTAGGTTCAGAAGTGAATACGCCGGAAAGTTTGTAGATAAGCCAGTCATTTATCATCCCGATTTTGGCTGTTTTGCGGTAAATTTCCGGCTGTTTATTTTTTACCCAGAGGAGGCGGGGAAGAGCGCCGAGCGCAAAGGTCTGTCCGGTTTCGGCATAGAGTTCCTGTTCAAGGGATACCGAAATGCGTTTTAGTTCGGCAACTTCGTCTCCGGCGCGGGCATCTACATTGGCGCAAGCCCACAGTTCATTTCCGGCGCTGTCGTAAAGGACAAAGCCTTCGCGCATACAGGTTGTGGAGACTGCAAGTATTCGGGAGAGGTTTATGCCGGGGGCGGCAATCACTTCGCGGACGCACGAGGCGGCAAGTTCCCAGTTTGCCTTGCAGTCAAAGTCCATACTTCCGGGGTACCGCGGGTCTTCGCGGTGAAACCACTCTTTTTGAACGCAGCCTATCTGTATTCCGTTTGTATCAAAAAGCACGGCGCGTACGCTGCCGGTTCCGGCATCTATAGCCAGCAAATAATCCATATTGCGGAGGGGGGGACTCGAACCCCCATGCTTGCGCACCAGAACCTAAATCTGGCGTGTCTGCCAGTTCCACCACTTCCGCTTAACCGGTAGTATACAGTGTCTAAGTTTGATAATCTACAACCCGGTAATGCCCTGAATATAGTCAATGAGCATAGCCCGCAGCGGGATAAAATCTTTTGATGAGCGCACCTCATTAAAATTATTAAATTCCTCGACGGGTGTTCTAAAAGGGTTGATAAAGTCGCCTGCGATGCGTCCCGGTCCGCCGTGCATTATGATAATGCGGTTAGAGATAAGCAGCGCTTCCTCAACATCGTGCGTAATAAAGAAAAAGCATTTTTTTGCGCTTTTCCATATCGTAAGCAGATGTTTTTGCATTGCTTCGCGGGTAAGCGCGTCAAGACCGCTAAACGGCTCATCAAACAGCACTATTTTTGAGTCCGAAGCCAAGGTCATCGCTATTGCCGCCCGTTGTTTCATTCCGCCTGATATTTGATGCGGAAGAAGTTTGCGGGCATGTTCCAAATCGACCATACGAAACAGTTTGTCGCTTATTTTCTTCCGTTCCGCCGCCGGCATCCGTTTTAGCGAAAGGCTGAACTCAATGTTTTTTTCAACCGAAAGCCATGGGAAAAGGTTTGGCTGCTGAAAAACCACGCCGACATCGGGATTGGGCTTGTTGTGCTGTTTGCCTTCGACAAGCACATCCCCCTCCGCCGCGCCATATCCGGCAAGAACATTCAAAAGTGAGGTTTTTCCGCAGCCTGAAGGACCAAGTACACAGACAAAATCATCGCTGTAAAGTGATAAGTTAATGTCCTGTAGTATGTATGCCGGTTTCCCTGAATTCCGGTATACAAGGCGTACATTACGGAGTTCTACGGAAGGAACGGCATCCCGTACTCCGCCGGAATAACCGTTCAGTCTTCCTTCAAATTCATTACTCATTTTTATTACTCATTTATTACTCATAAAATTGCCAAGCGATGGCGTTAATAAAGGTTTCTTCGCCGGGCAAAGAAGTTATCGCGCCCTGTTCAAACAAAAATCCGGCGGTTTTCTTTAGAAGTCCGGGCAGTTTCCCCGGATGGTCATGCGTCCCCAGATAGGCGCTGTTTTTCTGCTCTTCTTTATCAAGGATGACTATCTGCGACATCGCCGTTTTTGTATCGCTCAGGCTTATACCCAATTCACCGGACAGAACGCCTATAACCTCTGCCGAACCGCTCCGGTAGAGCGCCGTTGCCTCGTTGAGTACATCAATATAAGTTTGCACAATCTCTGGATATTCCTTGACAAAAGCGCTGCTTACAATGCCGAATTCGCCGGTCAGGTCGCCTCCGGCGGCGACATCCGCCGATGTAATGACAATACTGCCGCCGTCTTCAATAAGGCGTCCCTGTACAGGCTGCCAGATGTAGGTGCCGTTAATGTCGCCGCGCTGCCATGCGGCGGCTATGTCCTGCCCGTTCATATCAAGTATGGTAAGTTCATTTTCGCCGATATTGTTCTGTTTGAGCGCGGCAAGCAGGCTAAAATGCGATGTGGAACTGAACGGCGTGGCAATAATTTTGTTCTTAATGTCCTGTATCGTTTTGATACCGGAATTGCCCTTTACAATAAGCGCCTCGCTGGAACCTATAGTGTCATGCAAATAGTAAATAAGGTAAGGAAGCCCGTTGGCAATGCCTGAGGTGCCGGGGGGCGTCCCAATAGTGGCAATGTCGAGCGAATTGCTTGCCATTGCCGTATTTACATCCCGGCCGACCTCAAAAAGAATCCACGAGATTTTGACGCCGGGAAGCCTTTTTTCCAGCAAGCCAAGTCCTTTTGCAAGCAATTCCGCATTAGGCGATTGAAAATAGCCCAGCCGGATTTCCGCCGGAATTTTACCGGCGCTTGTTTCCTTTCTGCTTTTTGAGCAGCCTGCAACGGCAAGCGCCGCAAAAATAGCGGCTGCCAATAAAGCCTGTAAAAATTTTGTTTTCTTCATAATTACTCCTATAAAGTTATATTTTCCCCATCCAGGGAGAAATTTTTTTGACAAGGACGCGCAATCCGGCATCCATAAGAATTGCGATAATCCCCATAACAAAAATGCCCGCATAAACTATGTCGTTCCGCAGGTACTTGCTTGCGTCTAAAACCATCCAGCCGATGCCGGAAACCGCCGCCACCATTTCGGCGGCTACAAGGGTAGCGTAAGACACGCCGGCAGCGGTACGAAAACTGGTTATTATGTCCGGCAGACAGGATGGAAATATTACATGGATAAAAAGTTGAGTCCTTGAAGCGCCCAGAGACCTTGCGCCGTTAATTCGCTGTTCCGGTATTTTTTCCGCGCTGAATATTACGCCGATAAGCAACGGGGCAAAAGCGCCCAAAAACAAGAGGAGGATTTTTGACCCGTCCCGTATTCCAACCCAAAGAATGATAAGTGTGTAGTACGCAAGCGGAGGCAGCGGGCGGTAAAATTCAACAAAGGGGTCGATGATTGCCCGCGCCAGCCGGGAGCGCCCCGCTAAAAGCCCCAGAGGGATGGCGGCAAACGCGGCGGCGCCCAGCGCGATAAAAAGGCGCTTCATGCTCAAAAGTATATGCAGCGCCAGACTTTTACCCTTATAGCCGTCCCTAAGCAGACTTAAAAAAGTCCGCCATACAGTTTTAGGCGCCGGAAGAAAAAGCGTGTTTATCCATCCTTTGTATGTACCTATTTGCCATGCAAAAAGAACCACAGCCACAGATAATGCGGATACGCTAAAATAAAACAACTTATTGCGCTTAATTTTCATACAGCCGCCTTTTATTCATCTAATTCATCCAGCGCCTGATATATGACTCCGCCTTCCACATCGCGGGGCATTTTTACGCCCGCAAGATGGCATAGGGTCGGCGCTATATCTATCGCCCGGACGCGCCGCGAAATTTTTACGCCTTTTTTTAGCCCCGCGCCGGCTGCCGCAAAAAAAGACTTCATTGAATAGCCGAGCAAGGTGTGGTTGCTCAGTCCGTTGCCATGGCAGCGTGTAAATTCCGGTTCCAGAACAAAGAAGATGTCGCCGCAATGCGGACCGCCTAAGCCGGCAAGTTCCATATCATTTTTGTTGAGGGCAAAGGCTATCACACGCTTGCCGGTATGCGGGTCGCGCCATGCGTAGAGGTCGTCAATAATTTTGGTTACAAGTTCGTCATAAAGAGCCGGGTCAACTATGCCCTGCGGGTCGCGTCCTTTTACATTAAGGTAGATATAACTAGTCCGCTGGGAAATAGCCCTCGTTTTTGTCCAGTCGATGACTTTTTGTCCGCCTTCTTCTTTGAGTACTGTGTAGCCCAGTTCACTCATAATACCTACGCTAATTCCCCAACTGTCCCCGATTAACGGAATTTCGCGCCTGGGATGTTTGCCGACTCCCGCATGGTCGGATGTAAGGATTATCGCGGTATTTCCGTCCAGGTAGTCATCGATAATTTTGCCAACAAAGTCATCGGTAATGCGGTACGATTCGTAGATTTGTTCCTGATAACGGCGAAAATCCGGCGAACTTTGTTCGTAAGTGTGGTCAAGATAAAAGTGGTTGTACATATCAATGCCGTGCATGTGAATGTACAAAAGATTCCAATCATTTTTAGACAAAATATATTCAAGCGCCTTGACATGCCATACATACATTTCTTCGAGGGATTCTACGGCAACTTTATCGGCAGCCGGACGGAGCCTGTCGTAGTTTATAGGCTGGAGCATAGGTCCCACAGCGCCGTAAAGTTCCGCCCCAAGTTTTTCCGGCTTAAAGTACTTTCCGCCCTCAATATCAAGTACAAACGAAAGATAGAGCCGCGCCGTTTTCCCGGCGGGGTCAAGTTCAAGAACGCGGATTTTGTAGGCGACCCGCCGTTCTTTTCCGTCTATTGTATAAACATCAAATATCCAGTCACTCCATTTGCCGGTTTTTGCCGCGCCCAGAAACTTTGCGCCGTAAATTTCTACGGTGTCAAAAATTCCATCTTCGTTGGACTTTAATACGGCGCGGCGCTCTTCCCTCGCGTTATTTACAGGGAGTACGGCGAACAATTCCGTCTGATTTTTTTGCTTTTGCGGGGAACTAAGCAGGGAACGAAGCGAGGAACGGATTAAGGGAGAGCGAATATAATCCGAATTGGGCAAATCGGCGGAAAGTTCACCGTTTGTTTCGGAAGTAACAAGTCCCGGCTGGGTATAGCCAAAGCCTTCGTATTCATCCGTTTTTTCCTGAGCGCCGCCTTCTTTTGAGATACCGGCGAATGCCCGGTCAATATCGCCTTCTACGCGGCAACTTTCGCCGCTATTGTTGAGCCTGTGAGGTTTTACAAAAAGAGGAAAATCGCCTTCTTCCAGTTTGTAAATTTTTTCGTAGTCAATATATCCGCGCAGATTGGTGTAGATACTTGTCCCGTCAACATAGATGTTATCATCGTTTTTGGGTGGCCACGCGGTTGGGTAGTTAAAAAGAACGCTCTTTTTCCCGGAACGGGTAAAGGCTTCCCAGATTGTTTCTGCCTTTAGCAGTCCTGAATTGAAGCCGTAATCAAAGAAATCCAGTTCATTGCCGGAAGTATGGTTCCAAAAACAGGTAATTCCGTGGGTTAAGGGCAACGCGCCGGTTGCCTGACTCGCCCAATTCGGCGGAGTAATCACAGGCAGTACGCCTTGCATTGCAAAGCCTTCGGTTGTTACTCCCCCTTCGATAAAACGGCGTATATTTGGAAGTTTCCCTTCTTTTATATACTTGGCAATAAGATGAGGGTCGGCACCGTCCAACCCTATAAGCATAACCCTTTGCGCCTTAGCCATATAATTCTCCTTATATTATTATTCCGATAGAAATAATAAGAATTTATGCTATGCTATTGCCGCAAGAAAAAATCGTCAACCCCCCTTCCTCCCCCTTGCCTGAACACTTACCAGCCTTCTGGAGCGGTATAGTAATTGCGCGAGTTTTCCCTTTACAAATAATTCAATATGTATTACAATAGAAAGGTAGTTGTTTTTACTGTAAGGAGATTTAGGATGAAAACAAGAAATGGAATAAAGGTATGGAAGTGGACAGGGGTGGTACTGACCGCTCTTTTATTTTCGGCGTTGATTTTTACGGCATGCAAGCCGGACATTGACGAAACGGGATCTTCGCCGGTACTGTCTGAACTTAACGTTAATGTTGCTAATAAAAATTACCTTGAGGGTTTTTTGCCTCAAACGTTCAATTGTGAAGAAGTTAAGATACCGGCGGATGTAACAGAAAATACAGCGCAAATTAAGTGGTCTTACGGTCCTAAAATAAAGAGCACCGAGTATGCTGTGGGCGATAATAAAAATGCGGCAAGCGCAGCGGATTTGACGCCAAGCCCCGATGGTTTTCCATTGAATGAACTTAACTCCGGCGTGAGAAAAACTATCCGCATAAAGGTAACCACCAAGGAAGACAAGAGCGCTGAGTACTTTGTACCGGTTATGCACGAAGCAAACGACGACCCAAACAGCAAACTTACATCGCTTTCGGTAAGAAAAAACACAGCAGACGGCAATGAACTTACCGGCAGCATAACCCCCGCTGTGCCCGAAAATCTTAGCAAAGAAACAATCTACACACTTGCTGTCAGCAAGGACACAGATTCAGTAATCATAGCGCCTACAGCGGCGGAAGGCGCGGAAATCTGGTACTCCGTTGGCGCGGATAGTCTGGCAAAACTCACGGAAAGCGCTTTTACAGCACCGTCTTCCGGGGCTTTGAGTCTTGGCGGCTCTATCGTTGTAAAAATGCAAGTACGCCCGCAGGACACAAAAGCTCAATCTACGACCTACACGCTAACCGTGCACAAACTGGACACGAATAGCATACTTACAGGGCTTGTGGTAAGAAAAAATACGGCGGACGGCGATGAACTTACCGCTTTGATAGACCCAGCGGTGCCGGACAACCTTATCGACACCCATGACTATACGCTTGCTGTTGGTACAGACACAGACAGTATATTCATAACGCCTATATCGGAAAGCGCGGAAATCTGGTATTCCATTGGCGCGGATGCCCCTGTAAAACTGATAGGCGGGTTTATTACAGCGCCATCTTCCGGGGCTATGGCTTCGGGAACCTCTTTGGCTGTGAATATACAAGTACGCCCGGAAGACCCGGAAGCGCCGGATACAGACTACACGCTAACTGTC